>JAQBPA010000238.1 GCA_028287765.1 Bacteriovoracaceae bacterium
TGCCGTCCCGATTGAACTCTACCGAGGCGAAAAACATATGGATGTCGAATTGTTCATGTATTACCAGGGTCAATACATCAGCTACAAAGGCAAAGGACAAAACTGGACGGACGTCGACACTCAGAAATTAACCGAATTTGGTGTGACTGAGCTGTTCGTTAAATTCAACTCCAAGGCAGCTCACCGTGAATATCTCGAAGTCAATCTCGTAAAAATCTTGAGCAGACCAAACGCAAGCATTCAGAAAAAAGCATTGGTTCTCTACGAACTTTCGGATCCCATGCTTTCGACGATTCACACAACTCCTGGTTCAGCTGAAGCGATTAATTCCGCTTCCGGTTATGTGCGAAGTTGCATCAAATATTTGAACGATCGAGGAGCACTGCCGGAACTTGTTCAGCTATCCTGTAGAAATTTGACCGAACATGCACACGCGCTTCATGTCTCGGCGTACGCCATTGCACTCGCGAAATCTCTGGGAATTCGAGCCTATGATGAAATTTTCGCACTCGGATTGGGTGGGATTCTTCATGACATCGGAAAAAGCAAAGTTGCGAATGAGATTCTAAATAAAGCAGAAGAACTTCAAAATGAAGAATGGCTTGCCATTCGTGAGCATGCCAAATTGGGCGAAGAAATTCTTGGGACTAAATCTATTGTTCCCGCTCTTTCAAAAAGAATCGTGCTGGAGCATCATGAGCGTCCAAATGGAAAAGGTTATCCGAATGGAATCAAAACCCCACATCCCTTCTCAAAGATGATTTCAATTGCTGACGCCTTCAATACCCTCACTTCGCAAAAAGTTTATGCGCCTGGAATGAAGCCTTACGATGCGCTCAAGCACCTCGTAGTCGGAGTTAAAGGCGGAGAATTCGATCCAACTTATTTAAAGGCATTCGTCGAAATGCTTTCGAAGTGAGTTTGAGCAGTCTAGGAAATTGGCAAAGTCCACAGGCGTGAATGCGATGGAGCATTCATGAAGCTGAAGTGTGAAATGGCGGCCCCCAATTTCATTATGTAGAACTCAAACACAGATTCAGAATTCAAGTTAGAAAACCAGTTTAGCTTGACTTGCCACCCTCCGACCCGCCAGTTTTCTATCATGATTACTAAATATATTTTTACGCTTACGATCTTTAGCATCTTAACGCCAGCGTATTCCACTGGGTTGCCAGCGGCAGAATCTCTAGAATCTTTATTGAAGAGGGCTTCGACAAGAGATAAAAAAATTGAACTTTATTCCTCAGCTGAACCAGCTATTGCAGAATTTTGGAAGTTAGCTCAAGCCAACAATCGATTGGCGCTAGATCATATCAAAAAAGTTTTGGCTGAGATGATGGGTACCACGTCCACCATCGATGGTGAAAGCGCACGACAATTCCTCTTCCGCATTGTTTCCACATTTCACGCGGGATCTGATTTTTATCAAGAAGATGTTCCGAACTTATCTTATCATTTTGAAGGCTACAAAGTTTCAGATGTCATAATTGATTTGATTTTCAACCTGAGTAAATCGCCCTCTGGAAGAAATCTATTCAGACACCCAGGTTCAAGGCAAGAACTCGATCTTGAAGATGGTGCGCCTCATCCAATGGCGTCAATTGCAACACTTGTTGTTCCTGCGACTTCCCTTACCTTGCCTCTGAATCAAGCACTATCTCCCACTTATCTGCGAAGGCAATACAAAATGGCAGACCTGATTTTTATGCTTATAAATATATCGTTTACCGATTCAAATCGCGACGACTACATTGTCCAACTTCTTCAAACGACCAGTTTTCTTGCAGGAGTGATCCTAAATAGCGAAGTGAAAAATCGCTCTCCTAAGAATAAAAAAATATTGAAGTTAAGAGAAAATCTTAGAATTAATTTTTCTAATTGGCTTGATCACGCAATTCACAGATCGACATTCGATCCTTCATTCAATGACACTCTTGTAAGGTTATCTGCGATCAGATCATTTTTTCATCTTCGAAACTGCGAATTAGAACTCCAAGAAGTAGGGGCTAACGCTAAAACTGCTTCGTAAGAGAAATGCACTTGGCCCATATAACGATGGAGATCCTGAAATTGGCGAAGTCCACAGAGAAAAGGCCGAAGTGTGAAATGGCATCCCCAGAGGGATTTGAAATCTAAAACTCTCTCCACTGCAATCCAAGTTTTAACCTTGGGTGCTACTTAGATATTACGTTGAATCGCGGGAGATCCTTTAAATTGATTAAGCGCAAGGATCAGATGTAATTATCAAGCGCATGGCTCACGCATTGATTTTTCTTTCACTCCTCACAAATTTGGTCGGCGAAAACAGCGAAGGATCTACTAAATTAAGTTTTAAAACGGAGTCGGGACCCACTCTTTTAGTGGATGGATACAGGGTTTCGTTTCAAAATGGACAGAAGTTGGAAAAAGACGAATGGAGTGAATTCAAAATCTCTTACCGGTCAGGAAAAGAGAACAAGACACTTTTTGAAGCGTCCGCTCTCGATTCTTTTTATATTGAAAAAGTCTCCAATGGGTTGGTTCTTCAAGAACTTTGGTGGTTTGATGCTAGCTTCCACCGAGCTATTGAAAGCAGAATTAATTGTGGAAAGGAAAGCTGTGCTCTGTTGTCTGCAAAATGTATTTTAAAAAGCTCCTCCAAAGTAGATTCAAACATCATGAAAGAAATCAAAAAAGCACGATCCGGGCAAAACAAAGATGAACCTCTGGATTCTCTTATGATCCGGGCATTCTCAAGCGCTTTGGCCGGAGACCGTGTTGCATTATCTTTTTTTACTCCACAAGAACGTCCAAAAGATCTTGACGGTGCTTATGGCGAAGAATGGGTTCGAGCCAACGAACGTCTCAGTAAACTCAAAAAGTTAAACTGCCTCAGATAGAGTCGATTGTTAGTTTAATTTAAGACGGAATCTTAAAACCCCGCTCTACCGACTTCCTGCCTTATATTTCATTTTACTTTATTCCAAACGACTTCCTTGCTTTGGCTTTGGTGCTACGTCAGCCTTCGGACGCAAACTCTCGTGCAACAAAACTCTTTAATTGAAAGTTTTCCTAGAAGTCGAAAATCCTAGAATTCGACTAAATCCGTAACTCTGAACGCTCCGTCGCGTTCAGTCCACCGGATGGTTTTGCCATACGGGTTCGCATCCTACAGGGTGCAGTGCACTTCTGATGAAATAAAAAAATTTTTGAGAATTAAATAACTTCGTCGAAGTTTTAAAATTGGCGTCCCTATTGGATACCGGATGAAAAGAATAGGAATTTCAAAATCCATATTTCTGAACGTCTTGTGAACCCGTAGCACCAACTCAGCAACTCACAACCCTCGCTGATCTCATTTCAATTCTAATCCCCTCTCAACTCTGAACTTCTCGGGGGGAAATTGATCGCGGTTCCACCCCGCAATCTGTTTTACATAACACTCCGCCATCCGGCGCGAAACCGACTGAAAAAAGCGGGCGAGGTCGAGGTGCGGCTCAAAACCATGGTGTCTTTTAACTTGAGGCAACGTATAAATTAAATCTCACTCTCCCTCCGGGCTTCTTTTTCCCATGAGGCAACAGGATATGGATATTCTTATTTGGCTCGCGGGGTTTCGCCGGTATGTTTTACTCCGATCAGTGCGGTATACTGCAGGAGCACCGCCTGGAAGTGTTGCAGGAAGGCGTCGATATCTTCCGGAGTCTTGACAAAATTGGCGCACTGACGCAACCACCCCTCGATCGCGATATTATTGGAAATTTTCAGCATCCTTTCCACGAGGGCGAGAGCCTCCTGGATGGCTCCGCCGAATTTTTTAGCGGCATCGCTGTCGCCGCGTGTGGGCAGGATTTGTTTCAGCGCTTCAAAGGTGGCGGCCAGTTCATCCGGCGAGGCTTCCGCCCGTTCGAACTGCGTGGCTGCGGCAAACGCGTAGGTGCCGGTCAATTCCGGTTGGATTTTTTTGGGCGAAATGAAAAAACCTTTCGCAAGGTAGTCGGCCGGCTTCAGTTTGTGTAGCTGGTTCGGGTCTAGGGAATTATTTGGCATAAAACTGTTGTTACATTAAAGATATCATCGGCTTTATCTTAAACCAAGGACGGCTTTTCATATTTGTTCAACCGCCCCCAACCAGATGGGAGGCCATCTTGTTTGCTTTGATTTGCTCCACTGTTCACAGGTTCAACTCACGAAGTAGCGACGCCATATAAACTGAACTACTTCAGTTTTTTGGAATGCCTAACTTCAATCCTTTTTTTTGTTCAACTTCCGATCGGAATACGTCGGCCAAGCTAATATATTGCTGAAGAACCCTTAAAAATTCATCCATTCGATTAGACAAAGAACCGGCTATCCATTTTGAGTATTGTTCTTTTAGGCGTTCATAGGATTTCTTTGCAATTTCATTTCTAGCAACCGTAATAAATTTTTGACTCAGTAAAAATGGAAGAAGGAAGTGAGGATCAAAAAAATGTCCCACTCCCATTAGCACAAAAACCTTACCTTTCGGTTTTAATAATTGGAGTGCTCGCGCAATATGAAAGGTAAAGAATTCATTTCTTTGCTCAATTGCTAAGACTCTTGAAACAATCCTGTTAACCGCGTCTCCGTCAGCTTGGGCCATCTTAATAAACTCCATTGCGACATAATGCAGTCCAACATCATCCATTCCATCTATTTTGAGTTTTGGGTGAAGTGCTGAAAATCCAGTGCTATATTTTTCAAGAATTTCGTTAGTCGCCTCGGTGTTATAAGCCAATCCTTCAATGAGAAAAATATCTCCCGGACGAGACAAATGATCTATGAGTGAAATAATTGGCGCTCGGTCTTGTGAATGCCTCTCCAAGAAAAGGACAATATTCGCATCTGCTAATGATGAATTTCCAAAATCATTTGAGAAAAGATTCTTAAGATTCGGTGGAATATTTAGGACACTATCTTCGAGTACTTTTTGGTTGGCGGTCCATCCACCCAATCGAGCAATCAAGGAGTGGCATTTGGGCTCATCATATACGTCAAATATTTTAGCGGTCGTAAGAATGCCGAGGAGAATCGTATTAACAAGCATCCGTCGTCTATAAATCCTCTACATCTGGAGGATCAAGGAGTATCGCGAATCCAAAATGGAAATTTTCAGGTTCTTCATAATGGCGATAAGGAACCATCTTAGGTTTCGGTTTCCTTCAATGAAAACAGATCAAGTGTGTAACAGAAGAGTTCTTCCTCTTTTGTTTCTTTAACAATGTCTCTCACTTCCTCAATTGCTTGAATTAGGGCGGCCTTAATGCGTGGCACATCTGATCGAGAGAGACTTACGACCGACGAATAATGGAGATCTTGTGGCTTGATCCTTTCAAGAGATGAAATTATTTTTTGTCTCCAGTTCGTATGTGAGCGGGACGTCATCGGCGAATCTGCCCCGAGGTGTACACTGGTAGTTCCGGTCAGAAATTTCCCGTCCTTTTCTACAGCCAATCCGGTGGATAATAAAAATTGCAGAACTTCAGAAACGGTCTGAATGGGAAGTTTCAAATATCTTCTTAGAGCTTCCGGCTTCTGAAGTTCCGGAATTAGAAGTGCCATGTGTACAGCGGGATAATACCAGTAACTGTAATAGCGTGCCTGCATTTCAAGAGGCAGAATTTTTTTAAATTTTAATCTCTCCTTTAATACAGATTGTTTTTCGATGATTTGATTCATCTGCTTTAAAAAGTAATTTTTCAATTCAGGCGTTCCAGAGCGTTCCAATTGTATAAGTAGCAGGAAGAAATGACTGGCCTCGTCTGTGTGGCCCATAAATCGATTTAACATTTCACCTTGTTCGAGGCTTAAATGTGAATCACCGGAAACAACGAGCGAAATAAATGAAGGATGACAGCGTAGAACCTGAGCTATGCGAGATTTAACGCCCCGCCCCTTTGACGGTTGAGATTTGATCCAGACGCCTAAGTAGGTCTTATAACTCCGATGATCAAGAATCGAACTCAATTGCACGGGCAATTAGTAATTGAGTAAAACTCAAAATGGAACATGAATTTTTAGAAAAATGATAAAGAAATTGTGCGACTCCTTGGATAGGCTTTAATCAGTGATAGTCGGAGTTGAATGTTAACAATGGAGGACGGTATGAAATTAGTGGCAAAGTTCTATGGTTTGGGATTTCTGGTATTAGCTTTAAGTTCAAATGCATCAGCGGGCGAAAGTAGTACTGGAGTTCCATCTCCTGGCGCACAGGCTCTTGAGAAATTCAAAAACGATAGCAATGTCAAAGAAGCGATCGATGCTTTATTAATGGACGGTTACGTTCAAGTCGAAGAAACGCCGGACTCTAAGACGTTTTCCGGCCGATGTTATAAACCAGCAGCGGATGCCACCTATACTGTTTGCAATGCCAATTATATTATTCGGCTGACATTTAAAAAGGCGAATGATGAAAACGATTCACAAGTTGTTGCTGCTTGGATTACTGCGGATCCTCTTCGTAAGCCCTACTATATCGTTCAGTTACTCGCTGGGGGAAATTTGAAATAAATTCGGTTCCGAATTCGGTACCGGTACGGCTTCGGTACCGAAGCTCTGAAGATTTTTTCCTATAACGAGTCTGCTCAACAAAGGAACGAAGGCGCGTACTCAAATGTACGTAACCGAGCGACGACTAAAATTGGCGAAGTCCGCGTGGGAATGCAAAACTCTTTCCACCGATTTCCTGCCTTATATTTCATTTTGCTTTATTCCAAACGACGTCCTTGCTTTAGCCTTGATGCTACTCAGGCATTACGCTGAACCACGTGCGACCCGAACAGTCCACCGGACTATGCGTCCCCCATTGGATACTGGATGAACTGCGGGTAATTGAATTTGAGGACGGCCCTTGGAATTGAAACTTAACTTGCTTCTTACGTTACTAAAATCGAACTTGATCCGATGGGAGCCGACTGGACAACCGGGTTAAGAGTCATAAGAAATTGTTTGATAACTTCTTGAATTCGATCAACTGGATAGACCACACCCAACCCAGAATTCTCTTCAAAACTAATTTTATTTCTCCCTGTTTGTTTGCTGACGGCAATATCAATAAACGGCAGATAGGCTGAAACAACTCCCAGCAAGAGACACCCGTTGATAGATTGTGTACCTTGGATCGAAATTACTTCGGGCTTTGATACAACAGGGCCACCACTATTTCCTGGGAAAATTTGTGCGTCAACCAAGAAATCTTTAGAGTGCCCGCCCATGCAATCTTTGATCCGAGAAATAATTCCTCTTCTTACTACTGCAAAATTTTGCATTTGATGAACTAGTCCGAGAGGAAACCCCATAACAAATATCCCATCACCCTCGCAGATATCCTTTGCCTTTGCGCTGTAGAGGGGAAGTATATCTGTATCGTCTTTGAAAAGACTTATGTTCCCGATGTTTTGGTAAAGTAAATTCCCATCAATAGGAAGGATCGCCACGTCGACATCTGGATCGCTATGCGCAATCCATACTGGTTTGTTATTCTGAACAAGAGGAACGGGAAACTGTG
Source organism: Bacteriovoracaceae bacterium (assembly GCA_028287765.1). GTDB lineage: Bacteria > Bdellovibrionota > UBA2394 > UBA2394 > UBA2394 > JAQBPA01. Next base: position 7,508 of record JAQBPA010000238.1, read on the forward strand.
TAGTACCTGTCCCGTAATTATCAAACCGAAGGACCACTAAGGATTGATTCAGCAAGACGTGCCGATTTGTTACTAGAAAAACTTTATAGTGAGGCTCTTGATTTTCTGCACTCGGAAGTAAATGCCCGAAAAGAAATCCTGTAGCTTGCCAAGAAACTTGAGATTGCTGAGGTGAACCAATTGCAACTATAGCCTTTAAATAATGTTCAGGAATTAGTGCCAAAGCTCCCCCCTTCTTTATGTTAGACTAAGTAACAAATGGCTTGCTCTCATGGATTTGTAAATCCGAATCCTCTCTCCACTGATTTCCTGCCTTACATTTCATTTTAATTTATTCCAAACGCGATCCTTGCTTTGGCCTTGGTGCTACTCAGGCCTTCGGACGCAAACTCTCGTGCAACAAAACCATCCACCGGATGGTTTTGCCCTACGGGTTCAAATCCCTCGGGGGACCTTTGAATTTATGTTTTGCGATTCAATTAAAAGCCCCATTTGACCGAGGATTTTTTCCTGTGGCGAGCCAATTTCATAAAGGAGAGAGGGCGCGTACGCACTGGTACGTAACCGAACGACGACTGAAATTGGCGAAGTCCACAGGGAAAAAGCCGAAGCGTCAAATGGCGTCCCCCAAGGGATTTGAACCCTTGTTACCTCCGTGAAAGGGAGGTGTCCTGGACCGGGCTAGACGAGGGGGACTTCTTACTTAGCCTTATTTGAAGATTCAAAACCTAATGTAGAATCTTTAAAAAATCATTACTTCTTTGTGAAATATTTAAACTGATATTTTCCGAACATATTCGGTTTGAAGCCCTGGATTCTGGGGCTCATCAAGCTGTAAAAAACGTAATGATAAATGGGGATAATCGGGGCGTCGTCTAGAATGATTTTTTCGGCTTTCGCCGTCGCCTCATTTCGCTTCTTTGCGTCCCTGATTAAATGAGCGTCTCTCAAAATGCGATCGAACTGTGCATTTCCCCAATTCGTATGATTATTTGGCCCGTCCGCCAGATAGGCTTCCATATAATCGCCGGCATCTGGAATTTCGCCGATCCATGCTTGTCGTGAAATTTCGTACTTTTTTTGCGCCTGTTCTGCCAAGAAAACTTTCCACTCTCGATTATCAAGCTTCACATCAATATTAAGATATTTCTTCCACATCTGCTGAATGGCCTGAGCCACTTTGTGATGCTGCTCGTTCGTATTGTAATTGAGCGTAAGGGTCGGAAAACCTTTGCCGTCTGGATATCCCGCTTGAGCTAAAAGAGTTTTTGCTTGCTCGATTTGTCGATCAAAAGGCTGCGGTGGCTCGATCGGGGGTTTGAAGCCATCGAGTCCCGGTGGGACCAGTCGACTTGTAGGAATTACGCCACTCTTTAAAACTTTATCCGTAATTTCTGCTCGATGAATCGCCAACGAAAGTGCTTTTCGAACTTTTAGATTATCAAGCGGCTTTATTTTAACGTTAAGTGCATACGCATAAGTTCCAAACGCTCCCGTCAGAAAAAATTCAGAGTCCGCGCGAAGTGAGGATACATACGTGCTTGCGAGAGTGTTTTCACCGGTCCAATCGATTTGCTTTGTGCGATACAAATTATACGTGGTCGTTTGATCGTTAATCGGAAGTGCGACAATCGTTTCGATTTTTACTTTGGAAGCTTCGCGATAGTTTTTATTTTTTTCGAGGACAATCTGCTTATTGACGACCCACTCCTTTAATTTATACGGGCCGTTTACGATAAATTCTTCCGGGTGAGTCCAAGCTTTAGAATCTTGTTTCCACATCGAAGGATGAACGACGGCACATCTCGGATCGGCCAAATAGTTCAAAAAAAGTGCGCTCGGCTTTTTGATTTTGATTTCGATCTGATCTTTGCCTTTTAACGTAATGCCGAGCTTCGCTTCAAAATCTTTTTGCTGTGGAGTCGAATAGTTTTTTACATACTCGGCAGCGCCTTCAATATTATGCGTATAATTTTCTAGATTAGGATTCGCTACTTCGGGAGCCATGGCTCTGATAAAAGAATTTCTGACTTGCTCAGGAGTGAGAGCATCACCGTTTGACCACTTGAGACCTTTTCTAATCGTGAAAGTATATTTGAGTCCGTCCTTTGATACCTCCCAATGACTCGCAATCGCAGGTTCGACCTTCATATACGTCGAATCCATTCCCACAAGCCCTTCAAACATTTGAAGTGCCAAGAGAGAATCATTCACGGAAGTGAGTCGGTGTGGATCGAGTGTTTCGGCCTCAACCCCGTTATTGAATACGAATTGGTCCGGTGGGGTTACTGAGAGGAGACTTGAGAGCAAAAAAGCGATGTGAATGAACATAAAGAGAGGCTAATCAACCCGGCTAGAAGGTTCAAGCGGGCATTTATAAGGCTTTTTGAGCGCGGGGTTGTGAGATGGCACCCCTTTCTGATATTAAAGATGCGTCAGATGAAAACCCCCTACGAAATTCGGGATCCCATTCATGGCCCGATCGGCATGAGCCGAGAAGAACTCCAGATCATCGACTCGCCTTACGTTCAAAGACTGAGAGGAATTAAGCAAACAGGTTTTGCGGAGCTTGCATTTCCGGGAGCTACTCATAATCGTTATTCGCATTCTCTCGGCGCCTTTCATTTAGCGGGAAAAGCTTTTGATCTCATTTTTGAAGATTTTGAATGGGCGGATGATGTCGAAAAAAATCGCTTTCGATCTTATCTCCGAATGTCTGCTCTTCTTCATGATATCGGCCATGGTCCTATGTCGCACGCCATTGAAGCCGCGATGCCGCCCAAAAAAGAAGTGCTCGGCGGAGAAGGTCAAGCGACTCATGAAGATTATACAGAAGCGATCGTTTTAAAATCTTCGCTCACGGAAATTTTAGAAGAAACGTTTGGAAAAGAAATGCCGCTCGCGCTCGTCTCTCTCATTCGAAACGAAAACCGAAATCCCTCTCTGTTTTTAGCGGGTCGCCATTCTCAAAAAAGTTTATTTCCTGTTCTTTCTTCTCTCATCTCCGGTGAAATTGATGTGGATCGAATGGACTATATGTTTCGGGATTCTTTATTTTGCGGAATTCCTTACGGCAATTTTGATCGCGATTGGATTTTTTCGAATCTCACTTATATCGAAGAAGACAATCAGTTCTTTTTAGCTCTGGATTCACGAGCACTCTATGCGTTCGAAGATTTTTTACTTTCTCGATATCACCTCTATTTGATGGTTTATCTCCATCATAAATCTGTGATCTACGATGAAATGCTTTATCAATTTTTAATTTCGGATGAAGGCGGCCCTAAACTTCCTTCTTCCGTCGATGAGTACTTACATGTTGATGATTATTGGCTAATGACACGAATTCGAAAATCCAAAAATCCATGGGCGCAAAGAATCGTGCAACAAAAGCCGTATCGAATGCTTCTTGAAATTCACTCCGATCAAAATGAAGACGCCAAATCCTACGCCGATGAGCTCGAAGGAAAGTTAATCAAAGCCAAGATTGGATACTTTAGATCTTCTTCGTCCGGACTTCTTAGTAAGTACCATATGAAGAGCGATACGAATAAAAATACGATCTATATTATATATAGAGATGTTCGCTTCACGTCTTCTCAACGCCCCGGAATTCGAAAAGAACCGATTCAACAGGCAACCGAACTTTTTGACCGGTATAAAAACAAAAGAATCATCGATCGCCTCTACGCAGAAACGACTATCTAAAAAGAGACGGCCGATGCGCAGGCGTCAAACGACCTCCTCGATTTTGTTTCTATTAAACAATTGAATCTTTTGAGTGAATTCCTCTATTAATAGATCTGAAAGGCGGAACCTATGAACTTTACTGAATCACTCAAAACAAAAATCGAGTCTCTTCACCTCTTAAGGCACCCCTTCTATCAAGCTTGGATGGCTGGAGAATTAAGTAAGGATCAGCTTCGTTATTATACGGATCAGTACTTCCCTTTCGTGCGAGCTTTTCCGTGTTTTGTGAGTGCCACGCATAGTTTATGCGAGGATCTTTCTGCGAGACGTTATCTGACAGAAAATCTTGCCGAAGAAGAAGGATTTCCAACGAATTCGAGTCATCCAGAACTCTGGCTTCAGTTTGCTGCAGGCCTCGGTCTTTCAAGCGAATCCGTCATGAGTGCAAAAATTGGCGCCAAAGCGAAAGAACTCGCTGAGACTTTTCATAACCTCTGCCGATCGTCCTATAGCGAAGGTCTTGGTGCTCTCTATGCTTACGAATATCAGTCTCCAGAGGTTGCGAAATTTAAAATCGAAGGCCTAAAGAAACATTTTGGAATTTCAGATGAGCCTACGACCGCTTTCTTTAAGGTCCATGAAACCGCCGATCTGCTCCATTCTGAGACTGCGGCCCGACTCCTCGATCAACTTTCTCCTGAAGAACAGGGCCTGGCTTCAAAAGCAGCTCAAAGAGCTGGCCAAGCGCTTTGGGATTTTCTAACAGAAGTAGATCATGAGTCTAAGAAAGTCTGTTCTCTACATTGATTCGTATGAATGCAAAGTAAAACTGGGTTGCCTAGCCGACGAGCGCGCTCATCCGCAGGATGTTCGCTTTTCGTGCAGGCTGGATTTTAGAGAAGAGCCGCTCGCCAATCTCACCGACGAACTTAAAGACGCTATTTGCTACGACAAATTAACGCAGCTCATTGCTTCCGCCTGCTCTCAAAGAGAATTTAAGACAGTTGAACATCTCGCGCATATTTGTTTTGAAAAAATTCGAAGTGATCTGCCTGCTTCCATTAAATTGTTTTTAGAAGTTCATAAAGTAAAACCGCCCATTCAGAATTTATTGGGAGGCGTTCGTTTTACACTGGAAGATTCATGACGCGTGTATTTTTTGGACTTGGATCCAATCTGGGGGACCGAAAGCGTAATTTAGAGGAGTCCCTTCAACACCTCCGAAAAATTTTACACAAAAGCGAAATTCAAGTTTCACCCGTTTACGAATCTCCGGCACTTCTTCCCGAAAAAGCTCCTCTCGACTGGAGTCGTCCGTATCTTAATCTTGTCGCTGAGGGATTCTGGACGGACTCCGCAGAAGCTTTGCTCAGCGAAATTAAAAAAATTGAATCTTCATTTGGTAAAAGAAATAAAGAGCGCTGGTCGCCGCGCTTGATCGATATCGATCTTTTACTTTTTGGCAGTGAAGTCCTTCACACAGAAAATTTAAAAATTCCACATCCAGAAATTTTAAAGAGAGCTTTTGTTCTTGATCCCCTGAAGGATCTCGATTCCAATCTGAAACTTCCCGAAAAAAATTTAGAAGCGGTGGGCCATTTGGCTCGATCGCATCCCGACCACTCACCTCTTTGGATGGGCGTCTTTAATATCACCGATGATTCGTTTTCAGACGGCGGCACCTGGGCGAACAAAAATAAATTATGGGAAGCCATCGAGAAATGTGAAGAATATGAAATATCCATTTTTGATTTTGGCGCTGAGTCCACGCGTCCGGGGGCTGCTCCAGTCAGTTGGGAACTTGAATGGGAAAAACTAGCGCCGATTTTAATGGAATTAAAAAATCGCTACGCCAATAAAATAATTCGGCCGCTCGTTAGCATTGATACTCGGCACTACGAAGCGGCTAAACGCGCTCTCGAATTGGGGATCGTCGATATTCTAAATGATGTAAGCGGGCTTTCGGATTTACGAATGCTGGACCTTCTAAAGTCTTCGCGCTGCTCTTACGTTCTTATGCATAGCCTTACAATACCCGCCGATTCAGCGCAGACACTTCCCAAAGACACGTCTGCCGTCGAAGAATTAAAAAAATGGTTTTCGCAAAAATTAAAAGTGATCGAACAAGCTAATATTGATCTGTCGCGAATCATTTTAGATCCAGGAATTGGATTTGGCAAAACGAGCGATCAGTCTTTTGAGATTCTTCGATCGATCGAAAGCTTTCAAACATTCTCTCAGAGGCTCCTCATCGGGCACTCTCGAAAGTCATTTATGAAAATATTTACGGGGGTCGAAGCAAAGGAGCGGGATCCTGAGAGCATAGGAATCTCGTTAGCTCTTGCTTCTCGAGGAGTCGATATTCTTCGAGTTCATGAACCCATCTCGCATAAGCGCGCTTATCTTGCTTATGAGCATGCTCAACTTAAAAATTAAGAATCAAAACTTTCTTATCGTTTGGCTCCCAGAAGTCACGCCTCGAATGTAGGCCGCGCAATTTTTTCCGATCTCAATGAAAAAATGCGCAACTCGAGGTCTTAAATGAACCACGATGGTAGACTCTGACGAAACTAGTGTTCCATTTTCATGCACCGAAAGGACAGCTCCCTTTTGAGTTACTAATCTCACAGCATCTATTCCCAATATTTCGTTTACAGATTCAAGATCGTTTTCTCTCACTAAAAGATCGCCAATGCGAAAATAAGTGAGAAGCTTTGCCTTCGCCAAATTGTTTAAACCCGCAGCGTGAAGGTCGATCGCAGGCTTTACAAAATTTGGAGAAAAAGTCTTTGGCGCCGTGGATAGTGTCTTTGGAAGCTGAAGAGCTTCAAGTACAATATTATAAAGTACTTCATATTCTTTTGGATCTGTTCCACTGGGATTTTTCTCTTCGGCTTCAAGAAGACTCGCAACCTTGCCATCTTTAATGCGACCAATCATAAGCAGAGTGAGATCACTTAATGTAGTAAGTTTTTTTCCGTCGAGGCGAGCTCTCTTAATGCTGATCTCCTCAGCTTCTTTAAACGTGGGAGAGAGTTTCGCGAGGCGTGATAAATTTCGATCGATAATTTGTGCTGCCTCTTCTTCAAAGGGGGAGCTCGAAGGGACGTAATCAAATGCAAGTTTTTTCCATTCGGCAACTGAACGAGATTTCTGCAAAACCCTATCCATGAGATTTAACTGAATCGCGTTTGCTTCAACCTTTTCAGAAGCCTCAAGCGGTGATTTCGCGATTTCTGAAATCTTCCCAAATAATTTTGAAAGTTGGTCTGCGCTGGGCCTTGTAGAAAGAAAATCGTCCAAATTAAATTTTATTTCATGCAAAATCACCAAATTGAAAGCTTCTCGATTCGCATCTTTTTCACGACTCATCAAGTCGAGCTGATCAAAATAAGTGGCCCACTCGTCCGCAGTTGCAGGATGAGGATAAACAGCGATGTCAAAAAGAAGTTTTATGGATTTAATCGGCTCGCTTCCTAAATTATTTCCGTGATCAAGAATATACGAAATGAGATCCAGTCTTCTTTTATCTTGGACGTTAGATCCATAATCTCCGGCAACAAGTCGAGTAAATTCAATGTAGGGTGTAACTGCTTTTGCTTGCTGTTCAATGAGAGCTCTCGTTTGTAATGCAGGATATGTTTTCAGCGCTTGCAACATTTCGCCTGGCCAGTGAGGAATCGATATAAGATCTTTACTATATTTTTCGATCACCTGAACTATCGGAATCGTCCAGTTTTGCGAACTCAATATCCCTGCAGCTTCCATAAAGTTGTCATTATATTTTTGGAAAGCCAAGTGACCCAAAGTTAACGCGGCATTTCGTAAGCCAGCTAAACGTTTTGTCTGTTGATCCATGGGCACTTCTGCAGATTTCATATTCGCTTCAGTATCTTTAAGAATTCCAGAAACGATTATCCAGGCTTGCTCAACACCCATCTTATTTCGTTTTAATTCTGGGAGCATCATCCCAAGATGCGCTGTCAGCAAGGGTATAAAGTTATCGATATAATTTTTGTCATTTGCCGAATGAGGTATCGATGAATAAAGTCCATATATTTGGCCAGCCCATTCGAAATTACTCTTTCTAAATCTAAGGATGTCATGAAATAGAGAGATTTTTTCTGAGTATGATTTTGAAAATTCTTGTCCCGCTCCTAACATATCGTGGTCCTTAAAAAATTGAGCGAGCGTTTCTCCGAGAGCAGTACCTAATCCCTGATTTTTTTTCTTTGTTAAAACTATAATCTTGTGAGCAATCTCCATTGCGTCCGAATTCGTTACGCGCAAGATATCCATCAGCTTACGAATGTCTAAATCTGGGAACTGGGTCAAACTTTTTTCTAAATGATTGATCTCTGATCGAGTCCGAAAAGAATTTAAATAATCGGGAACTTCCACCCTATCAATGGCCAAAAACTCCTCTTCATCTTTTGCTCGCTCTTTTGACAATTTAAAAAGATCGTTGAGTAAAGTCGTCACGCTTTCAATATTATATGAGGTCTTAACGGACTCGTCTTGGCCCGACAAATAGCGGCGCCTCTCTGTAAGCGTTAGATTCAGATTTGTGATTTTAGGGAAGCGAGCAACTATTCCGTAGAGTTCAGCGACCTGCTTCGAAGTAATCGGCATAGAAGACAAATGAGCCAAATTAGCGCGGATCTCTCGAATAAATCGCGTTCCTACTTCATTATTTAGGGAGCCGTTTGGAAGTATATTTCGATATCGATCCAGGAAAGCCTCGGGAGTTTTCGGAGCGTTTTTGGGATCCTCACCTTGAATAAAAAATTCTTCCCATTCGCTAAGAGTCGAATTCACTCCGGGCTGCGCAGAAAAGGCCGCCTTCTCGGAGAAAATCAAGACTGAAGCAAATAACAGAAAAAAAGTTAGAATACGCATAATAGCTCCTCAATTTAAGTTTTCACCTCAGACCGTATTCACAAACTCATTTGTCATTAATATGCAAGTTCAATGCCACGTTCAGACGCGATACGCGTATAAACAAACGCTAATCCACGCAGTTTGTAGAGAATAATATGTCGCATCTGGGTTACCAGCTCCTCAAAAAATCTGTCGCTGAGTTTGCTAGACAAATCCAAATTGGAAAAAGCCGAAGGAATTCAACGCTGTCTTTTTTTGTGTTCTTTATTTTAGATTGGTATGAAATTTGCATTATGCTCTGAACCTAAATTTTAACGGGTATAAATTTTGAAAGGGAAAATAAAAATGAAAGCCATAATTTATCGTCTGCTCGCCATTTCTTTTGGAGCAGCGGTTATCACAGCGTGTTCAGATTCGAAAAGCTCGGCCCCAAACTCCTCTTCCAATCCACAATCTAAAAATTCAACCGATGCGGGCTCACAAATTAGTCAGGGACAGCAGCGTTATCTTGGGATTATGAACAGTCAATATCGTTACGCACTTTTTTTGAGCTACAACGATAACGGCAAGACCATTACAAATCTTACTTCCGCCACTCTCACGAGTTCAGGAAAGCAGCCGCAATCGTTAGTCATCGATACATTCGGAGATATTTCTTACGCACCACTTACCGAAGCTCGTCTTGCCTCGGCGATCGATCTCTTTAAAACACAATTAGGAATGACATTTGATGATGTAGGCCTTCGCGCAAAAATGGCGGATACTCGTCAGATCGCTTTGCTTAAGAGCAGCATTCCAGCCGGGAATTACACTCTTGCGCTCACCTTACAATTATCTGACGGTAGTAGCACAATTATTTCTGATCAAATTGATTTAGAAACGGATGTCACTCACTAAAAATTAAGATTTCATATGCGAACGAACATTTTGTTCTTTTACGTCCGAGAGAAGGTCGATCATTTCTTTTCGAACGGATGAACTGAGCGCGGGAACAACCACTTGAAGTGTGACGATTTGATCACCTGCGTGGCGAGTGAGTTGGTTATCGATACCTTTACCTTTGAGTTTCATTTTCATTCCACTCGATGCGCCTTCGGGAATTTTTAAATCCACGGATCCTTGAATCGTAGGCACTTCCACTTTTCCACCCGATAACGCTTCTTTAAGCGTTATGGGTAGATTGAGTTCGATATTGTCACCTGATCTTTTAAAGAAAGGATGCGGTTCCACTCGAGTGACAAGAATTAAATCCCCGCCGTTTTGTCCTTTTCCGCTCACGCGAATTCTGGAACCCGTTTCAACACCTCTCGGAATATTGACGTCGATTAGCGAGATGCCGGTCGAAAAAGTTTGCTTCGAGCCGAGTGCACTTTCCATAAACGTAAGCGGAAGTTCCATTTCGATATTTTGCGGGTGCGCTCGAGCACGCCCTCGCCCACTCCGGCCAAATCCTCCGCCACTAAAAATATCGCCAAGGATATCTCCGAGATCAAAGCCCATATTATTCATCTGATCAAAATCAATACCGCCGCCACCACCACTCGTACGAGATTGTTGCCAAGCCCGATCAAAGTCAGATCCAAAATTTCCACTCCCAAAGCGATCATATTTGGCCCGCTTGTCGGTATCGCTTAAGACAGCGTAAGCTTCGGAGATCTCTTTAAATTTAGATTCTGCGTCTTTATTGGTTTGATTTAAGTCAGGGTGGAACTGTCGTGCGAGTTTTTTATAAGCTTTTTTAATCTCCGCGATCTCAGCATTCTTAGGAACCCCTAGAACTTCGTAATAATTTCGTTTTGCGGCCATTTTGCTAAGTTAATGCATATTTTGCTAAAAGCAAATTATAAGGACCAGTGCGAAAAGCAAATTAAAGGACAGGCGTGAAAAGGAAAGGGGCGTCACTTCTTGTCTCGGCTTTACTGGGGAGTTAGTGTCTCGATGAAGGGCGTTCGATCCCGCTCAGTGGTTTGGAAGTGTTATTTTATTTGTCGAGATTTCGTGTGAATCGCGTGGTCGGAGTCGGGGAGTTCCAGATGTGGGGGAAAATCGGGGCCGACATCCTTTGGGAATGTCAGCACCGATTTCCCGCTTTGAATTGGAGTGCCAAGCAGCTTCGCTCTCGAATTTTTTTTGCTCGGGCAAAGTAAAAAATATTTTCATTATTTAATTTGACATGAAAATTTTGGATATTTTTTTCGGATTGGCTTTCGTGTTTGAAAATATTTCAAAACGAATGGATTCTGCTTCTGGGACGTTTTTTAAATTTCATTTTTTTATTTTTTGTTTTCTCGTTTTCTTTTGAATCTAAGGTGCGTCTCGTTTGCTGAAAAAGCTGTGTTAGGCTTTTTTTATCAAAGGAGATCTTTCTATGATTACTTCTCAGCAAAAAGCTATTCATGAACGAGCACTACTTCTTTCTCAAAACTTTCGAAAGTTGGAGTCAGATCTTCTCTCTATCTTACAAGAAGTGGATCGTGAGAAAGTCTATCTTGCTTTTGGATTTGCGAGCCTTTTTGAGTACGCTCAGAAAGCTCTGCTTCTCTCGGATTCGAATTCTTACCTTCTGATGTCCGTCGCTCGTAAAGCCGTTCAGATCCCTGAACTCAAAAAAGAAATCCTTCTCGGCAATCTCTCGCTTTCAAAAGCCGCTCGTATTGTTTCCGTCATTACTCCTCAGAACCAAGAAGAATGGATTAGAAAGGCCTCTCATTTATCTAAACGAGAGCTCGAGAGAGAAGTGGTGAGAGAGAAGCCTGAAGATGTAAGAGAATCGACTCGGCAGATTTCTGAGGATCGACTTTGTTTAAAGCTTGGAATCTCAGAAGCCTTTCTTGGTAAATTAAAAAGAGTTCAAACTCTTTTATCGAGTTCTCAAAGAAAGCCAGCCTCCATGGAAGAAGCTCTTGAATATTCTTTAGATCTCTACCTGGAAAAAAAAGATCCTGTCGTAAAAACCGATCGAGCTGAGAAAAAGGTGCTCTGCCCAAGCAAAGTAAAAACTGGAGGAATGGTTCACGTCATGAAACGCGAGCCCTTAAAAGCAAATCTCAAACACCAAGTCTTTCGAAGAGATCGAGGTCAATGCGGCTATACCATTCAAGGACGAAAGTGCAGCTCGTCCTCCTTCGTTGAAATCCATCACAAGATCGCCGTCTCACTCGGCGGACAAAATCAAATCGAAAACCTCATCACCCTCTGCAGCGCGCATCACCGGTATTACCACACGCAAGAACCCCATCGAAGCTTCTTGGCACTACAAATCAAAACGGGAAATCGGTGCTGACATTCCCAAAGGATGTCGGCCCCGATTTTCCCTCGCAGATAGAACTCCTCTTCCGCGGACTCTCAAGCAATTTTAATCCCATCAATTTTTTAAAATAAATTACAGAATAAGTTTAATCTGCTCAGTCGCATCTTCAGCCGTTTTTATAAAAGGCTGAAGTCGTCTTGCAATCTGAGAGATCGCTTTACCAGCTGGAGAGTCTTTATGGTCGAGCATGAAAGGTCGTCCCTGATCGCTCATTTCTCGCAGTTTCATCTCAATCGGAACGTCTCCTAAATAAGTGACATTCAGTTCAGCGCAGAACTTCTTTACGCCTCCGCGATCGAAAATTTCTTCTGAATGATCACATGATGGGCACACAAAATGGCTCATATTTTCTATTACGCCGAGAATGGGAACTTTCACCTGATTGAACATCGAAATTCCTTTATGAACATCAATGATCGAAACTTTTTGCGGCATACTTACCATGACAGCACCCGTGAGTGGCATCGTCTGAGCAAGCGAGAGCGGCGCGTCACCTGTTCCTGGCGGAAGGTCTACGATTAAAACATCGAGATCTCCCCATTCGACTTCATGAAAGAACTGTTGGATGAGTTTATGAATCATTGGACCGCGCCAAACGATGCTTTGACCTTGCTCGACAAAAAAACCAGCCGACATGACTTTGAGATCAAAAGCTTCGATCGGCTGAATTTTACCGCCTAGCATCATAGGTTTTTGATCGACCACATTCAGCATGGTTGGAATACTTGGGCCATAAATATCACAATCTAAAATGCCCACTCGATAACCTAGTTGTTGAAATGCAATCGCGAGGTTCACAGAAATAGAAGATTTTCCTACTCCGCCCTTGCCGGATCCTACGGCAATCATCGTTCCTATTTTTTGAGTGGCCGCTGATTTTGTTTGAGCTTGTTTAAATTCGACCGCCGCTTGAATTTGAGAGTCGAGTCCTGAAATGGCTTTTTCAATTTGGAATCGAATAGATTTTTCGACCATCGGATTGACTTCTGGAAGTGTGACTTCAATGAGCACACTCTTCTCTTGGACGTCGAGCCGTGTGATCGCTTGAAGCTCAACAAGACTGAGCTTCGATGACGGAGGCCGAACTGATTTTAGAACTTCAATAATATTTTCGGTCTTAAGATTTGGGGTCATTCGTTTTCCTCTCGAACTTTTTTTAGTCTTGTTTCAGAATAGACAATAAAACGGGGTCAGGTTTTTCGTGAGAATGCTGGTCGCAGTTGCTGCAAGAATTCAAACTCGGCTTATGGTCGCAGCCCTTACATGAAAGCAAATAACTCACCATGCCTTTGAGATCGTCGTTCAGCTTTCCGATTTTTCTTTGAAGTTCAGCTATCTCTAAAAGTTTTTTTTGAACAATTTTAATAGTATCACTCGCCGCTTTTTCACCTGTTTCGTTGTGATGCCAGGAATCGAAGAAGGTCTTAATTTCTTGCAGCGAAAAACCTCCCGATTTTAATTCGTTGATAAAATTCAGTTTACTAATCGAAGCCTCAGAATAAAGCCGCTGCCCCGACAAATTACGAATGGGCTGCAGAAGATTCATCTCTTCGTAGAACCGAAGCGTTCTCGTTGTCGAATTAGTTAATTTCGCCAATTCCCCAATACGATATGCTTTTTGGGGATTTTCAGGAGACTGAATTTGAAGGCTATCCATCATTGACGTTTTACGTTAACGTCATGAAGAAATGCTTGTCAAGATTGGCAAACATTCTGCAAAGAGGTCCTAAGTGGGGAGAACTATGATTCAAATTCTATTTCTGGTCGGACTCTTATCTTTCCCGAACGTCCTTTCGGCAACCGATCAAAAAAAGCTGCCTGTTGAGTTCATTGTGAACGGCAAAAATATCACGGATGAATACAAAACCACTCTGAAGCAAGAAAAGCCGGATCAAGACGCGTTTCTGACTTTTAAAAATTATAAAGTACTTTTAGTGCCTGGTTTTCTCTCGAACGAAATCCGAGATCTTAAAGTAGTCCCTCATTCGGGAAAGGTCGGCGATTATTTTGATGATCAAATGAAGTGGTTGAAATCCCAAGAGATTGATCACTTACTCGTCGAAATTAATTCTGAAGAAACCAACGAGTTTAATGCAAAACTCATTCGAAAAGAGATCGAAAATTCTGACAGACCCGTGATTATTATTTCTCATAGTAAGGGCGGGCTCGACACACTCGAAGCCCTTCTCTTCGGAGACGAGGCGATTCGCACAAAGGTAAAAGCCTGGGTTCCCCTCAACTCTCCCTTTCAAGGAACGCCGCTCGCAGACGCTTTCTTAAAAAATCAAATTGTTCGATACATGGTTGAAAAAACGGTAGAAGCACTCGGCGGAAAAATTGGATCTGTTCAATCCATGACCTTAAATGCTCGATTTAAATATCAGGAAAAAAATCAAATCCAGATCAAAGCTCTTCTTCAAAAGACCAAAACGATCTCCCTGGCGACCTGGAAGAAGCACGAATCCAACCGAATCGATTCAACGCTTGAATTAATCATCCAATATATTGAAAGTCTGGGTTATGAAAACGACGGCGCCGTTCCGTGGAAGAGCGCTGTTCTTGCCGACTCTGAATACGTTGTCATTGAAGGAGTCGACCATCTCATGACGATCCAAGAAACTCCGTTCTCCTCTTTTGATCGAACAAAGATGACGGAAGCATTATTTTTGATGCTTGCAAAACGTTTGTAATGAGACCGCGATCAATTATCGGAAGGCCAGACTTTAACTCGCTGTGCGTTTCGCAGTTGATTAAATATAAATCGATCGACGATTCTTGCTCCGCCTGAAACATCGAATTGTGACAGCGAAAGTCCGTTTCCGTAAGTTCCTGTTTTAGGAACAATCATGAGCGACGCTTCTCGTTGATCACTTAAAAATCTTATCAATCCTGAAAGTCCATCAAGAACGGCACTTCCGTGAATACCGAGTCGTACGCAGGCGTTAAAAGATTTCGTGATCGCATAGGCGACGGGAATGGTTCTGAAATCATACGTCCAAGCATCTTGTTTTGATGCCGCGAGAAGAAGTCGATCGCATACCGATCCAGAAAGCCCTTCATCCTTTAATATTACAGCAATCAGTTCTAGTGCTTCCGTTCGATCTCCGCGCTCGAGTGAATCGTCGAGTCGAAGCACTAAACGATCTTTTGAAATATTTTTTGATACCCCATCCAAAACGCTCTCGCCCGTCGCACGAGAAGGAATTTGATTTCCTACCAACTGAATCAGTTGAACCAAATCAAAAAGATCAATGGCAAGAAAGCTGAGTTTCTCTTCCGGAGCCAAGTGACCCGCAGACTGAAGAGCTTCTGAGTATACGATACTCTTTGTTACGAGAGGCCACTGTTCGCTCTTCATAGAAAATAAAGCTCGTCCTCTTAAGATCGAAAAAACAGAGCTCACTTGATCGAACGACGCACCGTCGTTGGCCATATTTGAAATATATTCCCAAGCCGACTCAGCGCTCTGCTCTGAAATTCTTTTCCAAAGTTCTTCGGCGTAGTTTTCTTGCCACTTCGGAATGGTTCCTAAATTAAAACGAATAGGAATTGCCGTAGCTAGCTTGACCCCTCTCGCAACATCATCAGATGCAGAATCGCTTTCCCAAAATCGATCAAAGGGGCGCTTCATGATGCTTGCATTCGCCTTCCAACCACTCGAAAGCGCCACTTCCATTCCCTTCACAAGAAGTGAAAAAGTGAGCGCATCAGAATTAATTAATGATTCTTTGATAAGAGCAGCCGCTGCTTTGGCTCTTGTCGAGCGATTGTCGAGTAAAAATAAAAGAGCTCCCCACACTGAACTTTTGGATTCGACCCCTCTGACATCTTTTCTAATTAAAGATTCGAATTCTTGAGGTGTAGAGGCCTGGCCCATATTCTCTGAATACTTATTTGACTCGACAAGTTTCTGCCCATCTCCTCGATTGAGAGCCATCGCATAAATGGAATTCGCAAGAGGAAGAAGCTGATAGTTTTCTTTTACCAGGCTCGAAACTTGATATCCAAAAAACAAGTGAAGAAGAGACTTATCCAAATCAGCAGACCAATTTTTGGTGCCGTCGAGTTCACGAACGCAAGCCTCAAAAACTTCACGAAGAGTTTTTTTTCGATCAAGGACGTAAATTAGATTTGTAAAAAATTCTCGATCAAAATAAGGATCCAAAATTAACTGAATTTTTTCGCGAAATTTTTGTTCTTCCATACCTACTCCTTATTTTTTATCAATGAATCCCGGCTCGGTGAGATTTGCGCCAAAATATTTTTTTATCTCATCGGGCGTAAGATACTTCATCTCCAGAACAACTTCCGTAATCGTCTTCTTCTCTTGCATTGCAGTCTTTACAACCTTTGCGGCTTTTTCGTAGCCAACGACGGTATTCAAAGCCGTCGCGAGCCCCATGCTTCCGTTAAAATATTTTGAACATTGCTCCAAATTCGGCTGAATGCCAGCAAAACAAGAATCATTACAGGTCTTCAGACCGTTCGTAAGAATTTTAACACTCACCAGTAAATTAAAAATAATGACGGGCATCATGACGTTCAGTTGCAGCTGCCCCGCCTGCGTCGAGTAGGCGACCGTCGAATCATTTCCAATCACCTGAAAACAAACCTGATTGAGCATTTCAATCATCGAAGGATTCACTTTTCCAGGCATAATGGACGAACCCGGCTGAACGGCAGGAAGAAAAATTTCATTAAGTCCTGTACTTGGTCCCGAACTCAGCAAACGAAGATCATTACAAATTTTGGTAAGTGTGAGCGCTGTGTTTCTGAGAGCAGCAGAATAGAAACAAACATCCGACATATTTTGAGAAAGCTCGACTAAGTTTTTGCCGCGCTTTAGCAAAAGTCCGGTAGCCTTCGAAAGTTCCTTCGCCATTTTTTCAGCGTAGTCGTGATGAGAATTCATTCCCGTGCCAGCAGCAGTTCCCCCGATATTTAAATACTCCAGTTCCGCTCGCGCAAATTCAAGTCGTGCGGCATCTTTTTCTAGAGAATCCGCGTAAGCCTGAAATTCTTGCCCAAGTCGAATGGGCACAGCATCTTGCAAATGAGTTCGTGCAGAAGTGAGCACATGATCCATCTCTTTAGCTTTTTTCTTAAAAGTCGCGATCGCCTCTTTGAGAACTTTTTGCAGATTAATATGTTCAAGCAAAATCGAAATCCTCATCGCCGTGGGAAATGAATCGTTCGTCGATTGCGCTCGATTCACATCATCATTGGGATGAACAAATTTATAATCGCCGAGAGGCTTTCCAGAAATTTGAGCCGCTAAATTCGCAAGCACTTCGTTCACATTCATATTAAACGAAGTTCCCGCGCCCGCCTGAAACACATCGATTACGAACTGATCGAGATGCTGATTTTTCTTTAAAATTAAATCGGCCGCCTTAACAATTGCGTCGGCCTTCTCCTTTTCAAACATCCCAAGCTCATGATTAACAACCGCCGCCGCTCTTTTAATATTCACAAACGCCCGAATAAAAACTTCAGGCTCCCGAATCCCCGAAATCTGCCAATTCTGAATTCCCCGCTGCGTCTGAACTCCATAGAGAACGCTATTTGGAACCTTCACCTCACCCAACGAATCGTGCTCAATACGAAAATCAGCCATAGAGACAGATTAGAAAAAACCACCCCAGCGGACAATCGAATTAAAGGCAAATATTACGCCCTGCCGTAAATTCAACTACGAACCGTCTCCCTTTGGCCTGTGCATCAAGTTTTGTCGTTGCCAGTCTTTCAAGATAGGGTTTAATTAAGACATATGAACTTAGAAATCGTTTATCGCGAAATCGACAGTACTGAAGCCATCAAAAATCACATCGAAGAAAAATCTGAAAAATTAGAGAAATATCTAAAAGCCGACGAGAACATCCGCGTTGTCGTTGGTACGGAGGCCAAGGGCAAAATTCATTTTGCAGAAGTTTATTGGCACGATCACTCTAAGGCGAAAGATTTTTTTGCACGAAAAGAAGGCGACTACCTTTACACACAAATTGACGAAATTTTTGATACGATTTTGCTTCAAGTGCAAAAGTCTCACGCAAAAATTGTAAATAATCGAAGGCACAAAAAGACTCCGCTTAAAAAAACGAGCGCGGGATCATAAGCCTTCGCGTTTTGGAATTTCTCTCTTTTTAAATTCGTACCATCTTTTAATCATGGGAATGTCCCGAATATAATTCCAAGCTGACGCGTAGCCCACGTAATCTTTCGATTCAAAGGGCTTAAATTTATCTGGTATCTGATCGTAATATTCTAGAAGTGGCATGGTTAACGTTTCATCGTTGACTGCCCACTCCCAGACTCCCCAAGACGTCATATCTACGCCCGGAAAATGTACGTCACTGACGCCGACTTTTCCTGTATCCATCTGCTCAATAAATTCGTAATGAAGCCTTTCGTTTTTAGAGGCATAAACATATTTTGTTATTCGACCAAGCTGTGGGCTCATCTCAATTTTTTTGCTCAGCTCACGAGTGAAATCAGGATTATCGTCGGGGCCTTCAAGAATGGCCTTATTAGGCAAGGGATCCCATACGAAGGCTTCACGCACATTTACGGAATTATGCAAAATCTTAACGCTCTTCACTTTGTTCTTTAAATGATAGGGGGCCTTTTTGCCGTTTGTTGGTACCTTATAAAAAGTTAGCTCTGGGCTCTTTTCGTCAATCACAGGAACTGCGCCGCCAAGAACTTCCAGCTCTTGCTCACCGGGACTTAGATTAAATGTTGAGATTTTATATTGTTCGGTAAGTGTGTTTAAGAAATCGTTCACTTCATGAGGAGTATTCAACGCCTCTTCAGCAGCAGCCTTGTCATATTCTGCTCTATTACCCTTCTTTATTAATGCAGGGAGAACCCTCCATCTTGAAGCTGATCGAGACTGGTAAAAAACTCGCATGCAAAAATCATTATTGCGCGTTTTCACAAGTCCAATCACGAAAGGCCTACCTTCAACAAAAAAAGGGCGTCCAAAGACAAATTGGGTTGAAGCTTTCTCCATTTTAAATTCAAAATTTTTATCATGCAGCTTTGGAGCAATTCCCATTTTGCTAATCAGCGGAAGATAAGCCTCTGGATCAGCCCCAAAAAATCTAATTTTCTCCGTTTCATATTTAACGGATTGACCTTCGGCGGAACGGAGCAGATCCATAACACTCAGTTTTTTTGCTGATGGCTTAACGTCTCCGAGATCGATGAGGCCGGGCAAGCAATCCGCCGAGGTCACTATTTTTGTTTTTTCTGCAGGGTCGGCCGCCATCAAAAGATCAATTTGAAATGACAATGCAGAAAGAACGGCGAAAATCAGAAATCTTCTGCTTTGAAGTTTGATCAAAATCAATGTGTTACCCCTCTACTTTATTTTACGGGCAATTAAATAATTATGCTGAGTAACCCGCTTGTGCTCTCTTTTGAGAGTATCTAGCTGTTTTTACTTGGAAAAATAAATTGTATGTGTCCGTTCGGCACGTCCAGCTTGGTACGAAAATTGCATATTCTTCTAGAATGATATGGAAGCTAACTTTAATCGTTTTTTTTGTATTTGTTCAATTCTCGCTTTTTGCGGATGAGCCGAAACCTATCGCCGAAAAAACGGTCGATGAATTGATCTCAGCAGCTACGCCAGCAACATGGTCTAAAACTGAAATGAAAGAGTATTGCAAACTACATCCTCCCTCCAACATCGACGAAATTTTTTCTTATGTTTTTTCAAAAGCAGACGAGCTCGCAGACGAGCTCAAGGAGCTTATGCGACGTTACCCACAACTCGAATCCAAAGATCAGAAAAAAATAGAAGAGGTTCTCGAAAAAGCAATCGAGAGTCCCATGGGCTTTTTACCAATGCAGGGACTCGACTGGTCGCAAGCCAAAAACTTCAGTCGGCTTTCGAAGAAGGCGCTCGCAACACGAAATGAAATCTTTATTTCGTCTGTCATTTATCTCACCCAATTAAGAGGAGAATTTAATACTGATTTTGCTACTAAAGTTTTAGAGCAAATGGAGAGCTTCGCAGAACCCAATCTGGCCTATCGAGCTGAAAGTTTCTTGAAGAGCAGTTCCGTGGGTAAAGCAGTCACCACAAGCGCTGCAGAGGCGCTTGACCCCTGGGCCCACCAACCCGTCGAATTGATTGCAGCACCGATAGAGCTTTTTCTTAGATGCGAAAAGAATTTAACCCGCACCGATGCTGCAAAAATTATTTTAAAGGCCTTGAATTCAAAAGTACCTAGCATTCGTCAAGCGGCCATCCGTTATGCGTGGTTAGCGGGTCCATCTGGTGCTAAGTTTCTTCGCGATAGCTTAAAGGACGCAAGCAAACAGGTAAGAGTTTTTGCGGCCTATGTGATTGGTAAATGTGAATATTCCTTTGACGACGCCTACGACGTAATCCATTCGAACTCTGATCCATACATGATTGAAGAATTTTTGAACGGAATAACTTCGTCCGAATTTCAGGAGTGGAAAATAAAACAACTTGTAGAGATTCTCGAAGAGCCGAGAGAGATCGAAAACCATAAATCATATGCAGCCAGCATTCTTATTCGATGGTCAAATGAGCCAAAGGCTGACCCGAAGATCAAAGAGGCGATCGATCGTCTTGAAGCAGATCCGAATCTTTCTGAACTTATTAAGCGAATTAAACTTGATCAGAGCAAAAAAAGGAAAAAAATCTTCTAATGATCCTTCTTCTAAGTGGCAGGAAAACTGCTTCTAAGATAAGGAGAATGTGAAAGGTTGAAAGGGTAAAAATGAAACAACTGAGTATTTTGATTCTTTTGATATTGGTCGTCAGCGAAGCAGCCTTCGCTGAACAGGCCGTAAATATGGGAACCTTTTATTCTGGCTCAAGCATGACTTGCTTCAATGCGCCCTCAAAAGAAGTCCGAAAAATCATCAGCTGGCGAGCTACAGGATTAAGATTGTCTGGACTACAAAAATCCAAATCAGGCGATCCTTTGCCAAATTTTAGCAATAAAAATATCTCGAGCCTCCCATCATCACTTTTAACGGAAGGTCTCTATACGTTCGAAAGAAAAAACGGACGAATTAACTTTGAACTGGTGGAAGAGAAAGATATGTCAGCTAAACAAAAAGGGACTTTGAAAAAAATGAAAACAGCTTTGAATAATAAAAGTCCTGATCAAAAAGCTGGGAGCTTTTTCGTGACGAGTTTGGATGACAAGATGACCAAGGGTTATGTTCTAGTGGCGCCAGATCAAAATAATCCTCAAATCGAGAGAAATTATTTCTTTGAAGAGTCCACATTCAAACGTACAGATTTATAAAAGATTCGACGCCAACTCAGCGAGCGGTGATCTCTCACCTCGAAGTAACATCACGTGTGCTCCAAGATCTTGATCCTTAAATTTTTCTGCGACATAGATGATCGCATTATTGGAAGCGTCGATATAGGGATTATCGATTTGATACGGATCACCCGTCAAAACGACTTTTGTGCCTTCTCCCGCACGAGTGATAATCGTTTTGATTTCATGAGGCGTTAAGTTTTGAGCTTCGTCCACGACGAGCCACTGATTCGGAATCGTCCGACCGCGAATATAAGTAAGCGCCTCGATCTCCACTTCACCAAAATCCATAATCGTCTTATAAGAGACTCTTCGATCACGCCCCGCCGATTTAGATGAAAGTAAAAATTCAAAATTATCGTAAATGGGTTGCATCCATGGACGAAGTTTATCTTCGAGCTCTCCTGGCAGTGCACCCAAATCTCGTCCCAAAGGAAAAATAGATCGAGAGACGAGCATCTTCGTATAAACATTTTCATCGAGAACTTTGGTAAGACCTGCCGCAAGTGCAAGCATCGTCTTTCCTGTGCCGGCTTTTCCGACCAAGGTGACGAGTGGAATTTCGTCATTCATAAGCATATCGATCGCAAATCGCTGCTCTTTATTTCGCGGCATGACACCCCAAAGACCTTTGGAAAGTTCAAGAATAGGAACAATTTTCTTTTGTTTACCGTCCCATTTTCCGAGCGCCGTATTTTTTTCGTTATCGCGATCCTTCATGACAAAATATTCGTTAGCATGAGGATTATCGAGTTGATCGACTTGCAGTTCGCGGCGTTTGTAAAAGCTTTGCAGATCGTCTGGGCTTAATTTAATTTCTCGCCAGCCAGGATAAAATTCGTCCATGTCGACTTGGCTCTCGGCCTCATAGTCAACAGCAGTGATTCCATAAACATCTGCTCTCACGCGAAAATTGACGTCTTTGGTGACCAGAACAACTTTTTTATGTTGTTTTGCGAGCTCAATAGCCGTCATCAAAATCTGCGTATCCGCTTGGCTAGCGGTCTGGAACATGCCTTCTGTTTCATCCGAAATATCTCGGACAAATATTTTAAGCTCTCCTTGGACCTGTTGTTTGTGCCCGGGCGTAAGAGCGTCGGCTGCCACTTGCAGCGGAACACCCTGCGAAAGACTGCCAAAATTTCTCATCGCATCTAACATCCGGCAAAAGGTCCGCGCATTCTTGCCCGTTTCATTTAAATCGCGTTTAAACTTGTCGATTTCTTCGATGACTTTAATGGGAATAATGACGGTGTTGTCGCCAAAGACGAAGACGGCGTTCGGATCGTGCAGAATGACATTCGTATCCAGAATGAAAAACTTTTTCTCACCCTTCGAGGAGTCTTCTTTAATGTTGGAAAGTTGCCGAACTAGCGCCAATCTTCTTTCACTATAACCGAACCTTTCGGTCTAGCAACGAGAAACTAAGGTGAAGCCAAATAAGTTATTCTCTGTTATGATCAAAGAAGAAGTAGACAAGATGAATTTTGTCAGTGATCGAGGGTATTGAATATGCCGAAGAAAACTTCAAAAACCAAACTCGCAACAACGACCCCGGCCGATCCCGTTGAAACCCTGATCCAGCAAGAGGTAGAGGAGTTTCTGAGAGATCTCACTCTGGAATATCCGTTCCCCGAAATTTTTGAAATTCTACGCCGTCACGAATTTAAAGATCGATTTGGAAAAAATGTAACTCCCCTTCCACAAAAAAAATTCGCAGGAGATTCTCTGAAAGAAATCCAAGATCGAATTGGAGTTTTCCTTACAGAACTTCAAAAAACTTTTGGGACCAAATATCATTCCATTATCGACCAATCATTTCGATTCTATACTGAAACTACTGTCGAAGAGGAAGACTAGTACGCCGTGACCTAAATTATTGCCTTATCTGAATTCCAAAAAAAAAGGGCCGGAGAAAAATCTCCAGCCCAATTAAAACTCTTTTTACTAAAAAGTTTTTTAGTACATATCTCCGCCGCCCATGCCTGGCATTCCACCGGGCATTCCGCCGCCACCAGCACCTGCTGATTTCTTCTCAGGCTTTTCGGCGATCATGGCTTCAGATGTAAGAAGCAATGAAGCGACCGAAGCTGCATTTTGAAGAGCAGTTCTGGAAACTTTAGTTGGGTCAATCACGCCAGCTTTGATCAAATCTTCGTATTGATCGGTCGCTGCATTAAAACCGAACGATCCTTTTTCGTTTCGAACTTTATCGATCACGATGGAACCATCAACTCCGGCATTTTGAGCAATCATTCGTAGCGGCTCTTCAAGAGCTCGTCGAACAATCTTAATACCAAAACTTTGTTCATCAGAAAGTTTAAGCTTATCAAGAGCAGGAATGGATCGGATGTAGGCAACGCCTCCTCCAGGGACAATTCCTTCTTCGACAGCCGCTCGTGTTGCGTTAAGCGCATCTTCTACGCGAGCCTTCTTTTCTTTCATTTCGGTTTCGGTTGCTGCACCGACATTGATCACGGCAACGCCGCCCGCAAGTTTTGCGAGTCGTTCTTGCAGTTTTTCTTTGTCGTAATCTGAAGTCGTATTTTCGATTTCAGTTCGAATTCTTTTAATTCGACCTTCGACGCCAGCTTTTTTTCCGCCGCCTTCAACGATCGTGGTGTTATCTTTATCGATGACCACTCGTTTGGCTGAACCCAGTCGATCAATACTGATCGTCTCAAGTTTGGTTCCTGTTTCTTCAGCGATGAGTTCGGTACCGCAGAGAACTGCGATATCTTCCAGCATAGCTTTTCGTCGATCACCAAAGCCCGGAGCTTTAACAGCGCAGCACTTCAAAGTTTTTCTGAGATTGTTCACAACCAAAGTAGCCAAGGCTTCGCCTTCGACATCTTCAGCGATGATCAAAAGAGGACGGCCTGATTGAGCCACCTTCTCTAAAACAGGGATCATATCTTTTAAATTTGAGATCTTTTTTTCATGAACGAGAACGAGAGCATTTTCTAAAATGGCTTCCATTCGTTCTGGATCGGTAATGAAATAAGGAGACAAATAACCTCGGTCAAATTGCATCCCTTCGACGATATCTAAAGTTGTATCCATCGATTT
>JAQBPA010000253.1 GCA_028287765.1 Bacteriovoracaceae bacterium
GTGACCCCTGTAAATATTCCCAATTTTTTGTTAAATCGACATACCCTCGCTCATCATTAAGGTCGAGACCCTCGTCTAAACTTTTTCTGGTGGACGTCAAAAGCTTTTCTTCGGCTAGTTGCCGTCCAGCTTCATCAACTAGTTTGGAGTAAGAATCAGACCATTCCCTGCCGCGATACAAATCAACGTTACCGCCGGCCACAGTCGCCTTCGTTTGATTCACTCGTACGCGTTTTGCTAAAGCAGCGGGCGAAGATTCAGGCAAAGCTTCGATTGCGTCGCTTTTTGCCTGCGAAATTTTTTCATAAATTCTTTTGAAAGCATCGGCCTGCATTTTATCTTTCATCGTATTAAGAGCGAGGGCGATGTCTTTGATGCCTTTAGATTTTAGCATTTTGATGAAGATCAAAAATTTTTGCTGTTCGGCAACTTGTAAATGGATATCTTGGCGTGAACGCTCAACCAGAAGATTGTGGTTGGAATCGAAAACCAAAAGATCGCCGGCTTTAAAAAGTCCACTAACTGAAGTAGGCGGTTGTAAACCCCGCGATCCATAAGCCAAAGCAGTTGCTTCTTTTAGAATGCTCGCCGAAACTTCTTCTGCTCTATTAACTTCGTAAACGGGAAGCCAAGTGTAAAAAACAACTGAATATGCATGGCCCATATCGATCGCATATTCTTTGCCATCATTTTCATTAATGAAACTAAGAAGTTCTTCGTCGCGAGCAAACAAACCCTTGAGAGGTCGAAATCCAGGAATGATTTGTCGAGCAATTACCGTATTGTTTTTGTAAAGCACCAACTGAAGCGATCCAGTTTTTGGATCAATTTGCGGCTGCACATCGCGATCGAAATTTCCCGCCACCAAATTCGACGGCATATTTAAATTTCTTTTGGTGACATCAAAAACTTGTCCAGTTTTTTCGATGACGACAGTTTGACCTGCGGCGTGAAAAAGTTTCGTAGCAGCCTCATCAAAACCTTGAATGGCCTCGGTAGAAGTTTCGATTGTCTCGGTCAGAATCCCAGCAAGCTCTTCTGGTTTTGGTTCTTCGAGAGGTTGGCCGATCTGTGGCAGCGCGTGCTCAGAAGTATCGACTTGTTCAATAGGTTTTTTAGGAACTGAACTGTCGCCGATGGTATCGGCAAAAAGATAGAGCGATGGCTGCAAAAGCCCAAAGCTAAATATAATCAGCCAAACAATTGTATTTTTTAGTCTTTTCAACTCAGACCCCAGACTTTCCCTATCAAAAAAATGTTAAGAAGTTGGGAATTTTATTACCGGAAATGCTTTTTAATGTCTATGGGGCCGCGTTTTAAGCCCAAAATACCCATGGGACGCGCTTTCGGGAGAGGGAGATACGTTCAAATTAGCCTATTTTTGCAGGTTGATTAAGGACCGGCCATCGACGGACTTGGTCCAGCGGGCTCAGGGGCAAAGGTTTTTGGAGTTTTTAAGTTCCATGCCAGCCCGATCATTTCTAAAAATTTAATCCACATAAATCCGATATCGAGCTGACCCGGAAAGATTCCGAACCGGGCAGATGAGGGCATGAAATGATGGTTGTTATGCCAACCTTCTCCTCCAGAGGCGATGGAGATGATTAAACTATTTGTAGAACGATCTCGAGTGGGGAATTTGCGCGCTCCGGTTCCGTGCCCGCTCACATTCAAAATCCAGATGAAGTAAGACAGGTACACCGCCCGAAAGCACCCACACCAAAGAACAAAAGAAATCCCACCAAAAAAATAAAGGGGCACGAAACTTAAAAGAAAAATCGTAAACCAATGCTTTTCAAAAAAAACAATCGTCTTATCAGCAGTCAGATCTTTTAAGTCGAGGTGTCGGCCTAAAAAAGATTTTCCAATCTTTGGATGACTGAGCATCAGCCATCCGCACAAGCCCCAAAGCCAACCATAAATTTGTGTATGAGGATCTTCGTCAGTATCCGCTCTTGCGTGATGAATTTTATGGGTTCTTACCCAGGTGATCGGCCCAAGCTGCATCCCGATGACCGCAAGAAAAACGTGTGCGTATTTTACCCAATTATAGGTGTCAAAAGATTTGTGAGTTAAAAGACGATGATAGCCAACTGAAATCCCTATGAATCCAGATATGTAAGCCAAAATCAAACCCGACAAAAATGCGGGCCAAGTAAAAAACCAAAATCCTGCGATAACTCCCGCATGCAAAATTAAATAGGTAACCACACTAGCCCAGCGGACTTTAAATTCCTTTAGCGGAGGAAGAGTTCGAACTTGAAATGAAGAATCTATTTGAAGAACATCTTGAGGCGACGTTACGTCAATCACCTGAGGATCGTGCTCCGGTTTTCTCTCATTGTTGGTATTAGTGATTAGTTTTTCCACCTTCATTCCATTTAGCCGCGCGGGTTAAAACGTCGTCCTTCAACCACGAAGCTAAACCCCCCTTTCTATAATTCTATCTGACTAAAGTTCTTAGAGCTCATAAGCCGCCTCACCTCTCGTAAAATTTGGAATTCGTCAAAAATTTGACGAAGAACACTGCGGTGTTCTTTTGCGATAAACTATTAGGGGATAGATTTCGAATTATTTCGTGTGATTTTCGGGGGGCAGAAAATGAAAAAAACCGTCAAAGGGGATTCTTCTAACGTTATTAGTCTCGTGCGAGCTAAGAGCATTCGGACTTTATCTGAGTCTGGGAGCGCTCAAACTGAAATATTTCGACAAAAGAGAATTGATAATTCTTCTGGGCAGCTGCGTCTTAAGGTTGGACAGGAATCATACAAGCTCATCAACTGGAGCAGAACAGGACTAGCCTTCGAAGTTCCCGGCTCTACGAATCCATTTCCGATAGGACTTAAGGTGGGACCGACTAGAATATTCGTCGGCGATATCGAAGTATACGAAGGCGACTTAGAAATTTGTTCCGCGAGAGAAAGCAACGAAGGGAATCGAACTCTTGGGGCAATATTTAAATCGCAACTGTTTCTCGTTGAGGGAATCGAAGCCGCCTCGCAGGTCAACCGATGTGTTGCCACAATCCAAATGCATCAAAATGCAATGGAAGAAGTGAGTGCAGAAGTTTGCAAAGTGATCGTGGACATGGG
>JAQBPA010000267.1 GCA_028287765.1 Bacteriovoracaceae bacterium
ATCGTGGCTGAGAAATCTTAAGAAATAAGAAAGATCGCGGTAAGAAAATAATTTCGAATTCTTTTCGTCCGTTTATCGTTCATCAACGCCTATGTATAAAGAAGTGTATTTTTTATGACTTAGAGAAAAAACAAATGGGCCATGAGATTTTACAATTAATGAGCGATCGCCGGATGCCTGATTCGAAATTGTATCATCGTCCTGTTCGCCGATTTAGAAAAGCTACGTCAAAGTAAAAAACCGCTCTTTCGCTACTTCAAGTCATTTTAGGAGTTTGAGGGCCCCATGGAGAGGAAGTTAAAGAGGTTTACGGAATGCGACTGCGGAATTGAAGTTGCTGCGTTTACACTTCCCTTAGACCGAAAGCGATGGAGCTTGGAAAGGAAGCAGTAAAAGCTCTCATTAAATGTAAGTTAAGCAGAACTTGTCCAAGTGCGAGCCTGCCTATTTTTTACCGACAAATCCCAGCACCTCTCCACATTTTCTGCTGACATTTTTTATAAACATCTTCACTTTAACCTTCACAAACTCCACCTTTGATATGACGAGATGAGCTGCCGTTTGTTCTTTAAGTTTTCCGGCTGGCATATATTCATCAAAACTCTTCAACCGACTGTTAGATCCTAGAAGAGTTCGAAAGCTCGGGTGAAGTCTTACTCGAATATCATTTCGATTAAATTTCTTAATTAGAAAAGCTTCCGCTTTTTCTCGCAAATGGAAAATACGTTTTATTGGGTCAGACGAAGATGGAAAGGATGTTTTTTGAACTGCATAGTCAATAGCTTCCGAAATTTCTGTTTTTGTAAGCGCTTGAGAAATTCCAGAAACTACAAACGTTTG
Source organism: Bacteriovoracaceae bacterium (assembly GCA_028287765.1). Classification (GTDB taxonomy): domain Bacteria; phylum Bdellovibrionota; class UBA2394; order UBA2394; family UBA2394; genus JAQBPA01. Next base: position 841 of record JAQBPA010000267.1, read on the forward strand.
ATTAAATCGTTCAGCCAATTTTTTTCGACTGGCATTACTAAGCTCTGGATAAACCATGATCGTCAGAACTTGTTTCTCGGCTAAAACGTCATCTTTTGGAAGACTTGTCATTTGAGCATAATCAAGTCTGATAATCTGTTTATGTTTCTGATCCACCGGCCAATTTCCTCTATGGCCATCTGGATCGAGTTCGCCATGATCCTGAGCAGTTAACTCTTGCTCAACAATTTGAGTGGCCAAGTCGCCGCGAAGCTTGGGATCTTTTATTTCTGAAATAGAAACTCCATCAATGAGTTCAAAAATAGAAACCACTTTTTGATACTGATCGGGAATCCACGCTTGAAATTCGTCTAGTGGTTGAACAGGCCGAATCGAATAGCCAGTCTTAGGATCAACTGGCGCGGTGTAAGCTCTCTTGGCCGCTGGAAATGCACGTCGCTCAACACTTTGATCCAGCTCCACGCCATCAGATTTCAGCGTTTCAAAAGCCGCCAGACGAGCTTCGTCCATTAAATTGGCTGCTCGTTTCAACTCTGGATCAGATTCCTTTCGCAATTTCTCAATCGCACGCTCCCAAATCCTGTTTTCATTTGCGATCTGCCCTTCAATATAATCTCGCTGAACTCGCATCGCTGCCGATCTCATTTGCTCCTTCGTCGATGCACTCTCCGGATACACTTGAAACTCGGCTACATAGTTGATCGAGCCAGATCCTTTTCGATCGCCGATGCGAATATTTTGCATTCTGTTCTCAAAGAATTTTCTTCCGTCTTCGATTAATTTTCTGCGATTCGGAGGCAGAGCGGAATCAAAGAACTCATCCAACTCCGCCATCAATTCAGGAGATCCGAGTCCATTCGCCCGAATGAATTGGCCCGCTTTAATTCCGAACGGACCCATAGCTTCTAGAACTTCTTTGAGCGATGCTCCTTTTCCACGATTTTTGGATTGGGTGAAAGAAGATAAGATATGCGAAAGAATCACTCTCTGATCTGAAAGCGGTGTGGATTCCAGATAGGCTTCGAATATTTTTCTAAAGACGACGTTATGGACATTCTCGCCTAAGACCAATTGAAATATTTTTTCACGAGTCGTTGGATTTCCAAGTATTCCCGTATGATGATCAAGAAACGGTAAAAGGGCGTAAGTCCGCACATGAATATGGGCGCCTTCAAACGATCGTTTAGCCCCGGCAAACATCTCTTCAGCTTTCCCCCGACTTATCTTTTCCCATCCACTAGTCATATTATTTATAAATCTTGGAAATTCTTTTCGAGTTCCAATTAAATATTCAACGAGTTCCAATCGATCTTCATTCGTTGAAATATGCTTCTTCACTTGCTCGGGAAGTTCAACGACCGTGAGAAGAGGAGATTCTTCCCAATTATTATAATTTAGGCGATGTTCATAAAAGAGATCGCTTTCCTCAGGCGTCGTTTGAATTTCGTACTCAACCGTATCGATCACATGGTCTTTGGTCAGTTCTTGTTTCGGAAATTGTTCATTTACAAAATTCAGGATGTCTTTGATTCCCTCACGAAGCCCCCTAATCCGAGGTGGCGAAGTCGAAGCTCTCACTTCTTTTGCTATCTCTGATAGCTGAAACTTTGCCTCGAGCTGAAATGTTGAAAGCGTGATTTTATTTTCATCAAAATAAAGAGTCTGAATAAGTTTGGGATCTGCCAATTGATCCCGCAGTTCTGGCTCGCTTTCAGTTCGCTTCCAAATCAGTTCAAAAAGTTTATCGCGCTCTCGGCTTGGTTTAAAATTGATTTCTTCTGCTTTGAAATAATCAATGAGAATCTGAGTATCTACTTGTTCAAAGGGAGGATCTT
>JAQBPA010000100.1 GCA_028287765.1 Bacteriovoracaceae bacterium
GGCTTCGGATGATTATTTCTACGAAGCGGCCGCCGATTTTGCGGCCTTTCTCGCGATTAACGTCATGAAAAATAAACTGACACCCGGAACAATTTTAAATGTGAACGTTCCGAGTGAAGCCAAAGTAGGGGATCATCGCTGCGTGATTACTCGAATGGGAAAACGCGTTTATAGCGATGTCGTCGAAGAAAAAATCGATCCGCGCGGTAAACCCTACTACTGGATTGGTGGCCCTAAAGTAGGAAGTCAGGTGGATCCTGGAACCGACTGTGAAGCGGCGGCTGAAGGAAAAATATCGGTCACGCCGATTCATCTCGATATGACGAATTATAATTTTCTTTCAAAGATCGCGAACTGGGATCTTCCGTCGTTCAAATCCTAAAAAATACTTAGTACGTTGAGATTTCGTCGCGAGGGCCGCTGTCTTTTCGAAGAACTTTCCATTTTTCCCAAGCGGCTTTGAGCTCAGTTGTAAAATCGGGCCACATCCATGTGGGTAAATCTAAGATATTCGAAACCTGCACGGCTTCCATACGGTACCATCTGCTTGCGTATCGATTAACCATTTCAGTTTGAAGAAGGTCGAACTTTTCTTGGCCCGACAAATAATTAAATTCTAAATCAGAAATGTATTTCTTAAGATCGTCAGAAGTTTTTCGTGTGCGTGCGCGAGCTGTATAGAGACTTTTGAGCGAGCTACCAAGATCGCCTCGCTGACCCATTTCCGTTAATAAGCTTTGAATTTCTGCAGCGTCTTTTTGATATTCCTTGGCAGCTTCTCCAGCTCGAATAAAAGAAGCGCGAGCGGCATCTGAAAAATCTTTTCGATTTCCGGAGGATTCCATTTCGATATGGTAGGCAATAATTTGTTGATCAGATTCATTTTCGGCATCTTTAAGTTTTTGAAAAGCGTCCGTTTCTTTTTTGAGGAGTTCTGAAAGAATAGGCGAGCTCGCTTCTGCTTCTAAGACATCTTCAATCATGCCATCAATTTCTTTGGCAGCAACTTCGACCGCATCGGATTTCACGCGCAGCTTTTCAATTTCTTCTTTGAGAGGCTTAAAGGTTGTTTCAAGCTCATTCATTTTTTGAAGAAGTGCGCGCCCGAGAGCTCCTTCCGGGCCTTCAGGAGTGTAATCACGTCGAATGGATCCTAAATCTTTGAGTTCGTCTCGTGCGCGTTCGATCGTGATAGCCGCGTCGACATCACAAATGGGAGCGGCTTTCGAAGGAAGGCCTTGCCTTTCGTTATGAGCACTTTGGCGCTCCCATTGTTCATAGTTTTTGATGAACTTCGCAAGACTTGCCGAGCGCAAATTCATTTTACCAATGAGATTGCTATCGATCGGAACTTTCCGCTTCACAACGTAAGTTTTTAAAAATTCTCGAAAGGCTAAATCATTTGCATAAGCCTGAATCAAAGTCGCAAAGAGCGGAAGATCTCGCGATTTTGTAGGCTTTTCGAATTTTACTCCAATTGTTTGCGCGATAAAGGCTAGGCTATCTTCGAAGACGGGATTGCCGTCGAGATCAAATACTTGATGGCCAACGGGTAGTGGAGTTTCTATTGAAAGCAAATTGACGGATCGTTCGACATAATTTTCATCTGCAACGATTTGAATATCACTTAAACCTTCAAAGGAGTTTCGCAGTACCTCTTCACTCGAAGTCACAGGCCATACATGGCCGCCAACTTTTACGGCTTTTCCCTTCGATTTCATTTTACTCTTGAAACTCGGCATCGGTTCATAAACTTTAAATTGCACATTCGGAAGCGAACCAAAATTATGATGAAAAAGTTTTTCTTTTCCCACATAAAGCCAGTCGCCACCCCCGATGATTCCTAGCATGGGAATTCCGTTTACTCCTAAATTCCGTGATTGATCATTTTGTTTATAGAGTCCCACTTCAAAAGCGAGCGCGAGCGGAGACATCTTTCCTTGTTTCGAAAGTCCTTCGCCCATCTTCATATCTGTGGGTGCGATTCCAGGATATTTTTCGGGATGATAAAAAGAGTCGGTGAGTTTGGAATAACCTTTGAGACGATCGACGACGGATTTTCCGGGATCCATATCGGGAACCCCAGAAAGTGAAATGATAAACGAAATAGGTTCTTGGGGATTTTTTGGATAGCGCCGCATATACATATCGGCGATCTGTGCGCCCATACTGTGACCATCGATTCCTGATTTGGTCTGTGAGGGGGCAATATACAGATCAACAAAAGTTCTAAACCATTCAAAAAATTCATCGCTATCAATATTGCGAGGACCTCCGCCGTGAAAAGGCAAATCGATCGAAATGGTGTCGAGATCCACCGGGCCATAGTGGTTCTGTCTTGTAATTCCCACATGAAATCCCGTCGTATTGGTTCCGCCGCCGTGAAAAGTAATCAACACTGCTTTTGCATATTTGGAGACGAGCGTCTTTGGCTGTCCTAATTCGCCGCGCTCGATATTATCAAAGAGCGCTTGCCGTCTTAAACCAACGTTTGTTCCCGTCATCTTCCCATTAAATTTAAAATTCACGCGAATGGCTGTGAAGTCACCGCTCGAGGTTTTCACCAATCCCGGTCGCATGGGAGCAATCAGTTGATGATCGATATAAGTAGCACCTTCCGGAAGTGGCGCTTGAAAAAGTGGATGTCCAGGAAAGCCCGACCAAGTTTGAGAACGTCGAACGTCTTCTTCGTAATCGTAGCCTGTCGGTGTTTGACCCCCGTAAGCTTTGGCATTTTCATCTGCTAATCGAACATAGTGATCGAACGTATTTGGATGAGCAGCGTATGCGCGCTCGAGCTCGGCGGGGAAGGATTCTGGAATAGAAGCGATGAGACGAAGACATTTATTAATATTAGATTCGGCCGTCGGTTGTGGAGCCTCAAGATTCGCTGTATGTGCACCATCCGTTCCGACGAGTGTCGTCGCAAAAACGAGCGGATGAAAAATAAATGAAACTCCGCAGGTGATTAAAAATCTAACCTTACGAATTAATAATTTTCTAATACTCATTTCGCCTGGAAACCCTTCAAAACCCTAAAAACACACCCAAAAAAAACGCGATTTAGCAACGACAGGACGACAAAAAAAGTCCTCCGATCATGGCTGAGAAGTGAAACTTGCCGGAAATTTTTGCCCAAGTCAAAGGCTTCAAATGGGCGCAGACAGCTTTTTTGTGTCTTCCGACGTATCTTTTATCTTAGCTCCATTCGTGATAATGCTTTTCACCATGAATCGACTATTTTCTTATTCGGCCGTGGCCTTTTTATTCTTAGCGTTTTCTGGTTGTGGGGATTCGTCTCGAGTTACACCGTCTACAAAAACTCCTGAGGCCGTCGCGAAAACATTGGACCACTTCGAATCTAAAGACGCGAAAAAATCGGAAGCAGTAAATGCATGGGTTGATCAGGGGCTGGATCATTTGACTGCTGAAGAAGAATGTCGAGAAGACGAAATGGATTCAGAAAATCCTGTTGAAGCCTTCGTATCCAAAAAAGTAAATGCAGCTTCTCCGGGGCATTCCTCTCACGGCCATGTTTTTGATGAAGGTCCAAGGCAAGCTGCAAAGATTCTTCCGAATCACAACGCTGCGCACTTTGAATTGGAATCCTGTCGACCTGAAGTCAGCGGTTTTTTTGATCAAGGCATTTTTCAACTCCATGGTTTCGCCTTTTATGAAGCTGAACGAAGTTTTCGCCAGGTTGCCAAAATGGATCCTAATTGCGCGATGGCTTATTGGGGGATGAGCATCGCTCATTTTTTATTTAATGCTGGAAGTCCTGCGCGTGCTTGCAAATTTTCTAGGATTGCCGATTTTTTAAAAACGAACGCGGGTCCGCGAGAGTCTGCGTACATTGATGCGCTTCATGAACGATTTTCGCCTTCGGTTCCCACGCGCTTTGAAAGAATGAATCATTTTGTTGAAGCGCTTCGGCAGATCGCCGAAAAATATCCGGACGATTTGGATGCGAAGGCTTTTTATGTCGTCTTCAAATGGAATTCTTCATCTCTGAAGGAATCGGAGACAGAAGAATTGGGGGGACTTCTTAAAGAAGTTTTAACAAAAAATCCAAAACACCCAGCGTATCATTATCAAATTCATCTTTTTGATAGTCAAAACGAAAGTGCTGGAAGGGCGCTTGAGGCAGCTAAACTAAATGGCCCCACTTCTCCAGGAATCGCGCATCAATGGCATATGGCTTCCCATATTTTCGGCGATCTTAATATGAGTGTAGACGCTGCCCTGGCAACGGAAGCTGCCGCTAAGACCGAACTTTTTGCGCTTCTCGGAGAAAAGCCCCTTTCGAAAAATCACTCTCAAGTCATGCCTTATCAAATTCATAATTACCGACATCACGTCGATTATTTTATTAAATCCAATATCGCTGCCGGCAGAGTTCTTTTGGCGCTCGAGGCGGCCAGACAATTGAGAAAAATCCCGAATCGCATCGTCGATAAAACTCCAATCGAATATACTTCTTTTGAAGACGAGAGCGCTTGGAAGTCTCTCTATATTATTCGACTTTTTCAGCTCTGGGATCATCTCGATATTTTGGACGATTCCGCCGTCAAAACGAGTACAGAAATTTGGACTCAATTAAATCGCTCTCTTTTAATTTATAGAGCTGTCATCGCGAAAACCTTGGATAAAAAATATTTGGAAGAGGCATCGTCCAAATTAGACCAAGCTTTTTCTGATTTTAAAGAGCTGACGAACGCACGACTCGAAAAAGCGAGTGCCGCGATAAAACCGTATATTCAGTCGGATTTAAAGGAGGCTGAAGATTTTATTCGTGAGCTCGAACTTTTTAAAAGCCTTACTCATTCGACTCCGGCTGAAGCAGCGGATCTTTTAGTTCAGATATCAAATCTGGGATATATGAAAAAATTTGAGTTGGCTTCGGTCGCCATGGATTTAGGACTCAAAGATTGGGCAGAAAAATGGGCAATTGATGGAATTGAAGCTGAAATGAAATCGAATGATAAATTTAAAATGACGCTGCCAGCAGAAGCCGAAGCCGTTCGAGTTTTAAATTGGGTTGGAAAAAAGAGTCTCGCAAAAGAAGCCGTAATCGATGCGAAGCCTTATCTTTCTTTAGTGGATCAATCCCAATTCTTTTCACCGCTCATCGCAGAGCTATCGCGATCGGAAAGAAAACCTTTAGTGAAGTTTAAAGCGGACAAGTCGATCGAGTGGACACCTGTTTTGGCATCTCCACTTGTCGAGAAAAAAATTCGGCAGGGTAGTCGACCAACGCTTTTAGTTTTTTATCTCTCATTAACCTGCAATCTTTGTTCAAAACAGATTAATCTTTTTAAAACCAAAGCGAAAGAATTCGAGAATGCTCAGATCGACGTAAAATTTATAAGTTCCGCAAGTCCTGAACAGGTGGCTTCGGATATAGATTTGATGAAAGATGATTTCCATTTTCAAATGATCTCGGATCAACAAGCCGATCTGTTCCGAGCCTTCGGAGCTTACGATGATTTCGAAGAGAAGCCGCTTCATGGGATCTTTCTGCTCAATTCAAAAAAACAAATGCTCATTCAAGAGGTGAGTGCGTCCGCTCAGATGAATCTCGATCAGCTGTTGAAAGAGTCGAAACGAATGTTGGATCTTTACGGACGTTGATTAAGTAATTCAAAGCTACCGATACGCACTCCACATATCGTCAATGAAGGTGCTCTGGGGAATTCTTCCGCCTAAATAATCTTTTGTTTGGCGTTGTCTCATCCAACTAT
>JAQBPA010000268.1 GCA_028287765.1 Bacteriovoracaceae bacterium
TCTCGGCCTCAGTTTCACCAAGACAATAAACAGGTATAAGGCCTGCCTTAAAAGCTTGCTCCAATTTTTTTCTAAGACTCGATTCGGTTTCAGGAACTCGAAGTCTTCGCTCCGAATGTCCAATCAAAACATATTTGGCGCCGATTTCTTTAATCATCCACGCAGAGACTTCACCGGTAAACGCGCCCTTCTCTTCCGTTGAACAATCCTGAGCTCCGAAAAGTAAATTTCTTTGATGTTCCTTGATTTTGGAGGCCGAAAGTTGGAGATGAACGAACGAGGGAAATATTGCCACTTCCGCTCCGTCTTGTGGCTTAGGATTCCAATTCTCAAAAAATTCGAAAACGCTCAGCAGCGACTGCGACATTTTCCAATTCCCAAATATAAATTTCTTAGCCAACTTCTTCCTCCGGAATCACGATGGTGCTATCGATCGCGGCTTGAATGTCTCGATCGCGAACTTTCAGAGCTTCGAATCCAGGAAGAGCCTTTCCTTCCAGAAATTCAAGCATCGCCCCGCCGCCCGTTGAAACATGATAAAGAGATGTAAGCGCATTTCTTTGCGTGATCGCAGAGACGGTTTCACCGCCGCCAGCGATTGCAGGAATGGAGTCTTTTACTTCCAGCAAAAAATCAACAATCGAAAGCGTGCCATCTGCATAGGTTGGATTTTCGAAAACGCCCATCGGGCCATTCCAAACGATACTTTTTGCTTTTCGAAGTTCCTTCTTCCAGATTTCTACTGTTTTGGGGCCGATATCAAAAAGTGAAACGTCTTTCGAAAGAGGTTTATCTTTTTCGATAGAAACGACTTTGCATTCTTTTGCATCGATATCTTTTCCGGCGCGGCCGTCTACGGGGAAGAAAATTTCAACTTCTTGAGTACGAGCCTCGGTAAGAATCCGTCTCGCAAGTGGAAGGCTTTCTTCTTCGATCGAAGAACTCCCGAGCGAATACCCTTGAGCCGCCAAAAAAGTTTGGGCCATTCGCCCACCGATAAAAAGTTTTTTTGATCGAAGCATCAGATTTTTAATCACCTGAATCTTATCGGCAATTTTCGCACCCCCAAGAATCGCCATTTGCGGCGCAATCGGGTGATGAAGCACTTGATTCAAAACTTCCCACTCTTTTGACAGCAAATATCCTGCAGCTTTTACCTTCGTAAAATGAGTGATGGCTTCAATCGAAGCATGCGCCCGGTGAGAGGCTCCGAAGGCGTCGTTCACATAGAGATGACAATATTTGAAAAGACTTTCCGCGTATTCGGGATCGTTTGCCTCTTCTCGTGGATCGAATCGAAGATTTTCGAGAAGAATGATCGTTTTGCCTCCACGGCCGTCAGTGATTAGTTTTCGAACGCCGTCTCCTGAGACATCATTCGAAAGTAAAACTTCGTGATCCATAATCTCTGCCAATTTTTCGGCAACGGGAAGCATCGTGAATTTTTTTCGGCTTTCTTCGTCATTTCCCTTGGGCCGACCCAAATGCGACGCCAAAACGACGATGCACTTCTGTTCAAGCAGATAATTAATCGTCGGAAGTGCTTGTTTGATTCGAAAGTCGTCCAGAACAATTCCATTTTTAATCGGCACATTAAAATCGACGCGTACAAAGGCCACGCGCTTGTCTTCTCGAAGAGCTGGCCAATGAATCTCATCGACTCGCAAAATTTTCATTAGAGTGCATTTCCAATATAAAAAGTGAGATCGACCATTCGATTCGAAAAACCCCACTCGTTATCGTACCAAGAGAGAATTTTCACGAACTTCTTATCGATGACAGCCGTATAGCCAGCATCCACGATTGAAGATTCGGTCGTTCCGTTAAAATCTTTTGAGACCAGCTCTTCTGTGCAGTAACTCAAAATTCCTTTGAGCGGACCTTCTGCCGCTTTTTGTAGAAGCGCATTCACCTCTTCTTTGCTCGTTTCTTTTTGCACTTCGCAGTTGAAATCAACTACCGAAACGTTTGGAGTAGGAACGCGAATGGAAATTCCGTCGATCTTGCCCTTCAAATGCGGAAGTACAAGTCCGACTGCTTTCGCAGCTCCAGTCGTTGTTGGGATCATCGAAAGAGCAGCCGCTCTCGCTCGTCGCATATCGGAATGTGGGAGATCGAGAATTCTTTGATCGTTCGTATAAGAATGAATCGTCGTCATCGAGCCGTGAATAATTTTGAGTCCATCATCGATTACTTTGACAACGGGAGTGAGACAATTGGTCGTACAAGAGGCGTTACTGACGATATGGTGTTTCGACGAATCATATTGCTCATGATTAATTCCGACTACAATCGTCAGATCCGCTCCGGGAAGTGGTGCTGAAAAAATAACTTTTTTGGCTCCCGCCGTAAGATGAGCAGCGGTTGCTTCGCGATCTTTAAATCGACCCGTACATTCTAAAACGACATCCACTTTTTCTTGAGCCCAAGGAAGTTTTGCCGGATCCGGAATGGCCGATACCTGAATCTTTTTTCCATTTACCGAAAGGCTATTGCCGTCGACTTTTATATCCGCAGAAAATCGACCATGAACGGAATCGTATTTGAGGAGATGCGCAAGAGTTTTTGCGTCTGTCAGGTCATTTACGGTGGTCACTTGAATGAGCCCGTCGCGAAACTCAGGAGTTTCAGCAAGAACACGAAAAACACATCGGCCAATTCGACCGAAACCATTAATGGCAATTTTGAGGGGTTTTTTAAGATTAATTTTTTCCACTGGTTTATTGACCTCACTTCGCTTCAGAATTTGATTTGTTCTACAGGTATCCGCCCTTGCGATTCGGCAAAGGCCTTCAAACAGCCAAACTAAAAAACACTTCCCTTCCTGTCAATGTACGGTAGGCATTTCTATTGCTCGGGGGCGACAAAATCCTTAAAAGAAGGAAATGTTCAGTATTACTTGGCTCAGAAGTCTCACCGTCATTGAAGCACAAGTCCTCAGCCAGCTCTCGGTCGGCCTTTTTGCGGTCATGCTTTTCTTTGTGGTATTAGGATTACTCAAGAATTTAAGCCCCCGCGCCACCCATTGGCTTTGCCTCATATCATTCAGTTCGTCTTTAATGCTCGGCGTGATTACGTCGATGCTTTATTTTTGGCATTGGTATTTTAGGCGGTAGATTCCGCGGGGTCAGGGTCCGGTCAGTAGTCGAATCTCCGGGCGAGCGTGAACGAGGCCTAAGTGAGAAAACGCGCTCATTGCCGATTCAATTAATTACAGAACTTAGTATGAGTGTTGCTTTTTCGCCGCAGGGCGTTCATCTCTCGCTTGATTTTTTTTGCGCGGCTCAAGAGTTTTTCACCCAGGCCTCGCTCACGCTCGTCCTCAATTCAACTACTGACCGGAATCAAATCAAATACAAAATTGGGGTCAGGCCCCGATTTTCTCCCACATCTGGAACTCCTCCGACGACGAACGCGGTTACAACCACTAAATTATTTTAGGGGGTTCTTCAGATCCTCGAGTCGAGTTTGAAGTAGCTTTCGATTCTCTTCCGGATTTTCAAAACTAAGTTCCTCGGGGGTGATCGCTTTACCAAATACAGCTGTCACCGGCGACTTCGGATACGGAATCTGGTGTCCCAGCAACAAACAATGGTTTGCGGAAAAACTTCTTAAGGGAATAAGCGGCCGGCCGCTTCGCTTTGCCAAGGCCACGAGACTGCCTTTTACTTTTCCGTAAGGTCCTCCTGCGTCGGTAAAGATTCCAAATTGTCGCTGAGAATTTCGATCCAACATTTCAACTAATTGATCGATGGGTTTCTGATCACCTTTTGTTTTGAAACGAACGTTCACGTATTTATTGGTCAAACCGCAGCAAAACGCCGAGTAAGAAATAATTCCGTGGTAGCCAATCCACATGATTTTAGGAGCTCTCAACGAAATAAGCTTCATCGTTATATAATTGGTGAGTACATCTTTATGAAATCCATACAGGATCGCGTTTGAAGGCACATCTTCAAATCCGACCAACTGAGACGAGCGATAAGAAAGAGCTGTGAAAAGTTCAAGATAGAGCGTGGCAAAAAATGAAAAAGGAAGAATCGGAATCAATTCCGCTAAACGATAGTCACTCCAAGGAATTCCTTCTGGACTCAGTTTAAAAAAATTGCCGATAGAATCTTCTCCGAGAATAACTACCCAGTAGCAGCATTAGCGCCGTGGCATTTTTTATATTTTTTACCACTGCCGCATGGACACGGATCGTTTCGGCCGACTTTTTCGGCTTCACGTTTTACGGTGGCAGCTTTTGCAGAATCGCCGCCCTTCGGACCTGAAAAGAGATTTAACTTCTGAACTCGCTGTTCGCGTTCTTTTTGTTCGTCTTCGATTTGCTTTTCGATCGCTTGTTTGCGCGCTTCGATCATCTCTTCATGAGACGCCAGTTCTTCGGGAGTATTCATTCGAACACGATAG
>JAQBPA010000030.1 GCA_028287765.1 Bacteriovoracaceae bacterium
AAGATCCAAAACAACGAAATGCAAAAACAACGATGGCTTGGATGTCTCTTATTTTAGGAGCATTCTTCATCGGAATAACGCTTCTCTCTCACTATTACGGAATTGTACCTAAAGAGGGTGAGACGGCTGTTTCGCTTCTGGCTCACTCGGTATTTGGAAGTAATTGGTTCTATTATTTTATTCAGATTTCGACAGCCTTAATTTTGGTATTGGCAGCGAATACAAGCTACGCGGATTTTCCAAGACTTGCTTCTCTGCTCGCTAAAGATCGATTTTTGCCGATCCAGCTTGCAAGTCTTGGAGATAGACTCGTGTTCTCGAATGGAATTATTGGTCTAAGCATCACGGCCATGATTTTGATTGTTTTATTTAAAGCAGAAACTCACCATTTAATTCCTCTCTATGCGATCGGAGTATTTCTATCGTTCACGTTGTCTCAAGCGGGAATGGTGATGCATCATTATAAACTTCGCGAGTCAGGGTGGCGGAAGTCTCTTTTCTTCAATCTTCTCGGAGCGATTGCCACACTCTTAGTCCTCACAGTGATTTCGAGCACGAAGTTTATGGGAGGCGCTTGGATGGTCCTTCTTATTATTCCTGTGATTGTTTTTACTTTTAATGGCATTTTTAATCATTATTTGAAGGTCAATAATGAACTTTCTCTAATTGGAGAAAATCCTGAGCATATTAGAACTGAAGGCGCCAAAGTAGTGATGCCTATTTCTGGAATTCACAAAGGTGTGGTGAATGCACTTCGGTATGCACGTTCCATTTCAACCGATATCCAAGCCTGTTATGTCGATCTGGATATCGAGGCGACGGAGAAGATGCGACTCGAATGGAAGAAGTGGGCGCCGGATATCTCATTAGTCATTTTAAATTCTCCGTATCGTTCTGTCATAGGTCCGCTTCTTCAATTTATCGATGATGTGGGTGCAACGTCTAAGGACGGAAGAGTCACTGTTCTCATTCCGGAATTCGTGACGGCAAAATGGTGGCATCAATTTCTTCATAATCAGACAGCGTTTCTGATTCGAGCGGCGCTGATGTTTAAACGAAATAAAGTCGTTACGAGCGTTCGATATCATTTACAAAGTACGTGAAGAGTTAAGCGCGTTTTACCAGGGTTTGAATTCGAAGAATTTAGTGTTTGGACCCATTCTAGAATTAATTTCTTTGAACGACCACTTCAGAAATTCTACAGAGCTAGGTAATTCATTTCTTTCACCCAAAAGTAGATTTGCTTTATCCAATACTCTTAGCCGAACATCACTTAGATACTCGATTAATAAAATTCCCTTTGGTTTTGAGATTTGAATTCGGTTATGCCCCAAAGCGGTAATGATTCCAAAATCAATCGTCCCCTCGAATGTACGTAATACTCCTAAGAGGAACCTAATATCACCTTCGCTTGGAGTATTGAGTACAAAATCGAAATAGAGGTTCTTTGGAAGGAATGAAAAGCGAGATGCCTCCTTCGGCATATTTGTAAGGCCAAGACCTCCTTTAGGAGGAACATGCAGGACAGTTATTAAATCTGATGCAGTTTGATTACTTAATAATTCATTTAAAATTTCAATTGAAGTCATATGTGAAATACTGTTTTCGGAAATTGTTGGTTCAATATCCGCAATAGAAACCCATAATTTTTGCGAATGAAAATAAAACAAAGGAAGTTCATGCATATTTTGTATTTTTTCCGCAAGGCGTTTTAGATCTTCAAATCCTTGCTCAAAACTTCTGTGAGAAACGAAGTGTGACGAATGAGGTTCTAAAGGGGTGTCCTTTAAAAGCTCGACCCCGCCCACGTTTTTTATAATTTTTATACAGTGGGAGCTCGGAACATCGCTTGCCTCAGTTGAATGACTCGAAAGCAATCCCATGAATAATATCGATCTTAAAAAGTACCCGAATTTTTGTGTCATGGTGATGTACTGCGTACTTAAACGAAACTGATTTGTCGAATTCTTCGTTTATATTCCAGCTATTTTTTCTAAAGTTAAGCGTTTACGCGCTTTAGCATTCCGCAAGCGGCATAGATATCGTTCCCACGATTTTTGCGGATGAAGACGGGCTTATCGTGGTTCAGAACGTGGGCGTGGAATTTTGCAATTTGCTCGTCGCTCGGACGTTTAAATTCTGTGAAGGAGCTTTCGTTATACGGAATTAAATTAATTTTGCAGGGGATGCTGGAGGTGAGTCTCACGAGTCGCTTCGCATCTTCTAAGGTATCGCTCACATCCTTCATCAGAATATATTCAAACGTTACTCGCTTATTCGTTCGATCAGCATATCTGCGGCAAGACGCCATAAGTTCCTCGATCGGCCAGCGCTGATTGACGGGCATGATTTTGGAGCGCATCTCGTCGGTGGTACAATTAAGCGAGACGGCGAGTCGGAAAGGATCTTCTTTTGTAAGAAGATCAATTTTATCCACAAGACCCACCGTTGAAACCGTAATTCGTTTGGCACTTTTATCTGGCCCACGTTGATGGGTAAGAATGCGAGTCGATTTTTTTACTGTCTCAAAATTATCAAAAGGTTCACCCATTCCCATATAAACGATATTCGTAATTTTTCTGAGTTCAGGTTGCTGCTCGACTGTCCAAACCTGACGCACAATATCGCCAGCTGAAAGATGAGATTTGAATCCGAGCTGGGCCGTGAGACAAAACTTGCAACCCATTTTGCATCCTACTTGAGAACTCACGCAAAGAGTGACTCGAGTCTTCTCCGGAATATAAACACACTCTATTTCTTGAGGACCTTTTTCAGTGTGGACGCCTAAAAGAAATTTGACCGTGCCGTCGATCGAAACCTGTTTTCGCACAATTGGAAGAGACGAAGCCGAGACAGAGTCTTTTAAAATCGGTCGCATCGATTGCGGAATACTCGTCATCAGAAGCGGATCGATGGTGTTATGTTTATAAACAAACGATACAAACGAAGCCCCGTGGAATTTTCTTCCAACAAGAGCGCCAATTTTTTCTTCGGCATCTGGAATTTCTAAATCAAAAAAATCGAGCGGCTCAGAAGGACGTATTTCAGGGATAGGCATCATGTGAATGTGTTTTTAGCACAAGTTTTGGCCATTGGCCGAAATAATTTAAAGGCCTGAGCGCGAGTTACGGGAGGGGCAACGATGTCTCGTTTAAACAGTCAGAACCTTGTTTTAGTGGACGTAGTGGGATTCAAACACTACGGACTTTCCGAAAGAATGACAGGCGTCGCCCTGGCCCGGCCTTCTCCAGCTGTCGATTCGAAGCCCTTTGCCGAGAAGCCTATTGCCACAGAGAATCTAGAGTCCACGAAGACTAGTGCTGTGACGAAGCGAATTGCCATGGCGAAGTCCATCGCGATGGCAAAACTAAATGCCTATCTGATGGATTTTGTGCAAAATAATTTTTTAGCAGACTTCCGCCTTGAGCATAAGGATCCGATTCCAGAAGTTAAGACGGTAGACGATTTCAAAAAATTACTTTCTGATGACGAACACAAAGCCTACGACGGTTACGCATGGAGAGATATATTTTGGTTGTACGTGCTCAATTACGAACGCAAAAATAATGATCAAGCTTCAATGAAGACTCTAGATATCTTTTGGGACCAATTAAACCCCGAAGAAAGGTGGGACTGCGGTTCACCTTGGCGGGACACTTATATGAGTGAACGAATCAAAGGCTTCGCACCCCATTAGATAAAAAGGTGCTAGGCGCCTTTTCTTCAGTTTCGAATTTAATATTATTCTTGATTCCGGTTTGTAGCCGAACTGAGGACGAGCGTGGAGTGGGTCGTGGGTGAAAAACTCTTGAGCCGAGCAAAAAAGTCATGAGAGAGATGAAATCCCCACGGCGAAAAAGCAACACTCAAACTAAGTTCTGCAATTAATTGATTCGGCAATGAGCGCGTTTTCTCACCCACGACCCACTCCACGCTCGCCCGGAATTTCGACTACAAACCGGACCGGATCGATCTCCGAAGATCAATTATAACCATACCGAGCAATAAACCAGGTCTTCACCTTCTGAGTTAAAAGCGCATAGGCAAAAAGGATGACGATCAAGAATATAAAATAAGAAGGCGGAAGCGGAACCAAGCCGATTTTTCCAGCTAAGGCAGAAAAAGGAATATAGAGACCGAGTGCCATGACCGCAATTGTAGTGAAGATAAGCGGATTTGAAGCCCGGCTTTGGATAAATGGAATCTTTCGCGTGCGGATCATATGGACGATGAGAGTCTGTGAAAGTAAACCTTCAACGAACCATCCCGATTGAAAGAGGCTTTGATGAGCGGGAGTATTTGCGCCGAACCAAAACCACATAAGCGCAAAAGTGGCGTAATCAAAAATTGAACTGATGGGCCCGATAAAAAGCATAAAGCGGCCGATCTCGCCAATTTCCCAGCGGCGAGGTTGCAAGAGATATTCTTCGTCCACTTGATCCCACGGAATCGTCGTCTGAGATAAATCATAAAGTAAATTTTGAGTTAAAAGTTGAACGGGAAGCATGGGAAGAAATGGAAAAATTAAACTCGATCCGACGATACTAAAAACGTTTCCAAAATTGGAGCTCGCACTCATTTTGATATACTTCGTTATATTTCCAAAAACTTTTCGTCCTTCAAGAACACCATCGACAAGGACAAGAAGATTTTTTTCGAGAAGAATAATATCGGCTGATTCTTTCGCGATATCGACAGCATTATCGACAGAAATGCCTACGTCGGCAGCACGAAGAGCAGGGGAGTCGTTAATTCCGTCACCCAGAAAACCGACGACGTGATTTTTTTGATGCATGGCCAGAATGATTCTTTGTTTCTGAGCGGGTGTAAGCTTTGCGAAAACAAAAATCGACTCCGTCAGGTCCGACAATTCGTCGTCCGTCATTTTTTCTATTTCTTGGCCGAGGAGAATGCGATCGATATCAAGGCCCACTTCTTTACAAATTTTTCGGGTGACGATCTCGTTATCGCCCGTAAGAACTTTTACAACGACCCCGCTAGCTCGAAGGGCTTTGATGGCTTGAGCGGCTGTTTCTTTTGGCGGATCGAGAAAGGCAATGAAGCCGAGTAAGATCAATTCGCTTTCTTCTCGAATCGTATATTCGGCCTGATCATTCGGCATTTCTTTATAGGCGACAGCAATGACTCGAAGGCCGTCTTCATTCAGATCGTTTCCGACCTTCTGAATCGTTCTTCGAATTTCATCATTCAGGGAAGTGATTTTTCCCTCGGTTTCCATTCGATCGGTCACGTTAAGAATTTCTTCAAGCGCTCCTTTGCAAATGAGCACATGCCGTTGCCTCTGTTCTTCGACGACGACCGACATTCGCCGTCTCGAAAAATCAAAAGGGATTTCATCGATTTTACGGTAGTCAGTTTCAATCTTAAGAGAGCCCTTCACTTCGACATGTTCCAGAACGGCTCGATCGAGCAAATTCTTAAGACCGGTCTGATAAAAACTATTTAAGAAAGCATATTTGAGAACTTCATCGCTGTCGTTGCCGTGAGGGTCGACGTATTTTTCTAGAATCACTTTGTCTTGAGTAAGTGTGCCGGTTTTATCCGTGCAAAGAATGTCCATAGCGCCGAAATTTTGAATCGAGTTGAGACGTTTCACGACCACTTTTTTTCGCGACATCGCGAGTGCCCCTCGCGCGAGATTGACCGTCACAATCATCGGGAGCATTTCTGGCGTAAGACCAACAGCAACGGCGATGGCAAACATAAAAGCTTCGAGCCAGTTGCCTTTCGCAAAACCATTGATCAGAAACACGAGCGGAACCAGGATCATCATGAAGCGAAGCATGAGCCACGTGAATCGGTTAATTCCCTTATCAAAACTTGTGAGGACTCTCTGGCCAATCACGCTTTTTGCAAGTGAACCAAAATAAGTATCGCTTCCCGTTTTCATCACGGTTGAAAGGGCAGTGCCGCTGACGACGGAGCTTCCCATAAACGCGAGATTTCGCTGCTCAAGTGCACTGCGCGTATTCTGTTCCTCTTTTTGAAAATTCTTTTCGACTGGCAATGCCTCACCCGTCAAAGCGGACTGACTAACGAAAAGATCTTTGGAGCTGATAAGTCTCACATCGGCAGGAATGATATCTCCTGCCGAAAGTTGAATGATATCTCCCGGCACAAGTTCGGCTATCGGAACTTCGATTTTGAGAGTTGAAATCGGTCGAGAGACAGGGCTTTCACCTTCATCGGTGTCGATTGACTTTGGCACAAGCTGGCGAAATACGGTGGCCGTCGTTGTGACCATGGCTCTCAGTTTTTCTGCAGCTCGGGTCGAGCGAAATTCCTGAAAAAAAGTTAAGAAGACGCCGAGCATGACCATGGCCGACATCAATACTCCACCGGGAATGTCGTCGGTTATAAAGGAAATAGCAGCAAGAATAATGAGAAGAATAACGAGAGGATTTTTGAAGGTCGCGAGAAGTTGACTATGCCAATTAACTTGTTTCTCACGGACGATCTCATTTGTTCCAAACTGCGCAAGTCTGGCCTCGATTTCATCCATGGTAAGCCCTTCGATTCGGGTACCAAGACTTTGTAAAATCCCATCAGAATTTTCTTGGGCGGCGCTTCGATAAAACTCGGAGTAACGATATTCGACATTTCGCACCCGCGGGCGTCTTAAATTCCATAGCGCATTAAATAAAGATTGGTCCTGACGCTTTGGATTTTGAGAAAACATGATGCGATCCTCGCGCTAACTAAAATATTCGTTTGATTCGCAGTCTGCCCGTGAGGCAAACCACGTCTCTAAAGTTAGTGCGACCTTATCGCGCCAGCAAGCTTAATTACTGACATTCAAAAGCATTAAAAAAATATCGAATTTCAAAAGCAGCGGTCTCAGGGGCATCGCTTCCGTGAACGGTATTTGCTTCGATACTTTCTGCGAAATCAGCGCGAATCGTTCCCTTGGCAGCGTCTTTCGGATTCGTCGCACCCATGAGATCCCGATTTTTTTTGATTGCATTATCGCCTTCGAGAACCGAGATCATCACCGGACCACTCGTCATAAATTCTACAAGTGAAGGAAAAAATGGCCGCGCTTTGTGAACAGCATAAAAGCCTTCCGCTTGAGCACGTGTGAGTTGTACCTTTTTGAGAGCGACGATTTTGAGACCCGCTGTTTCAAAACGTTCTAAAATTTTTCCAATGAGATTTCGTTTCACACCGTCTGGTTTAATAATGCTTAATGTTCTTTCAGTTGCCATTTTCTAGTCCTTCTTGATTGGTTATCGATTTTCTAAAACTTTCTTCATCATTTGACCAAGATTTGAAGGATTGTCCACGACCGAAACCCCCGCTTTTCGAAGCGCTTCCATTTTTGCTTTTGCGGTTCCTTTTCCGCCAGAAACAATCGCACCCGCATGACCCATTCGCCGACCTTCAGGAGCAGTTGCCCCAGCAATAAAACTGACGACGGGTTTTTTTAGATTTTTTTGAATCCATTCGGCTGCTGCTTCTTCTTCTGATCCACCAATTTCGCCGATCATGATGATTCCTTTGGTTTCAGGATCATCTTTGAATCTCTTTAGAATCTCGATGAAATCAGCTCCGTGAATCGGATCTCCGCCAATTCCAACGCAGGTTGTTGCGCCAAGGCCCACTCGAGTCACTTGATCGACGGCTTCGTAGGTCAAAGTTCCTGAGCGAGAAAGCACGCCGATTACTCCGCGTTTTCCAATCGATCCAGGTTGAATACCAATTCGACATTCGCCGATCGTCACAACGCCAGGACAATTCGGTCCGATCAAAAGGCAATCAGCCGCTCGTCTTTTGAGTTCAGCTTTGACGGCGATCATATCGTTTACGGGAATGCCTTCGGTGATGGCGACGAGAAGTTTTACGCCAGCAAAGGCAGCTTCTAAAATCGCGTCAGCTGCAAATGGGGGAGGAACAAAAATCACAGTCGCATTGGCGCCTGTTTTTTCGACGGCGTCCTTAACGGTATTAAAGACAGGAACTTTATATTTATCTTCCTCCATAAAAGTTCCACCTTTTCCGGGTGAAACTCCGCCGACGACTTGTGTTCCGTAGTCGATCGATTGTTTTGCATGGAACCAGCCAGCTTTTCCAATTCCTTGAACGATGAGTTTTGTATTTTTATCAATGAGAATAGACATCTTATTTCCCCGCAGCTTTCACAACTTTATCAGCAGCATCGCCGATGGTTTCTGCTGTTTGAATAGGTAGACCTGATTCCGAAAGAAGTTTGAGTCCTTCGGGCGCTCTCGTTCCTTGAAGGCGAACGACGAGTGGGAGTGAGAGTTTGGTGGTCTTCACAGCTTCCAAAATTCCAGCTGCGATAATATCGCATTTCATAATGCCACCAAAAATATTGACGAGAATCGCTTTTACTTTGGTGTCTTTCAAAATAATTTTGAAAGCTTCCGTGACAGCTTCTTTTGTAGCGCCTCCACCGACGTCAAGAAAGTTTGCCGGCTCAGCACCCGCAAGTTTGATGACGTCCATGGTTGCCATAGCAAGACCCGCACCGTTCACCATGCAGCCGACCGTTCCGTCGAGAGAAACATAATTGAGGCCGAACTTTGCGGCTTCCATCTCTAAAGCATCTTCTTCATAAAGATCGCGAAGTTTTTCGATTTCTGGATGGCGATAGAGTCCGTTATCATCGATCGTCATTTTAGCGTCGAGGCAGACGAGATGATTGTCGGCCGTTAAAACGAGAGGATTAATTTCGACAAGAGATGCATCGAGCGCCAAATAGGCTCGAATCAAATTTTGGCAAATGGTCGTCAATTCGGCGTGAACCGTTTCTTTCAGACCGAGCGCATAACCTAGAAGTCGGCCGTCAAAACTTCGAAAGCCAAGAAGAGGATCAATTTGTTTTCTGACAATTTTTTCAGGACTCTTATGAGCGAGCTCTTCGATTTCCATTCCACCTTCGCCGGCCGCGATGATGACGAGCTGAGATGTTTCACGATCCAGAAGAACAGCGAGATACATTTCTTTCGCGATCGCTGTTCCCGCCTCTATATATAGAGTGCGAACTTTTTGACCTTTGGGCCCAGTCTGATGGGTGACGAGATTCATTCCGAGAATTTGGGAAGCATACTTCTGAGCTTCATCGAGAGACTTTGCAATCTTAACGCCGCCGCCTTTTCCTCGACCGCCAGCGTGAATCTGAGCTTTCACCGCGACAACCGGAGTGCCCGCGGCTTTGTAAGCCGATTCAACATCTTTCAGATCGGTGAGAGAAGTGCCTTTCGAAATGGGAAGCGAGAAGTTTTTGAGTAAGGCCTTAGCCTGATATTCATGAATTTTCATATCTTAGAAATTTAACAACGCGTTTAGCGTCGGGCTAGGCTTATTTCGTTTGAAATGAGATTGGCACCGCTCAAAGGATTGAAGGTCAACTAGCGGTATTCTTTTCCGCTAAAATCTTCAACATAACGTCCGATAAGACGGGAAACTTTTTGGTGAAGAGCTGAAATATGGTATCGGCGTATTCACGAATTTCGAATTGTGCATCTTCTTCTTCGTTCACCGGCTTTCCACAACGAAGAGCCATAAAATTTCGGAGAGATCTGAAATTTACCGTCCAATACATATCCGTATAAGATGCCATTGGCATAACGTTTCGAAGGAGTTCGCGCACGCGTCCTCGGTACGGGTTTCGTCCACCCATAGATCCGAGCGCTGGAATTTTTCCGTCTTTTTCAGCTTGTTCAAGTCGCTTCAAAACTTTTTCGTACATATCGGCATAAAATTTATAATTTTTTTCGAGCAAGTCACAGTATTCAGAAATTTCTTCTTCGTTCATTACTTCAAAACCGTTCACGGATCTTGCCTTTGGACCGGGGACATAAAAGGAATGAATGCCCGTTCGGTAACGCATACTGTATTCGTTAAATGAACTCATGCGATGCCTGAGCCACTGTTTCATCACAAACTGCGGACAGATCACTCGAAAATGAAAATATACTCGCTCAAACGGAGTGCCGTGATTTGCTTTCATCAAATGATAAAGAAGAGTTTTATCAGCGTCGGAGAGTTTATCTCCTTTATGTATTCTTTTATTAGAAGCAGAAATTCGAGCCGTATTTAAAATCGTGCCTTCCCAGCCCCAGCTGTCTTCGAGTTCTATAAAACCCATTCCGCCAAGATCGGATTCAATTCTTCGAGAAAAATCGGGATTGAGTTTGAGTCGAGTCTCGATTTCTGAAATTAATTCGTTTGAAGACTTGCTTCTGATTTCTGAAAGCCGCTCGAGAGGATTTTTCCATTCGTGGAGTGTTTCAGTTTCAGAGGTTATTTGATCCATAAGGTTTTTTCTCTCGCTAATTTTCTAGGTTTTGGTGCCGGAATTTGCCCATGGCCTAACCAGATGGCACCCACAAAATTTTCGTCGTGACTTATATTCAGGAATTCATTTGTTTTAGCATGATTAAAAATTTTTGAAGTGCTCCAGTAAGATTGCAAATGCTGAGCAGTTGCCGCAAGTAAAATATTCTGAATTGCAGCGCAAGTTGCAGCAGAATTTTCTTTTTGAACCGTTTCATTTTCGCTCGAAAGATGACTCACATGAATAATAGCCCCAGCTTTTAAGATTTTTTCAAAAGTTTTCTCAAACGGGACAAGATCTTCTTCTCGCAGTTCATCCTGAAAAAATTTAATCCAATTTTTAAGTCCAGAATGGAGAAGCACGCGAAATCTCCAGGGTTCCGTCAGTCCATGATTAGGAGCCCATACGGCAAGTTCCAGAAGAGCTTCAATCAACTCCTTCTCGACAGGTTTACCATCAAAGTCTTTACAGGTACGCCGCTTTCGAATGATCGCACTAACGGTTTGAAATTCAGCCGACAGGTGTTCAGAAGAGTGCACGGTCTATTAATACAAAAAGGAGGCCCGCGGAGTCGATGAAAATCGGAATACCGGCAGCCGTGCGGGAAAGGGAGCTCGAATCGACGGAAATGGGGAGGCTGGCCGGGGACTTTTAGATACGGCCTGGTGTCTTTTATATTCCTTTGGTACTTCTTGCGGCCTTCACCCGCTCGTTGACAATTCGAGCTCCGTTCGACTTTTGAAACTCGCTCTGGATCTAAAAGTCCTCAGCCAGCCTCCCCATTTCCGCCGGCTTCGACTCCCTTACGCGATAAAAACAAAAGTGCTATTCGATTTTTTAATAAAAGGTACACACATTTTAATTCAGACGAAAATTGGTATTTCGAATTGGATTTAGATTTATGTATTTTTGTTGATTCCGGTCAGTAGTTGAATTGAGGACGAACGTGGGTTTGGCTGAGGTGAAAAACTCGTGAGCCGCGCAAGAAAGTCATGCGAGAGATGAAATGCCTGCGGCGAAGAAGCAGC
>JAQBPA010000036.1 GCA_028287765.1 Bacteriovoracaceae bacterium
AATGTTTCACCTGTCCCATAAGTGCCCTGACCCCATTGTTCTCCTCTGCCCTTTCTTCTTTCTTCGGGGGCAAATTAAGCCTAAAATAAATTTTAAATCGATCAGCTCACAGGAAAATGAAATGCCAATAACTCATCTAGAACTCATCTCCCGTATTATTTTAGGAGCTATTTTAGGTGGAATAATTGGATTCGAACGCGATCGCCACGGCCGGCAGGTTGGTTTTCGTACGCATTTAATAGTTGCGATGACTGCAGCCACTTTCATGGTGATCTCTGCCTATTTTGTCTATTTCCAAGATTACGATAGCAGACATCACGTTGAAGTTGATGCGTCTCGTATTGCTGCTTCCGTAGTTTCGGGTATTGGTTTTCTTGCAGGTGGAGCAATCCTACGTAGCGGACTCTCGATTCAGGGGATTACAACGGCAGCAGGACTCTGGTTGGTGACGGCAATAGGGATGTGCTCTGGTGCTGGAATGTACATTGAGGCAATTTCTGTAACAGTTCTAGGCTTAACTGCGTTGACTGTGCTTAGGCGATTTGAAAATAAGGACGATCGTATGACTAAAAAACGGATAAGCATTGTCTTAGATAGAAAACTTAATCACACACATGAAGTTGCGGATGCAATGAAAGAAATGGGTTTAAGTGTGTTGGATGTTGAATACCAAGTAGAGGTTTCTGCAGGAACTCTGGCCTTAGATTACAACGTTCAATGTCCTATTGGCCTAGACTTGGACAAACTTATCGGAAGGCTCGAAGCCAAGCCTGGGCTATTGAAGGTAAAAATTCAATCGGCGGTTTAGGTTGGGAATCAAGAGCCTGAAAGCAATTGGAAACTGAGTTGCACTTTTTTTGATCATAAAAAAGAGAATTCATGCTAGAAGCCCAGCATGGATGTAAGGGTCTGGCGAGGGTTGCTTAGCTTTTTGATTTTATCTATTCCGGCGTTTGCCGGTGAAACGTCTATCCAATCTCGTTCTAGACTTCCGGCTTTTTCTCGAGAACTTTGTCTTAGCACGCTAGCAAGCGTCGCTAAAATTTCGAATCTTCCGGATTCGCCGATTTCCTTTAATTGGAGTAGGGCATCGGCTAAGGCATACGAAGAAAAACATGGAGTCGCATTTGGAACCGACCAAGCCCACGTAAATCTTGAAGCTGAACTCGATGCATTAGTAGAGAATCTCGGATTGCAGGATGAGAACCCAGGGACACTAAAGCGAGATCAAAATCGCACACTCAGAATTCGAATTCCACAACTCAACCCGGATCGTGCTATTCCCATCGGAAAAAAAGAAGCCGAACTCTTAGCTCAGAGAATTCAGGGGATTCGATTGGCAATGAAAGCAGATGGGCATTTTGTAGCATTCGGAGTTTGGGATGCTGATCGACTTTTGGATTTTTCAAATAAACTGCGTAGCCAAGTAAGTTATCCCAAAGACGTTCCCCTTATATCTTGGGAGATGGAACACAGTTTAATGATAGCTCGAGGAAAAAAAGTGTCGGACGGTCTTCCTCTTGTTCCCGTCGTTGAGGAAAGTGAACAGGACGTGCGAAGTAGATATAATTTTTCTGTCGTGAATGCGCGGGCTATGATGACATTTCCCCTGATTCCTCTCGTTGTCGGCTGGGCTAGTGGCGGTCCGAACATAGGACATATAAGCATTTCACTTTTTTTGACTGGAGTTCTGATAAAGCGCGGTTTTGTTCGCCAGGCTTTTTGGAAGAGGGGCGAGCCCAGTCAAGGATTCTGGAGACAGCAAATCGGGGTGTTCGATAGAGCATTAACTCAGCGATTAATTAGAACAGAATTGCTACGGCTTGCGGATGATATTCGTGAGACAATCGAGTTTCCCAATTCCGTTTTATTCAGCGATACGCAAGCTTCTGGGATGGAAAAAGAAAATCATCATCTCATCTCTATTCTTTACTATCGAGACAATTCGCCGCGATTTCTCTTATTTCATATGCACGATTAGCGAAGGTTTAAGCCTGTTGCGAAATTTTCTATTTAGTAGCCTTAATTATGGGCACTTAGCGGGCGGGTGATTTCGACTCCCATCTATAGATCGTCGGACTTTATAAGTGCTATATCAGCATCATGGTGCTTGAAAATATTTCTGATACCGCTTTATGGGTAGCCGTCTATCGTGCTCTTGAATCGGAAAGAAAAGATTCTTTGTTCAATGATCATCTAGCGAGAAAACTCGCGGGAACCCGTGGATTCGAAATTGTCGACAAAACACCAAAGGCGATGTCTGGAAGTTGGGCTGTTGTCGTTCGCACTGTGGTTTTTGATGAATGGATAAAAAATTTAATTGATCAGCATAAAATTGATCTCGTCGTAAATCTTGCGGCAGGTCTCGATACTCGTCCTTATCGCTTGGATCTTCCTTCGTCTCTTCGATGGATCGAAGTGGATCTTCCGGCCATCATCGAATACAAAAATTCGGTCTTAGCCAATTATACTCCCAACTGTTTATTGGAACGAAAAACTTGTGATCTAAAAAACTCGGAACAAAGGGCTCAATTATTTGATGAACTAAATTCGGGCAGAAAAAGGATACTCGTGATTACGGAGGGCTTGCTTGTTTATCTCGATACGAAAGATGTAATTGATCTTGCCAGGGATCTATCCACTCGAAGTTCGTTTATTTTTTGGATGACTGATTTAAACTCTCCAAGCGGCATTCACGCCATGAATAAAAAATGGGGAAAAGATCTTCAAAAAGCTAAATCTCTTATGCGATTTGCTCCTGCTGAGGGCGCGACTTTTTTTCAACCGCTTGGCTGGAAAATCGAATTGCTTAAACTAAATACGATTGAAGGAAAACGATTAAAAAGAGAGGCAAAGTTCGCATGGTTTTGGCGATCAATCGGTCATTTGTTTTCGGCGGAACAACGAGCACGTTTAGCTGATCCCACAAAACTAGTTTTATTTCGAAAAATCTAAGCTTTCGCTAGGTTCTTCTCGTCTGGTAACCATCTCGTACTTTCGCGCTAGGAACTCTGACCTTAGATCACAACGTTCAATGTCCTATGGACTTTCAGCGCTTTTTTTCTTAATTGCATGCATTGAAATGATTGCGCGATATTTTATTTTGGTCACACTGATTTGTTTACCCTTTCTGGCGAGAGGTGCTGATGGATCAGAATCTAGCTTTTACAAGATTTTTTCTGCTGCCAAATCTGATCAGTTTCGATCAAATCCCGGTTCAGGTCTTTTTCCGAAATGTCTAAATGCTCTAGAGAGACTCCGTTTTGAAAAAAAAATAGTTTGGCTTCAGGCCGAGAATTCGTTGCCTTTTCAGGCCGTTCAGAAAGTTTCAGGTTACGATTATTTAGCGAGAGCTTTGATCGAATTTTCGCGCCCTGTGAGGAGCAAAATCGAATTTCTTCGCTATTTTGTTCTAATCGGAATGATAAATAAGCATCATACAAAACCTTATTATTTTATTCCCGATACGTTCAGCCAAAGACATTTTGGCTTGATCAACACCGCGACTTTCGAGGCTGTTTCTGGAAAAATTATCGGAAAGAGCTATGTTGGATCGTTAAGATCGAATCTGGGGGTTCCGATATCACGCTTGCATGGAAATATTTTTCAACCAGATAAGAAACTTATTGAAACCTTAGCGGCATATCCGTCCGCCTTCTGGCGGGATCTGGCCGTCGTTCCTTTTCGTGATGGTGAGTTAGAACCTGAACGCCAGATCAAGCTTGTTTACAATTCTAAGGTAAATGGCGTTCGAGATTCACTTCTGGTTTTAGGTTCAGATTTTCTCGGCGAATTTATTCAAGCAGAACCAGCGAAGTAAAAAGAAAGTTTTGGCCTGTCGCGAAGCGGGCCAAAACTTTTTTTTGATTTGATTCGATTCGAGCTGATTCGAAAAACTCAATTTCTAATAAACGCAACATCCCTCAGCAACTGAGCTCCGTTATCTCCAAGCGCCGGATCTTGTGTAATGAGAATCTGATTAATCTGATCCTGAAGTTCATATCGCCATGAGATGAGACGATCCATTGTCGACGTATAGGAGATATTTCCGCGACTTAACGACATCGCATTTGGAAGCTTTAGGTGTAAATCGTTGCCGTCCGTTCCGATCAGCTTCAGATACCAACCCCAACCATCTTGTCTGTGGTCATCGAGATATTCAACCGGAAGATCGCCAACAATTTCTTGCTTCGTTCGATCAGTATCCGAATGAAAATACCTGAGGTCTCCAGGAATTTGATAATTTGTCCAGACGCGGTACTTAAAAAAGTTTGCGCCAGTTCTGTTAAGAGTCTTTCGGAATAAATAATTTAAGAGGTTCGCTCGGACATAAGGATTCTTTTCAATGAGACAAACGGTATCGGTATAAAGATCTGTCGTCTCGCAAGCCTCGAGCTGATGTTTCACGGATGGGTCTTTGTTCTCTCTCATCTCTTTAATTAAAAGACGTCTTTCTTTGAAACTTCGATCGTATTCGCTTAAATCAAGACTATTCATCATGGCGTCGAGAATAAATTCGCCAGAAGTAAGGGACTCTTGGGCGATCGCAACATTCAGAAGATCGATCATCCCCGTGAGGAGACTTATACTAATTGCTGGACTTCCGAGTTGGCCGCTTCTCAGCTCATCGAGCGTATAAAGTTCGGGGCTCTTGGCGTCAGTATCTCGCATCATTTCTAAGTAGGGAAGAACCTGAATAATATATTCCATAACAGTTCTAAGTTCTTGAAAATCGACAGGCTCTCTAAGCAGTGTAGAAATCGGTGGTTGAACAAAAGATAAGGTTTCATAAGCTTTATCTCCTATATGAGCATCTGGATAGGCAGAGGAGGGATGATGTTCAATTAATTTGCCGATTGTAAAAAGAGGATTCGTCAAAGCTTCAAACAATAAACTTTCATTTCGAAACCCGCTTTCTTCGAAGAACGGATGAAGCCGCAGACTTAAGCTGTAAGTAGGATTATAAAACTTCTTAACGTACTCAGCGAAAATCTCATCTTTTACTTTTGGATCATTGCTTTGTTGTTCAGCTTTCTCAATATCCTTTGCTTTCGTTAAAAAGAGTTCTGAAACTCCCTTATAGGCATTAATAAAAACTTTTTGGGTGAGACCTAAAAGACAGCTTTCCATCGAAGAGCGGCTGTCTCGAAAATGATTTCGTTGAGCTGCAAATGAAATAAATTTCTTTTTTGTTCGATCGTAGCCTTGAGTATATTTGTTGACCTTCAAAAACACATCGCAACTATCGAGATTCGTTTTAAGAACCTCATTAATCCCGCGATGTAACGCTCGTAATTGCTTCTCCATGCTGTCGAGCTTTGCCATGACTTCTTCGTGTTGAGCCGCCACTTGTTCACTGAGTTTTTGGATTGCTTCGAAGATGAGTTGCTGATTTTTAATAACGGTATTTAGGGCCTCCATAATTTTTTGCTGACCCTCGAGAAGTTGGTCGAGCCTTGCCATGACTTGCTCGTGTCTCAATTGACCCGCATCAGGACCGCCCCCAAAAATGCCAATCATGCTTCCGAGAGCCGCTACAGCTCCTAAGTAATTTCCTGTCATGAGAGAAGAAACCATATTGGTCGCACCCTCGGCGACATTGATTCCCTTGCTGACGACGTCCATCACTTTGGCATCGATGTGAACACCAAGCTGAGCAGTAATGCCAAGAAGGGTCTTCGCGGGATTGGTAATATTAAAAACTGCCGATTGAAATTTTTCTGCATTTGCGAAACGAGACGCTTCGTCGAGCAATCGACCGCGCTCATCAGAGGGGAGTCTGCCAAAAAAACCTATCTTTAAGGCATTCACTCTCTCCGTTCCGCTCATTTTTCCCCAAAGAACACTCTGAATAGCTTCAACATCATTCTTTGTCTCAGCGATATTGTGTTCTTGAGAAAGAATATGGTCATGAATCGAGCCAAGCGCATCCTTAAAAAATGTCTGTTGATTCTGAATGACTTTGAAATCTGAAGTGACGGAACTCGCAAAGGTTTCGAGTGCCAGATTTGTTTTTCGAATTTCCGTTTTAGCAGCAGTCATTTGATCGGACGTTAGTTTTTGAAATTGAAGACGATCATCTTTTTCATTTGTCAAAATATCCGTCAGAGTAAGATTCATATCCCGCAGGAGAGTCGGACGGTCTTTGGGGTCTAAACTTTCCCACATAGCAGTCTTAAAAATAATTCCACTTTGTCCTAAAAGTTGCTCTCGAGCTATCTCCATTGGCTGCTTCATCCTTGTAGAAAGCTCGGCAGCGTTTTGTTCGCGCAATTCTCCGAGTGCATGACCAAGGAGAAGATCAGACTTCGCTCGACGCGCTTCTTCAATTTTATCGAGCGCGGTATTGACGGTTCGCTCCATAGCGACACCTGCTGCAGTAAAAATAATTCCACCCACGCCGCCCGTTAACGCGGCGCCCGTGCCCGTCGCAATTTTTGAAGTTAAATCTACGAATTTTGTATAATCGACCTTCGCTTTATATTGATCCTGAATTCGATTGTAGGAGTGCATAAGCGAAGACATGCCTTCTTCTGTTTTATTCGCATCAATATGACATTCCTTAATCACTCCGAGATACTCTTCTCCGCCGAGTTGGCCTTTCAGTTGATCGGCGAACGTTCGATGAAGCGAAACCGATCCCCCAGGAATTCCTTTAATATAGAGCTCTTTCAAAAGCTGTTTTGAGTCTTCGTTGGGAGCGGCTTGCGTTAAAAAAGATGAGCTTAGAATCGACGCGATGACGAAGTGGCTGAAGTATTTCATAGAGTTCCTTTATTTTGACGACGCGGGGTCTTTGGTTTTAGACATTGATTGCGCAGAATCGGGGACGACACGTCTCATATCTTCGAGAATTGTTTCAAGTCTCTGACGTTGATCTTGAAAGGCCGCATCGTTTTGAAGAAGCATTTTGAGGTAAGTTGTGGATAAAGAATCCTTAACTTCTTTAATAAATTTGTCCGATATTTTTTTTGCAATTGCATCGATATCGACGGAATGGGAGCATCCGCCTAACAAACGGGGGTCAAAAGCAGTAAGGTTAAAAACATTTGTCGGGACCTTCTTCACAACACAGTCATAGTCTAGCGACACAATAATATTGTCGTGAGCGTAAACTGAAACGCCCGCTGAATTTAAAAGAAGTCCTAATAAAACGAATGAATATTTTTTCATAAAAATTACCTTTTCTTATCTGGGTGACGGAGTACTTGATTTTGAATTTGAAATATTTTGAGCAGAATCAGAAACAATCCGTCTCATATCTTCTAGAATCGTTTCGAGTTTCTGGCGTTGATCTTGAAGTGAGGCATTGTTTTGAAGGAGTTCATTTAAATAAGCGAGCCCAGTTGCCTCTTTGAGTTCTTTTGCTGTTTGCGCGAAGTCGACGACCTCCGTGCAGTCCGCAGCAATATTTGGATTAAAAGGGTGAAGGCAGGAATCTTGGTTCGGTATCCAGGAAGATGCGAATGTGTAACGGCCACTTTCCTCAACGCGCTTCGTATGACAGCGTCGCACTTCCGCCACTTCGCATTGCGGATTGACGGAATAAATTTTTCCCGTAGCCGAAACTTGGTTAGTCGTAGCAAGAAGCCCTAGGATTAAAAGCAGATTTAAAATTGAACATTTCTTAATTTTCACGATCATTTTCCTTTCGAAATTTATATATTTGAACAGCAGGCTTGATTCCACTTGGATGCCAATATTGCAAGACCACTGCCAAGGCAAGAAAGACTTTAGAAAGGCATTAAAGTCGACATCCGTAGACTAACGACAGTTGACTTAATTATAGAGGCTCCGAGAAACGCGTTTCTGTTTTGGCGTTTTGGAATCGGTTCGTTTAGCCTCCGTCGAGGAGCATTTCAATGAAAAACAGAATTTCGCTTTGGGCGTTTTTATTTTTGGTAATTCTTTTGATTTCAAATGCCATAAGTGCTCAAAATTGCGGAAAGAAATTGCAAGGTCTTGTCCGGCGCTATGTCGCTTTTGCATTTAAACCCGAAGTGACTTCAGCTCAAATCGAAGACGTTGCTCATGATGAATTTAAAAAATTTGTCGGGCCGTTGCTTCGAGCGAAAGTAAAGCGAACTTGGCTAGACCGTTTGCTCAGACGAAAAGGTAAAGAGGTTACCGATGGCGTTTACGTCTCTGATTGGAGGGTTGAAAATGAAAATTCGAAAAGCGATTCCAATCCTCTGACCCCACTCCATTTGGCGGCAGGGCGCGGTGATTTAGAAAAAATAAATGAACTTTTGGCAACGGGTGCCGACCCGAGAGCTATGGATTCTCTCATGGGAGTTTCGGTTTTACATAAAGCTGTTTACTCGGGAAACCCTGCGGCGGTCGACGCGATTTTGAAAGCGGGTGCGCTGATTAATGTTCAGTCTCCGAGTAATGGAGATACAGCCCTTCACGACGCCCTTTATTTTAAAGGACCTCAAGGTGCTGACGTGATTCGCGTCTTACTTCGTTATCGACCGACTCTTAGCATTCACAATCGTGCAGGTCTCACGCCAATTGAATCCGCGCGCCTTTTGAAAGATTCAGAATCTGAAAAGTTAATTTCTGACTACGATAGCACTCTTCATAGTGTCGAGGGAGTAGCACTCATGAACGCTGTCAAAAAAAATAATATCGACTCTGTTCAAAAAATTCTTGAAGCCAAAAAAGTAAATTTATCAGAAGTAAACGATGAGGGATTTTCGCCACTCATTTGGGCCTCACGAGAGGGCTTCTATGAAATTGTCCAATTGCTCTTAGATAAAGGAGCCGATCCCAATCAAAATGATGAATGGATGCGAGCCAACTCTGGGCATAAAGCTGCTTTTTGGGGAAGGGATCAGGTGATTCGTTTGTTAATCGAACGTCATTTAAATGTGAATGCTCAAGGTGGCTACAACGGCTACACGGCGCTCCATGATGCGATCGTCCGCGGCCATGTCGAAGTCGTGCAAGCGCTCGTGAATGCACGGGCTCTCACAAATATTCCTGGCCATGACGGAAAGACGGCGGAAATTTTAGCTGCACAATCGACGAATACTGAAATCAAAAAACTCGTGCTGAAAGAATAATCGAAATTCCAAGTGCCTTACACTTTGAAACCGAGCATCATTTTTGTTAATCTCAAAGCTAAGAGGCGTTCGTTCCAGTGAAAACAGAAAATCTTCCCATTTCGATTCGATCAGAGTTCGCTCAAAGTTTTGAGACTGGAAGGATTGAAATCCAGTCTTGGGATCAAAAGGAGCGAATGTGGCGGGCGTTAAAAGCTGCTGGTCTTACCTTTTGTCTTGCGATCGCATCCATTTTTTTGCCTCTTGCGCATTTTGTTTTAGTTCCGGGATTTCTTGGTGCCACTTTTTTTGTTTTTAATTTTATCTTAAAGCGCGAAAGCCTACTCACGGGTGGAAGCGGATCTTGCCCTTGTTGTCATTTTCCTCTTCAGTTTGCGCGAGGACCGAATCGATTTCCCATTTCTGATATCTGTCCCAAATGTCGCAAAGCATTCGAAGCTGAGCTTTTAAACTCTTGATCGTTTGGGCAAATTGATAAAAACTATAAGTGAGTTCAAAACATTTCGAAGGGAAACGAAATCATGAAAATAA
Organism: Bacteriovoracaceae bacterium; assembly: GCA_028287765.1. Taxonomy (GTDB): domain Bacteria; phylum Bdellovibrionota; class UBA2394; order UBA2394; family UBA2394; genus JAQBPA01. The sequence goes on from JAQBPA010000036.1 coordinate 9,600, forward strand.
AAATTTCGACTCTAGCAAGATTGATTCTAGGTTTGATTTACTTCGTGTTTGGATTGAATGGATTTTTTCATTTTATACCGATGAAACAGCCGGTGTTGCCGGAGACCGCGATGGAATATCTAAAAGGTCTTATGGCGACCGGTTACTTCATGCCTGTACTCAGTGCAACCCAGGTGTTTTCGGGCTTTCTTCTTTTGACTGGTTTTGCTGCGCCTTTAGCACTCGTAGTTGCCGCACCTGTGACGCTTCAAATCGTGCTCTTTCATTCATTTTTAACTCCGACCGCAAAGGAGTTAATTCTTCCGATTGCGATGGCTGTTCTTCATATCACTGCGGCAACCGCCTACTGGAAAATCTATCGTCCGCTTTTTTCTCGCGGCTAAATTTCGTCTAATCATTCGTCAAATGATGAAGCATAGAGAACATGGTGATAAATCCTATGCTCCGTAAAATAAAGGCCGTGATTCCAAGCCAGATATGGCGATTGCTCGTAACTGGAATATTTTTTGAATGATCTCGAAAGGCTTTCCAACCAAAATACATAGTCGGAAAATAAAAAAGGACTGCAAGAAGTGAACTTGCTATATGCAGTTGTTGAAAAAATCCGAGCTTCATATCTAAAGCGGTCTTGATCGCCGCTCTTTGCAACTCAAGAACCAGCACGAGAGAAATGTCGATTGAGATCGCAGTTAACATGAGGCGCAAATGCGTGCGCCTCTTTTTTCGATTGATTACTCCAGCGACGAGTAAAAAGTAAGTAAGACTCGCTGCCGTCATATAAGGAGTTGTTTCTTGAAAAATAACGGCAAGCGATAAAAACGCCATGGCAGCAAGAGAAAAATTTCTCAATGAGCGTAAAATCAAAGTCTTCGAAGTATAATCTTTGTGAACGAAACGGATTTGCTCGGATGGAGACGATTTTTGTTCTGAATCAAATGTCGCCGGCCGCAATTCAGTCCCGTCTTCTTTTAATTCTTCCGATGCTGGCATCTCGGTTAAGATAGCCGTTTTTAAACGGAGGAGACAAAGATTTCTATTCAAAACGTTTTCGTACTTATTTTGTCTCCACCGGTGGCGTCGCGGGAACTGCCGTGAGCTCATCCAACTGATCGAGGAGCGAATTCATTCGGCGAATCAGCGCCTGATAAGGAGCGGGGCTTGTCATATCAAGTCCTGCACGCAGTAAAATATTCGTAGGGTAGTCTGAGGCTCCGGCTCGAAGAATTTTAAGGTAATTTTCTTGAGCTCCAGGTTTTCCTTCAATGATTTGATCAATGAAGTAAGTGGCTGCCGCTAAGCTCGTCGCATATTGGTAAACATAAAAATTATAATAAAAATGTGGAACTTGTGCCCATTCGAGCGCGTAGGCGTCATCAATCGTAACGACACCGCGATCGTGACCATAATAGGTCTTGAGTAAATCAAGATAGATCTCCGATGCTTTTTCTCCCGAAATAACTTCACCGTTTCCCACCGCCTCATGAACTTTGAGTTCAAATTCTGAAAACTGAACTTGTCGAAAAAAGGACTGACGAATTCTTTCGACTGCCGTTGTAAGTAGAAAAATCTTTTCTTCTCGTGTTTTCGCATTTTTTAAAAGGTAATCTTGAAGCAGGAGTTCGTTCGCTTGTGACGCGATCTCATCGATGGAGAGAGAATTGTCTGAATAATGATAGGGCTGATTTTTTTTTGTGATCACAGCATAGGCTGCATGTCCGGCTTCGTGCGTGAGAGTTTCAGTGCCCTCAAGTGCATTGTCGTGATTGAGAAGTATAAAAGGATGAGCATCATACGCACCGCCATCCATATAAGCGCCGTCTCGCTTACCCTTTCGATTATAAACGTCTATCCAACGATTATATAAAATTTCTTTCATGATCTTTACGTAATCATCACCAAGGGGAGCAACCGATGTAAGGACAATGTCTTTTGCTTTTTCGATTGGATATTCTTGTTTTACTTCCAGAAACGGCGTGTACAAATCATAATATTTCAAATCGGTAATCCCCAGCATTCGGGCTCGGAGTTTTTCGTATCGATCCAGAGCTGGAAAGCCTTTATGCGTTTCATCGATCAACGTTCTAAAGACCGCTTCAGGTATATTATGTTCTGAAAGGGATCCGTTCAGTGATTGAGGATATTTTCGTGAAGACGATTCAAAATTTGCGCCGAGAAGAAATGAATAGAGAACAGAACCCATCGTTCGTTCATATTTTTTCAATGTTGCATAATAAGCGTCGTAAGCTTTTTTTCGATCTTCTCGATTTACAGAAGTACGAAGCGTCTCATAATTGTGAGTGGTCACTTGAATTTTTTCGTGATTGGCGAGTTCAATCGTAGGCCATTCGATCTCCGTAGATCTTAAGACTTCGTATGTGGACTCCGGGGCACTTAGAATCGCCCCTGTTGCGGCGAGTACACTCTCTGCTTCGGGGCCGAGAGTGTGGGGTGCGAGTCGAACGGTGTCATTCAGAAAAAATTCAAAGGTTTTGAGTTCAGCATTTTCATCAATCAGTTCTGAAATTTTATTGGCTCCGAGACTAATAATTTCTGGCGAAAGAAAACTTGCGGCAGCCCCAAGTTTTGAAACTAGCACTGAAGCTTCGCCTGCACGCTCAAGATTTTCAGCAATCTGCTGATCTTCGTTCGATTTATTGTTGGCATAGGAACTCAGCCTTGACACATCTTTGCTGAGATCAAAATAGAGATGAAGCGCTGCCTGAAGTGCTCGAGGATTATCAAGACGTCCCTTAAAGTTTTGTAATTGAGAGACTTGAGACAAAAACATTTTAGCCCGCTGATCCCAGTCTTGAGACGTTTTATAAAGTTCAGTCAGATCCCATCTGCATTCCTCGGAATCGGGATTTGCTCCGAATAAAAAAGGTGCTCTAAAAAGGATAGCTGAAATCAAAAAAAACCGTGTACGCCTCACGTTGGCACCTCCACTTCAAACGAATCAAAACCCTAACCATTCGAACTACACAGATTAAAATCTTTAAACAATTAAGAAAAAATAGAGGATCAATAAAACGGAAGTAAACTTGAAAGGATTAATAAGCCCAGTACGGACCTGTTCCGAGAGGGGAGGTTGTTCCTGCAATTCCAACGTAGACATTTCGACCGATAAAAAAAGGAAGTCCAAAATCAAAAAAGCCTTGGCCTGATTCGCCAATTTCTATAAAAACTTTGTTTCCAGAACTTGCTAGATTCGAAAAATTTCCAATTTGTATTTGAACAGTTCCTTTCGGCGACCCTGCTTGCCCCGTATTTGTGGGGTTCAATTTAACGACCGAAGTCGGGCAATACCATCCAGCAAGAACGCCCGTGCACTCGGGAAGGGTGCTCGCGGAGGGCGATTCAAATGAAAAACCATTTGAGCCGGTATCGATAAAACTACTTACCGTGTTTCCATTAAATACCGTTTTGAATTCTCCACTACTGTCGGCAGGGTAGGCAGTAACACCGCTCGGAACATTATTCGATTGAGTGCCAATACCCAAAACGAGATAACCATCAATCGACGATACTCCACCGAGAGAAATACTCGGAAGCTGAACGATAACTCCGTTATTATCTTCCGGAAGAAGGGCAACAGGATTTTGGACCTGCTGGTTGACGGTTACGTTCGTGGCTGTGCAAGTTGCACCGTTGCAGCCAAAATAAATTCGATTATTAATATGCGCAGAACAAAGATCACCGCAATCATTTGGGAGAAGGCCGACACCGAGAATTCCGTTAAAGCCAGCAGCGGTGGCGCTGTCATCAGCGCCATTACAATAATTATTAACTGTTGCGAACGAAGAGTCGATCACTTGAATGGGCAGTTGAACAGCGGGTTCTCCTCCGAGAATAAGACTTGCCTGCTCGATCGGTCCCCAATCCGATCCACTTCCAAATTGTGCGCATTCTGTCAGTGTATTCGCACCGTTCGTGATCGGAGTAAGGGCGAGTCCATTCAGCGCCGATTTAAAAACGCGAAATCCATAACTTCCGGTATCGAGTAAAATATCATTCACGGTCACGCATGTTGTCGTTCCAGGAATGCAAACCTGAACGCTGACACACGGTTTATTCAAATAAGAACTCGTACTACAAAGCGAACCGTTCACAGTAATGGGAAGAACATTATTTCCGCTGAGAGCTGGAAGAGAATTTCCATTTGGAGTGTCAACATTGCTCGTGTCGGACGGTCCGCTTGAATCTGAGCAGCTCGATGAGATCAGAGCGAGCGCTGCTATAAAACTATAGCTATGAAATCTCATCAACGTTTACTCCCTTTGGTACTAGCGTTGGATCATATGCATACCCGCGGACGGCTCCCTGAACTCCTTCTTTTTTGCTTACCAGTCGATCTGATACCAACTTATGAATTCGCTTGCCAGGTTCTCGAGGATGGCGTTTTAGCGCTTCACAATGCTCACTCCAATATTTTCCGAGGAGTTGTTTTGTGTCAGGATGAGCGTTACCATTCCAGCCAACACTAAAAATAATACCGGCTTTGGATACATATTCTCTCACAATCGCCGAGTCAGTTTTGATGATATAAATTTTATAATTTGGATTATCTTTGGTCGTCACCGGTTCGGAAGACATCGCAGCTCGATCATTTTCGATTGTGGAAACATTATCGCCGAGCGTCGCATAGACGGTGGACGAAATGCCTGTGCTTAAGAGAAAAAGCGCAAAACCGATTTTTTGATTCATTCTTTCCATAACGCTTATGCCCCTTCGGAATCCTACTCTATTTAATTAAAATGCGGAAGCCTGCCCAGCCTTTTTGGAATAAGCTTGATCTTTCAGGGTGTACCAGAATTCAAGCAAAATCTCATTTTCCTGCAGCCCACTGAGTGCGCGGCTCTGGAGACCGCCCTTACTTAAGCAGTCCTTCAGCTTTCAGAGTCGCGAGAGTTGCGGGTCGTGATTTAATTTTTTCTAAATAACCCAGAATCGTTGGCCATTTTGTAAGATCGACTTTTACGTGTGCGGACCAGCTCAAAACCGTGAACATATAAGCGTCTGCAACACTGTAATTATTGCCCATCAAATAGGTTTTTCCATTCAGTTCGTTTGAGACGTAATCAAAACGTGCTGCAAGTTTTTCTCGCGCAGCTACTTTTGTCTCCGCTGGAGTTGTGTCGTAAAAGAGTGGAGAAAAATTTTTGTGAAGTTCAGTAGCAATATAGTTAAGCCATTCTTGAACACGATAGCGTTCAAAAGTCCCCGCTTTTGGAATGAGATTCGCTTCTGGTTTTTGATCGGCGAGATATTGAACAATCACGGCGCCTTCCGTAAGGACTTCTTTATTGTCGAGAAGAAGAGTCGGAACACTTCCCTTTGGATTAATCGCTTTAAAATCTTTTCCGCTAGCGGTTTGCTTTGTTTTAAGATTCACGGATTCTGCTTCAAATTTAATGCCGAGTTCATGAAGAACAAGATGAGGCGACATTGAGCAGGCTCCGGCACTGTAAAATAATTTCATATTTTGTTTCCTTTCAAACGCTTTCGCTTAAAGCACAAGAGCGCGTGGGTTTTGTGAAAAATATTCTCTATTATTGAGAGGAATATTTTTAAAGTCTAGTGCTCCGTCTGACTTCGCACGAAATGGCTTTAATGAGTGAGATGACGCGGCGTAATCTTTTGAAACCGCTTTGGCGAAAGACTTTCAAAGAGATCCGTTTCAATTGGAAGGGGTTCATTAAAAATCTTAGAAGCAAGGATTTCGCCGGAAATCGGGCCATAAAGACTTCCCCTAGAGCTAAAGGCCGCAGCTATAAAAAGATTTTGATCATATTCGCCAAGAAGTGGCTCCATTCCTGGCACATTGGTTCGAAGTTCTGTCCAATTCGAAACAATTTCTAAATCAGGCTTTAATATCGGTACAGCGTGGAGAAGTTTTTCTAGTAAATCTTCGTTTTCTTGATTTCGAACTTCAAGAGAATAATCATTGTTGTCGTAGGTTGCACCGATGAGATGAGTTTGATCGGAGAGGAGTGGAGTTATAAAACCATCGAAGCATAAAATTGATTTTAGATTTTGAAGTTGGATATTGGCTTTTAAAAATGCAATTTGTCCACGGACTTTACGAATCGGAAGAGAGGCGGTTTCCTTAAATTGAGAGATCGAATGTGCATTGGCGAGAATGAGAACGTCACTCTCTGAAATCGTTTCGCCATTCGCATCGAGGCTCTGCCACCCTGTTTTTTTTCTTTGAAGGCTAAAGACTTCTCTTTTTGTGATCACCTGAATATTTTTTCCGGCAATGAGAAGAGCGTTGCGACAAAATTGGGGTAGATCGATTAATTGTCCTTCGGGAAAAAAGACGCCAGGGGTCTCGATTTGGATTCCTGCTAAAGTGCTCGCTTCTTCAGGTGTTACGAAATGTGCACAACTTAAAGGAATTTCAGCTGACTGAAGAGCACGTCGCCACTTCTCTTCCTTTTCTTTTGATAAGCTCAACTGCAAAATTCCGCACGGATCGTGATGGATTAAATTTTTTAGAAATTTAAATCCAGCCATTGAAAATCTACTTAATCGATTGGGAATAGCGGAGAGTATCGGAAGAGTAATCGCAGCTCGATTCGCTGATGCGACTTCGGCAATATTATTTTTATCGATGATAGTAACCAGGCATCCGCGTTTAGCGAATGCTGAAGCGATGCTTACTCCTGCAATCCCAGCGCCAATGATCGTGATCGATTTGGGCGGAGTCGTTTGCAAAACTTCCGAGCACTGAATACTTCCCTTCAGCATTTCACGCTTTCGTCCAAAGCCTTTAAATTTTTCAACTCTAAATCCAGAAGCCTCTAGATGGGCTCGCACATTGCTTGCCGCTGTATAGGTGGAAAAAGTGGATCCATTTTTTGAAAGTCGAGCAACCTGCCGAAATAAGGGTTCGCTCCACATCTCTGGATTTTTTTTTGGAGAAAAACCGTCGAAGAACCAGGCGTCCACTTGAGCGGTTAAATTTTTAAGCGAGGATTCTGCATCTCCGATGAGTAAAGTGAGAACAACGCGATCCTCTTCGAAGCGGAGTCGATGAAATCCTCGCGGTAGATCCGAATACACTTTTAGAAATTTATCTCGCAGATCGTGGAGATCTGGCCAGCGATCGAGTGCCTTTTTTATTTGAGAAGCCGAAAGCGGAAATTTTTCGCAAGCAATATAATGGAGAGTGGACGGCCCCGCTGATTTTTTTCGCCACAGATCCCAAGTCGCGAGAAAATTGAGCCCGGTTCCAAATCCAAGTTCACCGATTACGAATGAAGAGAGAGTTGAATTCCAACGCGCAGAAAGATCGTTTTGCTCTAAAAAAACATAACGACTCTCCTGAAGCCCGCCTTCTTCGGCATAGTAAATGTCGTCGAATTCCTCAGAGTAGGGATCCGATTGCTTTGTCCAAGAAAGTTCCATCCGTCTCAAGGCTCTAGCATTGAGCCCTTCACTCAGCAAGTCGGGCTCAATCCGATCTAAGCTTTATTTTATTTGAAGATCAATTCACGATGAACTGTGGGCCAAAAACTCAAAATCTTTCTTTTAAAATACGAAGACCCCATTCTTGGCTACCTCGAGGATTCTTTCCAAAAGCTTGGACACAAAACTTTTTCGATCGAGTGCAAAGATCTAGATCCAAATAGTATCCTTTCAGCGATTGAAGCAAATCCTTCAGATTTTTATCTGATTAATAATTTAGATCTCTTTTTCGCACATGAATCTGGACGGGAGATTGAAGATCGTCTTCTTTCGAAAAATCTTCCTCTTGTCTCCTGGCATTTCGAGTCGCCGCATTTTTGTGGCCGGCTGGCGGGGGTGCGCCGCTGGTTTGAGAATACTTACCCGCGAGGTATTTATTTTTTGGTAACCGACACCGGCAATATTCAATTTTTTAAAGACAGAGCTCTTGCCGTCGATTTTCTTCCTCTTGGCGTCGATTCTAGTGTCGCGCATTCTTCACATCTCAAAGGGAAAGGGGTGGGTGCAGATATTTTATATACGGGAACTCCTTTCTTTAAAATCGCGTCAAAAATAAACGAAGGTTTTCAGAAGATTGTCGATCTTCATCTGGATTTTTTTCGATCAAAATTTTGGAATATTTATCAACATGGCTTTGTCGATCAAAACGATATTGACCACAAGATTCGTGAACTTGATGCTGCGATTTATCCGTTGCTACGAAATTTTTTTAGTACTTTATTTAATTCAACCCAGGATTATCAAAAAGCTCGAGAAGATTTGCTCGGGCAGGTCGCCGAAAAAAATCTTTTTTCGAGCCTTGCCCCCTATCACTTCTCGTTCGTCCCTGCTCTCGATGTGAGTTATTCCTTTTTTGAACTTAATGTCTATTTGGATCGGCTGATTGATCACGGTCTTCAGATTTTTGGAAGTGAAGATTGGCAGCCTTTACTGCCGCGATATTCGGCACCAACGATGAAACTTTCTCACGAAGACCTTCTCGCATCGTATCGAAATTCGAAAATTGTTTTTTGCCTTACCAAAAGGACTCAAAATCATTTTGTTCATGACCGTGTGTTTTCAATTTTAGCTTCGGGCGGCTTCCCACTCACGGACCATCGCGATGATTTGGATCTTTTGTTCGAGCCGAATGAAGTGGTGAGTTATCGGGGAATGGAAGAGGCGATTGATCGCGCGGAATTTTTTAAATCCAACGAATCCAGTCGAATGAAAATAGTCGAAGCTGGACGAAAACGTGTTCTCTCAAGCCATACTTATTTTCATCGTGCGCAAAAAATGCTCGAGCTGGTCTCTCGTCATTTCGGATTTGCAGTTTAATTTTTTTTGCGAAAGTTCATGAGCTCGATAAAGGTTTCGACGAGCCGAGGAGAGAAGTGGCCTTTCATTTCATGAGTAATGATGCGGAAGGCTTCGAATCCTGAGCGGGCGCGTTGATAGCAACGGTTCGTGGTCATCGCGTCGTAAGCGTCGCAGATCGAAACGACTTGGGAGATGAGCGGAATTTGATTGCCTCGGAGTCCAAAGGGATAACCAACGCCGTTAATTTTTTCGTGATGCTGAAGAATAATTTCTTTTCCTCGTTCGGGCACTTGTTTGTCGCCGAGGAGATCCATTCCGTACTCTGGATGTTTTTTCATAATCTTCCATTCGTCAGCAGTGAGGGGTCCCGGTTTATTGAGTACGGTCAAAGGAACTTTTGCTTTTCCGATATCATGTAAAAACGCGCCGATTGCCGCATCTTCCAAAACTTTTTTATCTTTTTGGCCAAGAGCGTTCAGAAGCGAAATCGTAAAAGTCATGACATTCACGCAGTGGGTGTAAGTGTAATAGTCATGAGAAGAGAGAGAGATCATCTCCATGAATGCGCTGCTATCTTTAGCGAGGTGTTCCATGGTGTGAGTGACCACTTTTTTTGAACGCACAAGCGTTTCTGAGCTTGACGGATTTTTAAAAACACCTTCTGCAATTCCGGTCGCGCACTGATAAAGAAAGACGGCTTTTTCTTTTGTGGGGGTGTCTTTTTGACTCATCACTCGCGTGAGATTGCTTTCGATAAATTTAAAATGCTGATTGTCAGTTTCGCAGCGAATATAGAGTTCTTTGTCTGAACCAAATTCTTCAAGTCTTACGGAATCTTCACTGCTCCACCGGGTCGATTTAGCGCGATAGACAAGATAATTCCCTTGATATCGAAGATAGATATCTTGTTCGACCAAATCTCCATTCTTATAGAGGTTAATCGGAATGCGATAATATTTGAGTTTATCCTCGCCTACAGGAAGCGGGACTTGTCGTTCTCCCACAGCTTTATCATAACACGTGAAAGAGGGCTGTCAGGGAGGGCAAAAACCCCTCGGAAATTAGATACTTGATCTCGTAGGATTGCGTAAAATTCAGGATTTGAGGGGTCAGAGCAATTTTGTCTTGGAAAAAAGACAAACAATTTCAGGAGCTTGGTAGATCGGTAAATTGCTCTGACCCCTTTGACCAGGACAATCTCGTCCCAGTTTAGGCCGCCGGTCTCTCCGGAAGTCGGAAGTGTATCTCGCCAGATTGAATGCGTTTTGGATTTGTTTCGCGAAATCAATTACTTAAAATTATGACCTCGAAGGCTCTTTGCGCATCGGTTAGGCACATTTCTTGCAAATAAATGGGGATAGAGGAACTTTATGCGTTTTTACAAGATTGTCGGTTTTTTTCTTTTGTTCCAATTTTCCTCAAATCTTTTTGCATCTACAAGGCAAGAGCTTATTGAATTTTTTAACTCGCAGACTGGGGAGACCAATTTGCTTATAAATTGGCTAGGCATTCCAACAATGCTGGATTCTCTGCAGGCAGTCATTGATTCTCATAACTCAGATCCGGAAATCGTTCGTGCCGTTTTAAAATGGAGAGAAAGTTTTCCTGTGACCGGAAATTCGCGAGAGATTGATCAACTTGTAACAAATCTGTTTATACAATCGAGTGCGATATCGCTCGATGAGTTGCTGGTGAACAAGTTTTCAACTAGAAGTCGACTGCTTCGGAACATCGCCTATGAACGGATGGCCTCCGATTACAAAGAATTTATGGATATAAATTCAGAAGCTCCTCTCATATTCAGCACAATCCACAATCTCATTCAAAAAGGTTTTCTCTCAGAAATTCCTGTTAGGGACGCTGAAAAGCTTCATCCACGCATCTCATTTCTTCGCGAAGAAACTTCGAAACTTTTAGAACTGGAGGGTCCAGAAATCGATCAGCTTAAGGCTAGTCGAAGCGGTTATTTCACTGAACATGCAGATTGGATCTTAGCGCATATTGAAGATAGGGATGCCGTCGGGAGTTTCGCCAGATGGAGTCTCGAGTATCGACCGACCCTTGTACTTTTTGCCGCATCACCAAAACTCATTCGTACAAAACTCGGCATTCTTGATAAACTTCTCTCAGAAAAATCTAGCCTGGTGGATCCTGATCTAGAGCTTGGACAAGCAATTCTGAAAAAAGCGTTCACTAATCGAATAGAAGAAATGACCGAAGATTCCGATCATGTTTTTGAACTTATGATTGCCCATGGCGAAAAGTACTCGTTTTCAAAACTTCTGTTTCAGCGAGCCTTTGCGACCTCATCCAAAATGCTGACAAATCCTAAGATGCGAAATTATGCACTGTCGATCGTAAAAGCGCGAGCCACTCGCGACAGTGAATGGGAAGCTTTAGCACGTGGGTTGCTTAGAGCAGCCAAATTCCAAACCTGGGAGGGAGACGAAATCTTTAAAAAGGAGATTCAGGATCTCCGACGGAGCTGGTATGTAGATCAGCATATTTCGGAAAAGTTCAAATCCGAAGTTCTCGACGATTATCTTACGAGAACTGATAAAATAGTCGCCACTTGTAAAAAAGCTGTTCAGTTTCTTGGAATAAAAAAATAGCTGCAAAAATCATAGTCCTTGCTTGAGAGCCATTTTTAAGAGCTCTGGTCCGACGTCACTCGTGATTCTTGTTTTCAGCTGATCGCCTTTTAAAATCAAAAGTGCACAGGGCTCGGTAACCTTATAAAAGTTTTGCAGTGCTTTCTCTGTTCCCCATGCGACCCGGTAAGCTCCTACTTTTTCAAATGCTTTTTCTTTAATGAGACCTTCGAGTTCGGATTTTTGTTTTTCGCATATTTTATTTTCTGCCTGGAAGAAATGAAGGTAAATCGTCATGCCTCTTTCTTCGGCTTCGGTGAGTGCGCTCAGTCGGTAATGTTGCCATGTGCCGCCGGAATTCGTGCATGCACAAAGTAAAACAACAAACCCAAATAATAATTTATTTTTCATGATTCTCCTATTTGCTTTTGCATTTCAAAAGCGCGCTGATTTTCGGGTTCAAGGTTTTGGACTTCTTTCACCTGTGCAGCGGCCATATCTTTTCTACCCAAAATAAAATGAACGGCCGCTAGGTCGAGCTTAGCATCCGAGTATTGCGGAAAAATCTGAAGTGCTATTTGAAGTCGGTTGAGAGCCTTTGAAAACTCACGTAACTGAATATAGCAAAGTCCTAAATTTCTGAAGCCAAGAAAAGATTGAGCGTGATGAGCGACTAAAGTTTCCAATGTTTTTACCGCATCTTCGTTTCGATTTTGTCGCATGAAATTGACGCCAAGATTGAGTAGCCCATCGTGATTATTGCTATCCATCACGAGACATTCACGAAGAATCTTTTCACTTTTTGCAAAATCTCCGCTTTCCATGACCGCGTATCCCCAATTGCTTAAAATCATGGGCTCTCGTGGATTAAGTGTGTGCGCTTTTTCTAATTCCAAAATGGCTTTTTCGATTTCGCCGCCTTGAATATATTCGGAACCTAAGTCGTAACGCGCTTTCCAATTATTCGGATCGTCCTCGAGTTTCTTTTTTCCAATTTCTTGGTAAAGACGAGTCTTTCCGCGGCGGCTTTCTTCTTCTGGAAGATATCCAAAATGATGAAAGGTGAGATTTGATTCGTAAGTTTTTCCTTTAAGAGAACGATCGATCAGTTCGTGAACTTTTCCTTGCCAACGGATGTGGGGAAGATTTCTGAAGATTCGAATCATTTGTTCTTTGTAATAACCAGCGTACATTTTTTCTTCCGGATAGTCTCCGGCGCATGGAACGAAGCCGGAGAGCAGGGGATTGGCGATATAATTTCGCCGATGGATTCGTATGGCTTCGATGTCCGATTGCGGATGGATTTGCTCGATCGTTTGCGTAAACTTTAGAAGATCCCGATTGGAGATTCTTTCATCAGCATCAAAACTAAAAATCCAGGGTTCTCGCGCTTCGTGGATCGTTCTGTTTCTTGCTTTCGCAAAGTCTTCTTCCCACTCCATTTCGAATACTCGTGCTCCCGCATCTCGAGCCAAGGGGACCGTCCGATCCGTGGATCCCGTGTCTCCGACAATGATTTCGGTTGCGAGAGGTTTTAGATGTGACACACATTCTGCGATCCATTTCTCTTCGTTTTTTGCAATTATACAAACCGAGATCACTGAAGGAGTCCTGTCTCTTTAAAAGCCTGATCAAAACGTTTCTGCCAGGTGTGATCTCTTTGTGCTCGTTTGAATCCAGCTTCTCGAATTTTTTCGCGCTCTGAATCATGAGATAAATAATATTTAATTTTTTCAGCTAAGTCTTTGGGCCCTTCGTAACAAATAATTTCTTCGCCGATCTTAAAAAACTCTTCGAGGTCTTTCATCCATTCCACCATATAAAATCCGCCACTCATCGGCACTTCAAAATCCCTCAGTCGAATTTGCAAGATTCGATTCTTTTCGAGATGCGTCCAGCCGCAAACCGAAAAACCAAGATTAATTTTGGAGCGACTAAACATTTGGATCATCTGAAGATCGTTTATAACTCCACCTAAATAATCGCTCGGCTTTTTATTTTGCTGATAAAGTTGCCGCTGAAGAAATTTTACTTCAGGAAGTTTTGAATTTTGCCAATTCGCGCCCGCGACACGAAGATCGATTTCTTGACTCCATAAATATTGAATATAGTCGGGTCGATTTCCATAACACTGTCCGACAAAACTTACTTCGGTATCGCGTTTCACATCGTAAGGTTTATAGACATTCGGATTGGCGGCTTCTTGGCAGTAAATCGGTTTTGCACCCAGTCGTTTGTAATCCTCCATTCGAAATTTCTCAGGCACCAAACACCAGTCGTAATGCGGCGCGAGTTTCTCGATCAAATGCATCTGGTAAGAACCGTTACAATACCAATTCATGGTCGCAATCGAGAGACTCTTAATTTCGTCAATCGTTTCGGCCGCCACACATGCATCGTAAAAATAGCTGAAGAAGAGATCGATCGGTTTTTGTTTATGAGCTTCCTTAATTTGAGTGAGAAGGGCGGCACTCACCTTCGGGCGATTTTGATCGATAAAGGCCTGCATTCCGGGAACGGTGTGATCGACAAACTGGAATGTTTGGCGAAGATCGTACTTAAACTCAATGACATCATGTCCAAGATCAATCAAAGGCAGAACGAGATTCACTCTCCAGATATTGGATTCAAACGCAGCGTTCGGTGTGGTGTCGGTCGCTACAAAAATTCGAAGCTTCTTTGCCAAGTCAGATCCCCTCGGCAAAAGATTAGCATAGGAGTTCTCTCGAGGTATTTAAAGTTTTGAGTCGACGATAATTTTGAACATTTCAGCTTCATTGGAGAGCGTTCTCTTCTTAAACTCCGCAGGGCGATATTCGCTACCCACTTTTACGGATGTTCCTTTTTCTTTGGCTAGTTCCTGCGCTTTACGGAGAATGTCGGGATCCAGCTGAATCGGACTATAATCAATTTTTACAAAACCCTTCATGGGGATGATACCACCAGGAGCAGGTGGAGGGAGTTCATTAAAAAATTGAAATGTGGGTTGATGATCGTCTTTTCTTTGCTTCGGCAGACGAGAGACAAGCGAGTTGAATTCACTAACGGGGACCATGACAGCGCCAAGTCGTCCGGAAAGTTCAGAAACCATTTGTGTGTCCACAAAAAATATACCCGCAGCATGAAGGCGCTCCATAAGAAGTGCAGCGCCCTCTTTAGTCGAATCTATATCGCCAAAGACAGTGTCGGGATTGATAACGTTTCCAAAACGAAGGCTCAAAATGCCTCCCAAAAGAACTCCTTCAGGACTCCAAACTTCAACCGTAATGACATGGCCTCTTTTAAAAAGTTCTTTCGTTAGATTGATATACTCATCGGTATAACGATTTTGCGTACTACTTTGCTTTCTTCTCAGTTGCTTTCTTAAAAGTTCGAGACATCCATCAATATCCTGATTGAAGGTGAATCGATAACCTTCCACGAGCCGACTCCATGCATGATCTTTAATCTTATCAAGCGTCGTTGAATTAACGGTTTCCCAGGTGTGAAGAACACCTCTCGTTGAAGGATAAAACCAACCGTCTTGTTTTAAATACGTGCCAGTTTTATTTTTGACCACCACCGTCGTATCCACCTCGACGTTCTCCGAAATAAACTGTGGATCGACTACTTCAAAGGGATAAAGCCAATCGCCTTGTTTTAAATACATACCCGTTTTGTTTTTCATAACAACGGGAGTGTCGACACCAAATTTTAGATCAATAATCTCTAATCGTTCTCCGCCCGGGTGCTTTTTTTCATCTTCTTCAAACTTAATTTTATCTGCGCCAAAAACGACCATTCCGTTTGAGATATTTTTTTTAAAAGATTCTCTCCATTCTTTATTGGCAGCATTTAGCTGATTTGGATCTTCCAAATCAAAATTTAACTTGGGTGTGGGACCTAATACATAAGACCCGCGAGCAAGTTTGCTAGGAATGGATTCATTGTGGGCTAGGGCTGCTTTAATTGTCTCCTCAAAAAATATTTTTTGGTTCCAGGTGAAGTAGAGCTTTTCACCTGCAGCGATTAAAGAATCCACACTAAATTCGGGAGATCGTCCGCCCCAACCCCTTAGGCCTACCAACTTTTCGACAGGTACGAATTTAAACTGCCTCCCGTTTTTTTTTCTCGCCTCAGCGATTTGTTCGGGCGTCCATTTGACGCTGGTTTTTTTTCCGACTTGGGCCACTTTTTTTTCGCATCCGTCAGGGGCGTCCGCTCCGATAATTCCAAAATTAAAAAGAAAATTGAGGATGAAGATCTGAAGAGATATTTTGTAAAGATGGCCCATAAAAATTGAAAAATATGAAGATCATGAATTAGGCCGAACACTCGT
>JAQBPA010000042.1 GCA_028287765.1 Bacteriovoracaceae bacterium
TTCTGAAATTCACCGAAATCAGGCGGCACCCGGATTTGAACCCAGCGATCGCGCTAGCGATTGATGCTGTCAACATCCAGCGGAGCGGGATAAATAAGATAGATCAAACGTGCCTAGGCTCACGGACTCTCGTTAAATGTAAGTTAAACTTCTGAAATTCGCCAAGATCAGGCGGCACCCGGATTTGAACCCAGCGATCGCGCTAGCGATTGATGCTGTCCACATCCAGCGGAGCGGGATAAATAAGATAGATCAAACGTGCCTAAGCTCACGGACTCTCGTTAAATGTAAGTTAAACTTCTGAAACTCGCGAGATCAGGCGGCACCCGGATTTGAACCGGGGATGAGGATTTTGCAGACCCTTGCCTTACCACTTGGCTATGCCGCCATTTTTTTTGCTTCGGCTTTTTTCCTCCAGACTTCGTTGGGCTCCGGTCCTCGGGGGTCGGGGCCCATTAAGGGCCACCTCACCCGCTGCGGTCCTCGCCCGCCTCGCTGGAGAAAAAAATCCTCGTAAAAATTTTAATCGCATGATTCTTTTCGCGGTTAAAAAATTCGCTTAACAGCTCTTTTTAGTAACATAAATTTCAAATCGCTGGGAAGTCCTTATCCATTTCACTTTTACTGAGAGATGCTTACTCGTCTTCCGAATCTACGATGGCAACAATTCTTAGGCGATCGGACTCGGCTAGATCTAAAAACTGAACTCCGAAACCTGCTGGTAGAGAGCCGTATGTGTTTTCTAGAGAATGTCGCACCTCGCCAGTGACGGAAATGGGGTGGCCGTCTGGGAGTTCAAATTCCATCTTTAGTCTTACACCGTGAGGAGGGGGAAGAAGCGTTTGAGCGTAGAGTCCGCCTTCACCTACTGTTGTTGTGAGACACGATCGTGTTTCGCCGTCCCAAGAAAATTTTACGGGTACTACGATATCTCGTCTTAGATACCTTCTTTTGATTGTTGGAGAATCCATCTGAGGAAGATTAGACGACAATTGAAAGTTCTGTCATGATGAATCCATGTCGAACCCAAGGTTCGCAAATGCGAGATGCCTTCTCATCGATGGCTACAACCTGTTGCATGCGGTTGAAAAAGGCTTTATAAACTCTCTCGAAACGCAGCGAGAAAGCCTGCTCACTAAGCTGCATGACTACCAAGTCCAAAAAAAAATGGAAATCACCATCGTTTTTGATGGGTCCGGCGCGGCTTCTGGATTTCCTAAACGAGATAAGTTTGGAGAAATGTCGGTGGTTTTTACGGATGCCGAGGTCACGGCTGACGAATGGATTTCTGAAGCTTGCGAGAGAGTTCCGGGTTCTTATATTGTGGTCTCAAGCGACCGCGAAGTCATTCGCGAGGCAGAAAGATTCGGCTGTGTCTCGATAAGCTCGCAGGAATTTCTAAAAAAGCTCACGTCGATTTCGATGGTGATTGAAAATCCTTATCTCGAAGATAAGGGCGAGCCTGATGATGAGTCGAGCTTATACCCTCGGGTCACGACCAAAAAAAAGGGCGTGGCCAAAAGACTTCCCAAGCGAGAGCGCAGAAAGCATCATCAACTGAAGAATCTCTAAGCATTGAGTCGCAAAGGAATAAACTGCACAGCGCGAATGCCGTCGTCGTCTAGTTGGAATGAAATTCTAAAGAGGGGGAGTTTTTAAGTGCCTCTTTCATTAAATATTGCATAATCCAATGCAGCCCCTTCGAAAACCTCACCTAGATATGAATGTCTCACTTCGCCATGAATTCGCAGTAGTTTTTGGACATCCGCCGCATTAGAACTGCGATTGACAAGGGCTCGAGTCGGCATGATTCTTGCAACCAATTAGATTGTGTTCGCGATCGTATCTTCAGCTTTATCTTTCTTATTAATTGCGCAGTGGCCATGCAGTCCTCGTCTTTCTCCGATTCTAAGTGTAATCACGTCCCCCCTTGAGGCGGCCGCAAAAAAATCCGATGTCAATGAGCTCATTAAAAATTACCAGAAAGACAAAGACGATGAGGATTACGGTGCCAAACTCGCCGAGGTTTTTCTTAAAGTCAGTTCCGAAGAGCAGGCAAAAATTTTAGAAATATTTTGGCAATCGGTGAAAATAAGAGATCCAGACTCGGCTAAAGCGAATTTCGCGACAACTTTTATTTTAGACCAGGACCCATCTGATTCGAAGATCGACCGCTTGATTACGAATGGGGGTTATATGTCTATTACTACTCTCTTAATCGAGTTCCATGGGAAGTTTGGACGAGACCAAGCTTTCAAAATTTTTAGGAGACTCGAGACATTTGCAACTGGCGGTTGGATGACGACATTCGTGCAGAAAAATATCTCGTCAACCAACTCTCTCGTCGCTTCTGTAGGAGGCCGTGTGATTACGAAGCCTATAACAATTTTGGCGTGGAGGGATCTCGAGTCTCTTTATGATAAAGTGGTGCCGATCCTCAAAAGGGAGCTCACAGAAGCAGCAATTAACTCTAAGATAAAAGAATTTTCAATAATGGGACTACAAAACAGTTACCTTCTTGGCTCGGATGCAGAACCTTACATAAGCCAAGGTTTCAAAGACAGAAAAGTGGAAGCCGCTATCGCATTCGCAAGATTAAGAGCTCCGAGTAATGAACTCACTAGAGAATTCGAAGTAGCAAAAAATCCAAAATTTTTGATGGAGTATTTGAATGAACTTTTTTTACTTTCGGCAAGTCCTGCTCGCCTGAGTGAATTGAGAAAATTACTTAAACATAAGTGGAGCCAAGCGAAGGCTGTGAAATTTGTCCTTTTATGGGAACCTATTGCACAAAGTTCAGAAGTTTCAGATCTTGCGGATGAAATCATCAATGCAAAAAACGATCAATATATCGTCGATTCTGATCATCAGCCACTTAGGTTGCCGGCCGTAAGTTGGGCGATGATGAGGACGCCTTTATCGGATGCACAATTGTTTGAAAATAAACTCGACGATCCAAAAAAGAA
The DNA here is from genome assembly GCA_028287765.1 of Bacteriovoracaceae bacterium. Lineage (GTDB taxonomy): Bacteria > Bdellovibrionota > UBA2394 > UBA2394 > UBA2394 > JAQBPA01. The sequence goes on from JAQBPA010000042.1 coordinate 2,967, forward strand.
GGCAGCCTTTCGAAAACTTATCCAGGAAGCCGTAGAATTGCAGCAGTTCAAAACTGAGGTTCAAAAAACTCCGTCAGCTGAGCGTTCAAAGATGGAATTTAAAGGGGTTCCGCTAAAGGAACTCCCGGAAGCGATTCGGAATTTTCTCGAAGGCATAAGGTTCGACTCCAATCGATTACAGGTCAATTCAATGGGGCTCTCTCTGGCGTTTCTCACTTACAGCAAAGATTCAGAAGTTTTAAACGAAGCGGAAGACATCATTCGCGCTCTGAATTTGATAGAAAAATCAGAATCGCTAAATCGCGGCGATTTGCTTTGGAATTATCAAAATCTTTTCGAAGACAGTCGCTTCTACACAGAGTTTGATTACCCAAAAATCTCAATCGGCGCGACAAAAAGCCTTTTCAGGCACGCCGAAGATCCACAGTAAAGATCAGTTCCTAGACCTCCATTTTACAATCGATCTTCGTCGTCCACTTCCTCAACCTCAGCGTCTGCAGATGCGGGATCATGGTGGCCAGTGGATCCTCCGGTGGCTTCCTCTAAGTAGGCTGTTCCCATTTCGAGTTCATCACTTCCTGTCGCATAGGTTTCGCGTTCTTCTTCGTCCTCATCACTGTTTGTTTCTCGAAATTCTTCAGGGCTCTGCTTTTTCATCTGTTCTTCGAAAATAATGAGCACTTCGAGAGGATCGGTGTCCTCACCTGTAGAACTGGAATCGGGCGAACTAGAAGCTTCTTCCGAAGAAGCTAAAACATTTTCAGTCATGCCAACGGACCCTCCAAACTTCGAGTTGCCTTCATCACGCTGAGTCAAATCTTCGTTGGCCAAAAATCCAGGATGGCGGTGCCGTGGAATACGTTCCTTTTTGATTTTAATCCTAATACCAGACATATTCGCTCTCCTTTCAAGTTCGGGTGAAATTTTTTCTCAATCTAGATTTAATTTATCGCCGTATTTTTAACGGGCATCAGTCTTTAGTATCAATCCATCAAAGTACTTCGGGTCACAATTTAGGGTCTTTCGTCCCATGGAACAAAATGAAATCGGCCTTACATTTTTTCAGAGGTAAAAGTTATGAAAAAAACAACGTCACTTATTATTTATTCCACTGCCATTATCGCGAACTTTGTTTTGACGAGTTCTCTTCCTGTTCTTTCACAATCCCCCACAGGATCTCCTAGCCCGGGACCAGCGAGAGACAATCGACAGTCTTTGCAGGATCGTATCGAGCGCGAACGTCGTGATGCTCTTCAAAAAGCTGGACAGCCCGTTGCTGAAGCGTTTTCGGCGCTGGAAGAAACTCGTATGGCTATTAACGCTCTCGATCAAAAAGATAATCAGCAAGCAACGCAAGCATTGGAAAGAGCCATTGGAAAACTTGAAATTGTTTTATCAAAATACCCCAATCTTGCACTTGTACCGATTGTGGTTGAAACCAATGTTTTTGATTTGATTGCCGACGATAAGACGATCAAATCTGTAACAGATCAAGTTCACAGTCTTATTAATAATCAAGAATATCAGGCTGCTCGAAGGCTTCTCAGAAATTTTGTGAGTGAAATTACTGTATCTTCAATGAGTCTTCCGATGGCGACCTACCCTGATGCCATTCGACAAGCTGCAAAACTAATTGGGCAAAATAAAACGCAAGATGCAAAAATACTTCTTTTGGTTGCTCTTCATAGTATCGTGGTCACCGAAGCCGCCATTCCACTTCCTATTATCCGAGCTGAAGCTTTGATAGATGAGTCGAATCAAATGTTGAATCAAAGGAACCCTGATCGAAAGAAAGTTTCAAGCCTCGTGGACGAAGCTTCTCATCAATTGACGCTCACAGAAGAATTTGGTTACGCGAAGAAACAAGATCTTGCGGATTTAAGATCTGAACTCAAGCAACTGCGAGAAAATATCGACCGAAATAAAGACGATAAAGGACTGATCGTAAAAATTCGCCAAAGTCTTGAGGCTTTGAGAAAGAAAATTAAATGAAAACGGATGAAGAGATTAGAAATGAAGTCCTTCGCGAGATTCGCTCAATTCCTCAGCTCAGGAATTCAACGATCGAAGTGAGTGTAAAAAACGGTGTTGTGACATTAGATGGAAAAGTGGACAGTTTATTTGAAAAGCGTCTCGCGCGGAATGCCGCCGAGCGAGTATTGGGAATTCAAGCCATTGTAAATGAGCTTCAAGTCGCACTTTCTGAAGAGAATCAATTTTCTGACGCTGAGATTAGGCGTGCGATCGAAGAATCTCTCAAATGGAATGCCTCCATTCCGCCCAGTCAGATCCAAGTGAGTGTCGAAAGTGGTTGGATCACTTTAGCGGGAAATGTGGACTGGCCCTCTCAACGTGAAGCCGTCGAGGCAATCGCTGAAGGAACGCGTGGAGTAAAAGGTATTACAAATTTAATTTTGGTGGAGAGAGAGCTCGCATCTTGGGTTGAGTGAGCGAGTCCGCTCGTAAATGGCGCTCAGTCGGTTATAGGTTCGGCGGATGCGCTTGTAATGTCTTTTGTGCAGAGCAAAGGCCTGCAGTTCTGGCGTTCATGGGCCTTTTTCTTGAAAAACAAATGATCCGATCAGGCAACAATTTACAAATTGCTCGACGCTTGGCAATGTGACCCCTTATTAAGGAGGTAAAATGAATTTAAAAAAATTAGTAAATTTTATGTTTTTATCTATAGCTCTATCGTTGACACTTCCGTTTTCGGTCAGAGCTGATGACAATTTATTCGAATGGTTTCGTCCTTCGCTTAAAGGAGATGAGAGAATACTTTATAAAACCATAAAAAAAGATATTAAGAACATTCCGAATATCATTGAGCGCGAATTAAATATGGGAGAGATCGCTTCTATAGGATCTACCAAGCAGCAGGTGACAGATAATTATAATCGTATTGAATCGGATATTTTGAGATTTTATAAGGCCAAAATTTTTAGCTATACTACGGCGTATCGACTCGCCAAGCAGATGGATACGTCACTCGATAGTTTGCCAAATTATGAACACAATGTTCGTGTCATTGATGCTTACTATACTGATCGAAGAGGAGTGACGCAGCCTAGACAATGGCATACTGAAACTCAGTCTTATAAAATCTTTAATGCTAACGAGATTTCGAAATTAAAATTTGAGCATTACGATCAGCTCATTCCAGGATCATCGTTGAGCTGCGCAGCCCAAACAGCTTCGATTGTAAAGTAGCGCGATCACTTCTCAATTTTATTTCCTACTTGAGAGGGTGAGTTTTCGCGGACAATCGGTAAGATATATAAGCGTTCTGAAACATTTTTTAAATTCGAGTTGATTCCGTTTTATCGAATTTTATGCCTTCGCATCTCTGTGAGCATTTCATTATAGTATTGATGGATAGAAGTTAATTTATTCAACTCTAGAATGAGCTCTGCTTCTTTTTTACTCTTTTTAATTTCTATATCTTCCAGTTCTTTATAGACATTATTCCAATGTCGATCGACTATTTTACTAAATCGTTGGCGCGAGGTGCGAGTTCTGGATGTTGCTTTTCGAAATCAATGGCCACGTCTGAAAAACGAGTGGGGCTTCAATTCCCTACTATAAATGGCAGTACTCGATCCCACGAAGGTCAGTGGGACGATCGAATCAAACCTGAAATTGTTTAGTTAGTGACGGCTGATTCTAAACAAAAATGGGCGGCATTAGCCCTTATTCTCTTCGGTGGAATTTTTCTCATTGCTCTCGATTTCAATATTGTGAATGTGTCTATTCCAGCCATTCGCGCCGGCCTTCATGCAAATTTTGCCGAAGTGGATCTTGTTTTAGCAGCTTACGGAATTGCTTTTGCTGTTGCTCTTATTACAGGAAGCCGATTGGGAGATCTCTTTGGAAGAAAACGCGTGCTCCTGATCGGCGAAGCAGTTTTTGCTTGTGCGTCGCTTGCGTGCGGCTTGTCACCTAGTCCCTTTTTTTTAATTATCGCTCGAGTCTTTCAAGGACTCGGAGCTGCGCTTATGCTTCCGCAAGTTCTTTCTCTTATTCAGATCATGTTTCAAGGAAAGGAGCGACAACTCGCCATTTCATTTTTTGGGATGACGATTGGTCTAGGAAATATTTGTGGAAATATTATCGGTGGAGCACTCGCTCAAGCAAATCTCTTCGGTCTAGAATGGCGTCCCATTTTTCTTTTAAACTTACCCGTCATCATTTTGGTTAGTCCGCTCATTTGGAAATGGGTTACAGAATCACGAGCTCAGTCCTGCGTAAAACTTGATCTCATCGGTGCAGGTCTTATTTCGGTTGCTATTGGACTTTTAATCTATCCGCTCGCAATGGGAAGACAAGAGAACTGGCCATTTTATATGTGGATCTTTTTGGCGGCCGGAGCGGTGCTACTCTTTATATTTACCCGGTACGAAAAAATAAAATCAGATCGGCATGAATCACCACTTATCGAAATCTCCATCTTCTACAACAAAAAGTTCACTTTGGGCCTCCTTGTGGGATTTTTCTTTTTCTTGATAATTTTAGCCACGCTTTTACTACTCACACTTTATATGCAGATGGGCCTTCATTTTGATGAAAGGAAAACGGGATTGATGTTCTCTCCCTTCGGCGCGGCATTTCTAATCGCTTCTCTTTTGTCTTCGAAGCTCGTACAAAAATTAGGAAAATATATCGTCCATCTCGGCACAACGATCATGATGATTGGGATCATCTGGCTCATTGTTCAGTCTAGAAGACAAGGCGCTGATATCACGACGGCTTCCATTTTGATCGGCCTCATCACCTACGGTACTGGCCAAGGATTTACGCAACCCCCTCTTCTTGGTCTTATTCTTTCTGGCATCAAGAATTCAGAGCTTGTTGGCTCAGCATCAGGAATTTTATCCACCGTTCAACAGATGTCAATGTCACTTGGAATCGCTGTGATCGGAACTATTTATTTTACTTTCGTTGGATCAAATTTTTCTACGAACCATTATGTAGAAGCATTTGGAAATACTCTCTTCGTCATTTTGGGTTTATTGGGACTTACTTTTCTTTTGGCCTTCGCTTTGCCGAGCGAAAAAACCGTTAAGCCGGCAAATCACAGCATTTGATTGAAGGGCTGTGGTCAACTGGGTCGCCTGTCATTTCAATTTTAGAATAAAGAGCGTGTCGTCATCTGAGTGTTTATTCCAAGCTGCGATAGCGATTGTGCCGTTACCGATTTGCTGAATACGAGAAATGCCGTCGTGTGCTGTATGAAATTCCCCCAAGACTTGGCCCGATGCATTTAGAATAATCACTTTTGCATCCCGTGTTGATTCAGCTTTTGAATGTGTCATCTCTGCGACGGCGACTCGACTTCCTGAGAGAGCAGCTAGTCGTGTGTAGTGACTGTCCGTCCCGCGTTTAAATTTTTCCTTTAGATTTCCATTCGAATCAAAGAAATAAACTTCTTCGGCAACATTCACAATGGTTCCGTCTTCAAGAACTTCAGGTGATACATAAGATCGTCCGATTATCTTTGTTATCGGAGCTTTTTCTTCACCATAAGCGTTCATAAAATGAACATGACCTCGAGGTCTCGCGTCTTCGCCAGTGATTCCGTTTTTAGTTCCTCCAACAACCACCAACATTCCATTTTTAAGAAATGCGGGTCGCGAGCTCATACTTTCGCTTTTTTTTATGAGGCCGTGATCTGGAATATAAACTTCTTCGAACGCTTCGAATTCGGCTAAGGGTTGCCCGCTCGGTGAAAATAAATAAAGAACTCCGGAGTCGGTTGGCCATGCGATAACTCCTTTTTCTGAAATCCGTGGAGCGTAAGAGGCCGCTTTGGCCTGAAATGACTTTGTTATATTTCCTTCGGGATCAAGCCAATAAAGATATCCACGACCTTGCGCGAGGATTGATTCGCTTTTGTTTGGCTGTAGGCCGAGCCAAGATGCTGGATACTTCAATTGAATACTTTTCGTTACTTTTCCGTCAGGACTGATGAATTCAATTTGTCCTTCCTGACTTCCGGAAGCGACGACGACAGATCCATCATGTCTCATAAGTGGCCCTGCGGAAATAGGGCGAGCTGTCTCGATGTCTTTTAAATTTTTTCCATTAGAATCAAAATAAGAAAGTTGTTCTGCTCCAATGACGAAATGATCTTTGTCAAAAAAAGCCGAAGCGTAAAGATCGCGCATAGATTCCGAGATGGGTTCTACGTGAATTCTTTCAGAGTGCATTGAAGCCGTTCGGTCGAGAAGATAGGCAGAGTTCATATAGCCTTCGGCGATAGCCAAAATTTTGTTCTCGAAAATAATGATGGGATGATGAACTCTTCCTTTGATGGCAAAGCTTGCTTGAAGTTCAATCAAATCATTCTTACAAAGGATATTTGAAAAACCAGGCGAAGCAACCAATGAACTTAAAAGAAGGCTGGACCCAATTAAAAACTTTTCGATCATTTGTTAGGATTAATGCAAGATCCGTGCCGCATCGAGGTATTTCAGAAAATGATCTCGCTTCAAATAGGCCTCAGCAGCGATCATAGGAGAGTTTTTGGACTAAATATTGCCCCGTTTGAGTGAGAGACTCTTGCCTTTGCGCGATTTTCTTATCTTGCTGTCTTTTTTATCTTCGGTCAAAATTTGTTGTTAGCCATGAGCATATCCACAGGCACTATTTCCAAATGACAACGACCACCACTGGTTTTGGAAAAAACTTAACGCTTTTCACCGTTCGAAATATTCTTAAACTCCGTTACAAAATAGAAACGGAAGGTCTCGACAAAATAAAGCCCCGCTCGAATGGAAAAGGGACTCTCTTGCTTCCGAATCATCCAGGGCTCATCGATCCTGTGATTGTATTATCAAGTCTTAATTCGATATTTCAACCTCGGCCTGTCATGGCAGAAATTGCTCTCGATTATCCGGGTCTGAAATGGTTTTCGAAGCGAGCGAATGCGGTGATCATTCCAGAAATTTCGATGGGAACGCAGGAATCCATTGAGCGCACTGAAGCTGCTATGAAGGAGATCATTGACGGGATTCACCGGGGTGAAAATTTTCTGCTCTATCCCTCGGGGCATATTACAAAAACAGCCAAAGAATGGTTAGGGAGTCGATCGGGCGTTAAACAAATTATCGATGCTGCTCCGGAAGCAAATATTCTTTTAATTAAAACAGAAGGCATTTGGGGAAGTGCGTTTACTTACGGTGCGACCGGGGCTTATCCGAATGCCGGCGAAGCTTTTTTGAGTGGCTTTCCTTATATTCTCGGTAATGGGGTTTTTTTTGGACCCAGGCGAAAAGTAAAAATTAAAGTCATTGAGGCGACCGACTTTCCGAGAGGCGGAGATGCACGACTTATTAATCAATATTTAGAATCTTTTTATAATTCCAAAGTGATCCCGAATACCTGGGTGCCTCGTTACATTTTGACTCAAGGCTGCAGGTCTAAAGTTGTTCTCGAACCACGGGTGATTGAATTTTCGAATAATACTTCTACTAAAGATATTTCTGAGCATGTGAAAGCGATGGTCATCGCTCAACTTCGCAAAGAGCTAAATACGAAAGAAGAAATTAACGAGACCATGAAGATTCAAGAAAATCTTGGCATGGATTCTCTTTCGAGACTGGATTTAATTTTATGGGCTGAACATCAATCCGGTGTCCCTCAGCCGAATGTAGAAGCGATTCAAACGGTTGCTGATTTAATGGCGGCCGCGAGCGGGCAAGTTCTCTCTGGAGAAGTGGAGCTTAAAGCCGTACCTAAAAAATGGAGTGAGTCGAAGCCAAAGCCGATTCAAATGCCAAAGGTCGACACGGTTGCGAGAGGAATTCTCGAGCAGGCGCTTCGTCAGCCCTCGATGGTCATCATGGCGGATCAATTGTCGGGAGCCTTAACTTATCGCGACTTACTTACTTCGGCATTTATTTTGATACCGGTCATCAAAAAAATGCCTGCCGAAAAAGTTGCTTTTATGTTACCGGCGACAGTTGCGGCGACTTCGATATTTTTGGCAGCGCAGTTTGCAGAAAAAATTCCTGTTCAGATCAACTTTTCGACTGGTGAAGCAAATATTCGATATCAGATTGATTCATCGGGCGTTCAAACGATTATCACGTCCAAAACATTGATCGATAAACTTCGTGGTCAAAACGTGAATCTATCTGACTACCAAGATAGATTCTTTTTTGTGGAGTCTTTAAAGACTTCAGTCACTCTTCGCGATAAAATTCTGGCTCGACTGGCTACTTATAATCCTCTCAAAATTCGGCGTCTTAAAAATGCTAAGATTAAAGACACTTCGGTTATTTTATTTACAAGCGGTTCAGAAAATCTTCCCAAGTGTGTTCCTCTCAGTCAAAAAAATCATCTTTCGAACGTTGAGGGCTCGCTCAGTTGCGGCGCGTTTACCGAGCAAACTCGACTTCTTTCTTTTTTGCCGCCCTTTCATTCCTTCGGAAGTACGGTCATGCAAGTCATTCCGCTCATGCTCGGCGTTCCGATCGTTTACTTTCCCGATCCCAAAGACGGAGTGATGAATGCCAAAATCATTGCCGCCTACAAACCAACTCATATGGCAGGAATTCCAGATTTTATAAAAAGAATTTTAGATAAAGCGGACGCCAATCAGTTGCGAAGTCTGCAATTAATCATAACGGGTGGAGATGTTCTTCCGAAATCAGTGATTGAACTTTTAAAGCAAAAATGTCCAAAGGCAAAAATCGGCGAAGGCTACGGAATTACGGAGGCAGGGCCCATCATTTGCTTAAACCCGGTTTCTAAAATAAAATTCGGTACTCTTGGATTTCCTCTGCCTTGGGTAGAATTCGTTCTCGCTCATCCTGATTCTGGAGAAATAATTTCGGAAGGGCAGGGACAAGTCGATCAAGGCGGAAATCTGATCGCGCCTAAGGTAAGCCATAAAAATGTAGAAGGAATTTTATTCGTTCGAGGTGAGAGCGTGATGAATGGCTATCTGAATCACTCAGGTCCGTCTCCTTTTCAAGAAATGAATGGAAAGCAATTTTATAGGACAGGCGATATTATTCGAATTGATTCCGAAGGTTATTTTGCTTTCAAAGATCGTCTCGCGAGATGCGAAAAAATTGGTGGAGAAATGGTTTCTCTTACGGCCATTGAAACCATTCTTAAAAGGCAATTTTTTGATTCGGTAGAAGGGCCAGATCTTGCAGTGATTGCAGACAAATCAAAGGAGCGAACAGAGCTTGTTGTTGTGACAAGACTTCCGATTAATGTAAACGACGTGAATCGCCAAATTTTAACCGGCCTTTCGGGACTCAGTAGAATTTCTCGGCTCGTCCGAATTAGCGAACTTCCTACGCTCGGAACTGGAAAAATTAATTATCGGGCCTTGGTTCCTCTTCTTAAATAGGGGTTCGTTTTCGGACTTTGAAGGGACAGTACTGTGTTAAGCCTGTCCCATTTCTTCCGTCTTATAAGCTGCTAATAGGCCGTTTTAGACCTTTTCTATTTGGCACAATTTATGCACTTAATACGGTTATGAGACGAATGGTTTTATTTGCATTCATTTTCGCTGTCGTGAGTTCGACTCGGGTCAAAGCGGCCGAAGTTTGGGATGCTCGAGATATTTTTAGTTCTTCAAATATCGCTCCTGAAATTTTTATTTTTCCACACGAAATTTTAAAAGCTCTCGAAGAAACATCTCCCGTACAATCAGTTGCCAAAGATCGACTTGAACATCAATTCGAAGACGCAAAAAAGTTCTTTTCAACCCCTTATGTCGGAGTGCTCTTACTTAGAACCCTGAAAGGAACCTGGCGCTCCGACCAACTTTCAAAAGAATTCGAAATCGATTGGATAGCTCTCAGAAAAAAATTACAGCCAACGGTGCCTGGCACCACACCTGGCACCGTGCCTGGCACCTTTTCGAATAAGGAGAAGGCTCTTCTTATTTATGGACTTACTTTGCTTGATTTAGATTCGCTTCGACGTGGAGAGACTCCGGAGGATCGGAAGGCGGCGAGTGATTTTGAGCGGCGGATGGAGTCGAAGGATTCTCTCGATTTGAGCCTTCTTGAAGTGGATCCTTTCTACCGAGTGAATTCTAAATTGGATTCGCTGTCTAAAATTCGAACATATTTATCTGATGGAAATTACAAAAAAGATCGGATGTATACACCTTACGAAAAAACTGCTTTTTCGAAATCGCAGCGGGAAGCTCTTTGGCTCGATCAGATAGTGAAGACATCTGTCTTGCCTCAATACGACGAGCTTACACTTTCTGAAATTGCATTTATCAATGTTCTCGATCGGAAAATTCGTGCAGGCGAAAATCCGCCAGCCTATGCATGGCAAAAAGCAGATCTCGACACTCTCACATCTAAAGCCAAAAAGACTCAAGTTGAAGTGACCGACTCGAGCGATCCGAAGGCAGAGAACTTACGAGATATTGTTAAAGAAACTCGGCCCTATAAGCTTGCTCAAATCTCGAAGCGGGGACGATTTCAAAATATTTTTAATTACGACGATGACGACGATAAAAAAACTCTGAAGCAGTCAGCGCAAACGGTGGGTAGTTTGGGCATTCTCTTCGCGATTTTATTAAAACTTACTTTTACTCCTACTCATGATCGGGTGAGCGTTGAGACTTGGTTTCCACGGCCTTTCGAAGATCTTGAAGACCAAATGTTTAAAAATCGACCGAAAGAGTGGGCGAGCTGGAGAGATGAAATCGTACGAAAAACGATTTCGATGCTCGGACGCACTCCAAAAATGAAAGTTACGGACGACCAAGATAAGGTAATCAAGAGTCTTCCTCAAATGTTTGTCGATGCGCTCTGGCAACTTCGAAACCAAACAGAAAAGCGTGCTCAATTCAAAGCGGCTTTTCTTAGACATGGTGGAAATGAAATGGAGTGGGCTCAAATGGATACTGTCCTTGAATCGGTGCTCATGAAAGGACGAGCGCGAGCAGATTATCTTCACCAAATATCTGAGCCTGTTCTCAATCAGGCAGTTGAAAAAGAGATGAAAGTGAAGAGAGCGGTGGAGCATTCGGAGAGAGCTTACGCGAATATTGAAGGTTTCAAAGAAGACGAAAAAGAGTGGCGAGCATTTCTCAAAAAGGCCCTGGATGAAATCAACACCTATTCAATAGACGAACGCATTCGTGATAAATTTCAAAATGATCGAGGGATTTTTGCTTTGCCAGAAATAAAACTTCGCATCTACGGTTGGTGGCAAAGAAGGAATGAAGAACAAATTTTAAATTCGTTTTCTGGTAGACCCTCGGTTTTTAGAGGTTGGCTGATGGCCAATCGCCAAATCCAAAAAAATGCCGATTTAAAATCGGGACTCCTTGGATCTTCCATTAATCCGACGGCCCTTTCTTGCGGAAAAGCCGTTCGAAAACTCTCACTAGGCTTACCGACAATGGGTGTGGGATTGGCGTTTGGATTAGGCGCACTTCAACTTTTTAAAAAACCCGATCCTCAAGTGGAGCTCGATAAAAAAGAAAAGGGGCAAAAGCCTAACCTCGATTCCGAAAGCGTGAGCCGTTTATATCATCGTGAAAATTTAAAATCCGAAATTGAAAAATCAATTGATACATCACGTTTTGAAGCTGTCATGTCGGATATCACCACGCCCGATCCCGAAACCGGAGTGGGCAGTCAAATTTATGCTCTCGTTAAGTTGAAAGAGGCCCCTCAAAATCAGAGCTTGGATCTAAAACGGGAAAATGCGATCAACGGAGTACTTATGAGGTTCATTCTTTCGAAAGACGGCGAAAATGGATGGATCGCCCATCAATTTGGAATGAGCGAAGGCTCTGTCCCACGAAAAATCTTTTGGAAATTTGATCAACTCGTTCCTCTGAATGGCGATTTTCTTGCTACAAAGGTTCTTTCTTTCAATTCTGAAAAAAATGGTAAAAATTTGGACGATTCGAATGAAATAAAACTTTCAATTAATATAGAGGGTGCAAAAATGCTCATGCACTCGAAATCTTCGAATGAGTAACTGCGGAGATTTTCTTCAGCGTTTCCACTTCTTTTTAAGTGATGTGATGACGGATCTGACGCGATCGACGCGGCGTTCTTCCGGAAATTTTGATAAGAAATCGGAATAGGCCGCCATCGCTCGAGGAATATCTCCCGACGCTTCTTCGCAAATGGCGGTCGAGAGAATTTTGTCCTCGGAAGGAAGCTCCGATTTTTGCTGAAACCAAGGGCAGGCATCGTCAAAATTTCCAAGCGCGATGAGCATGAAATTCTTTCTTGCTTGAACAGATGTTTCGAAGGCATTGATCTCTAGAGCTCGATTATAAAGTCTCAGGGCAGTTTCAAAATCACCTTTGTCTTCCGCTTTGGAGGCCTGATCGACGAGATCGGCAAAACTGCCCTTTGGATTTTGTAGCTGCTTTTCGTTGGCTCTGTCGACGGGAAGTTCCACTTCCGCCGGGGCGTCGGAAGTATTAGACGAAAAAAAAGAATCAAAACTGCCCGAGCGATAGATCATAAAAAAAGTGAAGAGAAGAATGAGCACGGCCGCGATTCCACTCATTTTTAGCAGATTGCTTTTAAGAATGGCCGTCGTCTTTGGATCATAAAGAACGCGTTGATGCCATTGGATGGGTTGTTGCCCGGTTCTTACCGAACGGTAATCGGCCCGCGACTCTCTTACATCTAACATCAGCGAGTCGTCAGCTCCTCCCACTTCGAGGACGTCTTGCCAGCCGTCTGAAATAGAGGGCTGAAATCGATTCTGAAAGTCGACAGAAAAAACGCCGCGCAAAAATTTGGCAACGGATCTCGTATCACTTCGAGGATAATAATTGTGCAGAAATTTTAATATGGCTTCAGACATTTCTGCACAGGATTGAAATCGATTTTTAGGTTTCAAGGATAACGACTTCATGACGATTTTTTCTAACTCAGCAGGAATGTCTTTTCGAACTCTACTCGGAGGCTGCACTTGTGCCTTTCGAACGCGTTCGAGCGTTTCAATTTCATCGGGGACATAAAAGAGATTTCGAGTTGTTAGAAGTTCATAAAAAACGGTTCCCAAACTAAAAATATCGCTTTGAGCTTCGAGCGGCTTTCCGGAAGCTTGCTCCGGAGACATATAAGAAAATTTGCCCTTAAGAATTCCAGACCTCGTCTCTTCCCGGCTCTTCGAGCTACTGAGAGCCTTCGCGATTCCGAAATCGAGGATCTTAACGTCCCCATTATAGCTCACCAGAATATTCGGCGGCGAAATGTCTCGATGGATAATTCCGAGCGGGGTGCCGAACGAATCACGCTGATTATGCGCATAATCAAGACCGAGACAGCATTGATAGATAATATGGCAAACAACTTCGAGAGGAATATAGAGTCGCGATTCAGCGCATTTTTTTAGAAGCGCACTTACGTCTCGGCCAAAAACATATTCCATGGCCAAAAAATAACTTCCATCGAGCTGCCCAAAATCAAGAACGCGAATCACATTCGGATGCTTAAGTGAAAGCGAAATTTTTGCTTCTTCCAAAAACATTTGAATGAATTCGGTGTTTTCAGAATAGTCTTTTAGAATTTTTTTAAGGGTAAAAGTTTTTCCCGTGGCCGTTCGGGCTTTATAAATTTGAGCCATCCCGCCTTTGGCAAGCGGTTCAACCACCGTGTAGCGGCCAAATTTATTGGCAGACTTTTCTGGAGAGGGATCCTGGCTATTTTCGTCAGCCATGGTTAATGATCCAAAGTTTTTGAACGAGACGACGCCGTATGTTCGATATAATCTTTGAGTTCAGCTAAAAGCTTTGACTCGCTGAGGCCACTGCTCGGAAGTTCAACCCAGTTGTCATTTTCCATGACCTGAGTTTCTGTATGCGTCGATAAAATAGATCCTTTAATGGCGACTTCTGCTCGCAAAGTAATTCGGTGGCGTTGATCCGGCGCATCCATAGCCCAATCGGTCACAGCAATTCCCTGCGAATGATCTCGGACCTTTAACGAATATCCTTTTTGATATTCAAGAAACTGCTCAGAGACGATGAGAAGTGTTTTGGGAGGGAGCGATGAGGTAAAGAAAGTCTTCGGAACTTCTACGACGGGACCGCCTTTTTCACTTATGCAAGCTGATAAAAGTAAACAGAGAACCGTGGTCGAAAAAAATTCAGACCAGATTTTCAAACGACGGTCACCCATGATTGATATTTTGGATTTTTTCCGTGAATAATATCCAGAAATTTCTTTTGGATTTCTCCCGTCATTTCCCCTGGCTTTCCGGTTCCGATTTTTCTCATATCGACTTCCGATACAGGAGTAATTTCGGCAGCTGTTCCAGAAAGAAAAACTTCATCGGCATTATAAAGCTCGTCTCGGGTAATCCGTCTTTCTAGAATTTCAATTTTGAGATCCTTGGCGATATGACAAATCGTATCTCGTGTGACGCCTTCAAGAACGGTCTCAACGGAGGGTGTGAAAAGTTTTCCTTTTTTTACCACAAACACGT
>JAQBPA010000108.1 GCA_028287765.1 Bacteriovoracaceae bacterium
AACGATCGGAGGTGCAAGAAATGCCTGGCACTTGCGTCGAGGCGCTTCCAAAACTGATAGAGCCTTCGACTAAAAAAATACGAAGCGACTCATTTCTGGCACAAAGATCTGATGAGAAAGTTGCCGAAGATCTAATCGCCTTTTTCAAATTCCACACAAAAAGAAACAACGGCCGATTTTTTCCTGGCAGTGCAATCAATCGAAGTACAAAAAACTCAATCACTGAAGAAGAACAGATTCTAAGCCGTCGACTACAAATAAAAAACTGGTCTGTCGCAAATTATCGTTCATCAAGTGAAAATCCTGAATACTGGGGAAAAAACATTCAACTTAAACAGGAACAAAAACAGCAGCTCGACTACTGGATGAAGGACTTGCAATTTCAAGAGGCGAAAATAAAACAGGCATGGGCGTTCTTTCTATTAGATTCTGAGGAACGTGACCTCATTCGAAAGTACCGACGATGGGGAATCGACCGTGATTTTGGAAGCTTCCGACGCGAGTGGATGGTGCAAGATCAGAAGATTCTTGCAGATAAAATTTCTAAAATTAAAATAAAACCTTTGCGACCTGGGGATGAGGACCTTCGATCGGATCTTTATGATTTCTTCTTGAAACAAGAAAGTGGAGAAACTATGGATCAAATCGCAGATCGAAAGGGTGATTTTGTAAATTATTTCTTTCCGGGTGGCGGTATTCTTCGCCCTCATAATGTTCCCAAGTCGGCGGCAGAAAAAAAACTATACCTACGGCTGAAAACCCGGGGATGGATTCCCGAGAATTGGGAAGAGTGGCAGTATGTCTTTTCGTCTGATCCAGAACATTTTCAAAAAATGGATGAGATCATGCAAATCCTACAGCTTATTAAACTCGACAGCACTGGAACAGCAGGCATTCCTAGATTCAGAAAGCGACTCGAAATAGGCATCCGTCGACAGCTTAGAGAAAATCGTGACGTTAGATATCCAGAATCACAAGGAGTAACCAGCAAATATTTGATGTCCGATATAACACGTATTCAAAGTCAGGAAAATGCGCTCGAAATAAGTCTAAGAACGAAAGCACGGATCTCAATAAGGAATTTAGATCATTGGCTGACGACATTTCCAAAGGACATCCAGATTGCCTTAAGATGGTATTTCCTTTTTCAAAAATTACCAAGATCCAGATTAGCATCTCTCATTACAAATTTTTATTCGACGAGGCTTCCTTAAAAAATAAATAAAAAATGCGGATGGCTAAAGAAATACTTAGGAATAATCATTCAGTAGCCGGTCAGCTTCTTTGCACCAGTCCAATAATCAGAGTCTCTAGATCATTATGTTCTAGACTCTCAAGGTTTAGACATGATTTAAGTGGCCAATGAAAACCATCTCATTCGCCATTCTTTTTTTATTAGTTCTAACCTCTAAGTCATTTCAAATTGACGCTGCTGGTTGCAAAGATGTGAAAAAGCTTACAATAGATTCGTTTTGGTCGGGTACAGATGCAAAATCAATTAGAGAGACGATTATAAATAATTTGATGTCAGTCGATGCGATCACTCCACGGAATATATGGGTCATTATTTCAGATGAAGGAATTTCTCCAAATATAAAAACGGGTCCTATTTTTACTCTCAATAGTTTGGTTAATAAACAATCGCCTGTAATGGGCTTAAAAATAGAATTTGAGAAAATTTCAGCCACCGATAACGAAAAAACTGTTCTATACAGAATGAATGCAGCGCCAGGAGTTATGGGTCGAATATTAAATCAGATCTCCATTCAGTCGAAGGCTTATGGCACGGGTCTGCGCGCTGTTATGTTCGTTGACCCGAGTCCTGCAACACCTGAGGAAGTAAAAATATTTCTTGAAAGCCAAGATGATGCGTTTGATGTTTCAAACGCATCGGATGATTTCTATGTGAATCGCCTGAAAGGTGAAGCACGTTCAACTTATGCAAAATGGAAAAGAGATTTTAAACAAACCGACACGCCTACTACAATCAGACTGATCAGAATAAAAGATAAACAAATCATTCTCATCAGCTTGAAAACCGGCGGTGAAAATTTCTCTTCTGCATTCACACTCGACGGAGCGTTGATCGTCGGTTTGAGCCAAACCGAATCCGGAGAGCCCAACTGGGAAATCCCCAAGCGCTGATCGCCCAGGCTCGCAAAATTATTTTGCTATTTTTCTAATGCGATCGGCACAATTTGCAATCACGAATGGCTTTAGTGCTTCGGCGAGTTCTGGTGCGATCGAAAGGACTGTGACCTTTTTATTGTCTCGAACCTCTTTTGATAAAGGCACGGTGTTCGTTACTACCAGTTCTTGAATCGCTTTGCTTTCGATAGCAGCTTTTGCCGTGCCAGTGACATGAATCACCACCGCGATTATTTCTTTCGGTCTTTTTTCCTTTTTAATCCGAGTTGCCCCTTCGTCTTGAGTACTCCCCGTGTTTGTTTCATCATCGGGCATAGCGACAACTTTTCCCCGGAGTGAAACCTTCTTTTCATCCAGGTAGGAAGCTGAAATGGCAACGATTTTGATTTGTTTAGTTTTTTTATTTCGGATTTTATTAACGCCCCCGATGCTTGCCCCAATTTTGTCGGCGATCTCTGTAGATTCTTTAAGAGCGCCGTTATCTGGCGCCATTATGCGGGTCACTTTTCGTTTCATTAAATAAGGAAGAATTGTATTTTGCCCAGATAAGTGAGTGACGGGGCCTCTGAAAAAACCTTCCGACTGAGCCGCATGCGCTCGAATGATGAAAGTTCCTTCGATTCCTAACCCTTCGATTTCGTTTACGACTAAGGCCCCTGAAACCGTCGTACCAGGACCGTTCATTCGATCGGCTCTTCCATAAGCAAGGCAAGTACTTACGAAATGAATCCGCGCCCCTTTTGTAATGAGATATCTAACTACGCTCATTTGTTTCAAAAGGACTTCGTTCGCTGGAACCATAAACGGTGCAATATAAAAAATATGCATTCCCGAAAGATCACCTTTTATATCTTTTAAGACTGGTATGTTCAGAATTTCAGAAAGCTCATCACGCAATTCCGGATGATCGTCGCCGAAAATAAAAGATTTTTTGGGTTCTTCTTTTTTAAAGAGACTCATATTTTCTGGAGAGAGCCCGGTGCGTATACCACCTTGCTCGTTCACAAACTCAGCACCTGCAATCGCAAACATCGAAGGAAGTGGCAAAAAGATTCGAGCGCCTTGAGCATCGACGACGTCCACGCTCGAAAGTGCCACCGGTGAATAGACTTCAATCGATCGAGCACCGTTTGATTTTGCAATTCTCGTCTTGATCAAAGCTTCCATCAACGTATTCGGCGTAAAGGTCTTTGGCAGAACAATCAGAACGGATTTATTTGCTAGCGATGTAAAGATCTTTACATCTGTCGTTCCGCTTTCGAATTCTGTTGTTTTATCTTCAGCCAAAATTGAATCGGGAGTCGATTTTGCAAACCAGCGGCTTGCTGCTTCATTTCCGCGAATCCCGATGATGACTTTGTCTTGAGCGTAGGACTCAGAACAAATTGATAATGCGCAGAAAATTAGAAGCAAATATTTCATAATTTTTTATCTGCAATAAATGCATGCAATTCTTTAAGCATCCACCCGCATTCCGCTTCATCCGGAAGTCTAAGATCGGCACGAGGTGAAACTGAGATACTCCCCACCTTTGGCCCTGGCGGTGCGGTTGTTCGTTTAAACTGGTTTTTTGGGAATCGATCGTAAAAGGAAGTTATCCCTTTTAGAATTTCGGCCTGACTATAAATGCCCTGAAAAGCTTTGCTCGCTAGATAATAAATTTTTATCGAACTAAAACCGTCTCGAAGATAATATCTTATTACAAAATCGATAATATCGTATCTTCCTAAAATTTCTTCGGTCTTCTGAACAATTTTTCCTTCCGCTGATGGTGGCAAAAGTTCTGGGGAAATATCATTTCTAGAGATAAATTTCAAAACGGGCTTCGCTTCTGCAGCTGCTTTGGTTTCCGTGTACCAATGAATGAGATGCTTAATCAGAGTTTTGGGTACGCCGGAGTTCACTCCGTAACCACTCATATGATCTCCGTTATAGGTGCAATATCCAACACAGAGCTCAGATAAATCTCCGGTTCCAACAACAAGTCCTGCATGCTTATTCGCAAGGTCAAAAAGAATTTGGGTTCTTTCTCTTGCCTGAGCATTTTCGTAAACAAAATTTAACTCCTTCGGATCGTGGCCGATGTCTACGAAATGCTGTGTGACAGACGGCACAATTGAAATGCTTTTAAAAGTTGTTCCAAGTACTTCGGACAAATCCTTTGCGGCATTCTTCGTGTTTGTTGTTGTCCCAAAACCAGGCATCGTAACGGCAATCACTTGGTGACTAGACCAATTTAATTTTTTTGCTGCTTCAATTGCAACGAGAAGAGCCAAGGTGGAATCAAGTCCTCCCGAAACACCGATCACAAAGGACTTTGATTGAGCGGCTTTGGCTCTCCTTACAAGACCCGTCACTTGAATATTAAAAATCTCTTGAGAGCGTTCATTCAAATCATTCGAGTTCGCAGGAACAAATGGGTAAGGAGAATAATCTCTTCGAAGATCAAAGAGATCTGCTTTTACATTAAGATCGTGAATCGTCGTTTTGCTACGATCGAATTTTGTTTCACCAAAAGTCATATTTCGCGCACGTTCGTGATTGAGTTTTTGAACGTCAATATCAGCATAAGTAATTTGCGGTTCGAATTCGAATCGCTCTGCTTCGGAGAGTCGCGTTCCATTTTCATAAATCATGGAGTGCCCGCCATAGACTGTATCTTTAGTTGATTCTGTTGGACCCGCCGCTGAATAAAGATAGGCAGCCAATAACCTTGCAGAAGTTTGTTCAATTAATCCTTTTCTGAACGTGGCCTTTCCAGCAGTCTCATTACTCGCCGAAAGATTGACAATGAGATTGGCTCCTGCGTGGGCAAGCTCCGTACTTGGAGTATTTCCTGCCCAAACATCCTCGCAAATTTCTGCGCCAAAGATCAGTTCATGAATGCGAAATAGTTGATTGCTCCCCAAAAAAATTTTGCCAAGAATTGGATCGTCTATGACTTCATTTATGGATGCACCAGATACCGTCCATCTTCGATCATAAAATTCTCCATAATTGGGTAAGTTAATTTTAGGAACTGCACCCCAGATTTTTCCCTTTGAAAATACGACACCTGTATTATAGGAGCGACCGTCAAAAGTTCTGAAATGAACTCCAACCACAATCGCTGCATCGAGATCTTTTGTTTGCTCAACTAGCCATTTAAGTGATTTTTTTTGTTGTAATATGAATTGCTCATTTAAGAATTGATCTTCAGCCGTGTAGCCGCCAAGACTCTCCTCCGGAAATACAATGACAGAAGCTCCTTCTCCGGCAGCTTTTTTTGCGAGAATTAAATGCTCCGCTGCATTTGCAATGGGATCTCCGATATGGACAACCGGCGAGACAGCAGCAACTCGATAGAAGCCGAAGTCTCGAAGATTAATATTTGGAGCTTGCTGAGCACTTAAAGCTCCAATTAAAAAAAGAAAAGCTAATACTGCCATTTTTATTTTCATAATTTCACCGCCATTCCTAACGCCTTCACCGCACCCGCGCATTTAAACGAAGGCTTCCAATCGGGTGTTGGTTTATATTCTTCAACAACCTGAGCCGTCGTTACAAATTTTACTCCGCTATCTTTCATTTCGTTTAATTTTGTATCCGTGAGCTCAGGAAAAACTCCCGCAATCGCGTCGGTCACAAGCCAGACTTCATGGCCCTGAGATCGATACCATTTCACAGCACACGCGACGCAAAAGTCGGTTGCCACTCCGTAAACAACAATGCGCTTCGGCGCGATCAGTTTGATCATTTCTGCAGAATGTTTATTGGCGTCAAATCCATACGAACCTTCGCCATTTTTTTGAATGACCACTTCGACGCTTGGATCTCGAATAAGATCCTTATGATCCGCTACAGAAAAAGGCGTGAGCTCAAGCTGATCTCCTGCAATTTCGCGATGATGAGGAACGATCAATTGTTTCGAGAAGACATTTGCCACCTCGGGAATTCGAGAATCTCCAACAGGGCCCTCTTCTCCCGCCATTCCATGTGGCGGAAAATTCATATAATTTTTCTCGAAGTTCATTTTTCCCGTTTCAGGATCATTATGAAATTCGCGATTCAATTTTGGATTGCGAGTTTCAGCGCGCTGATGTGCATCCATGCTAGAAATCGCTTTCATGCGAGGGCTAACCAGCGAAAGTTCAGCCAAAGTCGCAACATTTTCAGTAATTTCTGGCGTACCTTTAACGGCAAGTGGTCCGTCTACCTGCCCATGCATTCCCTTCCAAAAGGTTTTTTGAGTATCTACTTGATGAGAAACGGTATCGACCCGTTCATAAGATTTTCTAATCATCGACGATGAAATGACCGGCCCTCTAAAATCAACTAATTCTATGAAGTGTCCGCCCTCTCTTGAGACCATATGCTGTTTGCTTCCTTCGACTCGGTCGTAAAATTTTTCAAGAAGACCTTCTGGAAGACTTAATTCACCACTACCACCATTACGTTTTGTAACGATCCAACTGTATTTGCTAATCAGATCTTCACTATGGTGCCAGCCCCACAAAGTGGCAAAAGCATCTTCTCCGGCAATCATGACGATTTCGGTATCTAGGCTTAAACTGGCCTTGATGGAATCTAAAGTATCACTGGAAAATTTTGTCTTGGATTCGACTTCACCTCGATAGACTTCAAGGCCTTCTTTGTTTTTAATTTCTCGTTCGATGAAAGCAGCTCGTTCCACAGGAGAAAAAAGATGATGCTTTCCGTGAACAGGAGTGGCACCGGTCGGAACAAAAATAACTTTCTCTAAATTATAAAGTTCCTTTGCAACTTCTGCGGTTCGTAAATGCGATTCATGAATGGGATCAAACGATCCAAAGAATACTCCCACTCGTTTTTTTCCATTATTAACGGCTTCGTAGTAAGCTCTAACCTGATCTTGAGCTTTTTTAATACCTTCGGAAACGTTTACCAGATAAATACCGGGTCGTGCGTTGAAATCTTGAACAGCTGAAGGAAGCTTCGCAACTCGTGCCATCGAATAGGTGGCAATATCCGACAACTTCTGACGTTGGCGGTCACGTTTTCCTTCTCTCATCGCTGATTCTATCAGTGCCTCTCCGCCAGGAGACACTTCGCTAATAAGTGTCTTTATATCATGTGTAAAAAGTCCGTCCGGTCCCGTGAAACGATACGTCTGCTTTGAACCCGGCTCTCCTACTTTATCTTCTGAAAGTTTGGCGACTGGAATAATTGTTTCCCGACCCGTCTCATCCGTAACGATACGCTGAGTAAGTTTGTAAACCATATTGAGTCCGTTCGAATCTTCAGGCGACTGAATGGCAGTTCCGACAAGAAGCCAATCTGCTTTTCCTGTTTCGTTGATTGTGTATTCGTTCAGACGATTACTAAGACCTACTTTTACCTTTCCGTAGCCTAAAGACGCTAAAAGATTTTTTACGAATGTTACCGTTTGTTCGACATTCATTCCGGAAATATTGGAATCAAGTCGAACGCTTGTTAGTTGCCCGCCCGCAGCGCGCACAGCGACTTTAACCCCATTTTCAATATCAAAAGTGTCTGCGATCAAAATTGTTCCGGGATAAATAGCTTTGTAAGACAAAAAAGCTTCAAGCTCGCTCGCGAAATGCCCGACCCAAGCATGTGCCTGAGAGCCATAAACGTCAGCGCCAAATATTCTGGCGATATGAACATTGGAGGTACCATTTACTCCTGCCGAAAGCGCGCCCACTATACCCTGACGAGAACCAGGTGCTCTTCGCGTTCCACCTTCAACCACGAGTTTTCCGTCTGCACTTAAAACTACGCGAGCCGCTTTCGTGCCGGGATGCGAATGACCTTGGATAATCTCAAGTAATTTGGTTTCAACTAATTGAGCATCGATGGGATCAGCGTTAACTTCGAGAACGGTTTCGTTTGGAAAAAAGACATCGCCGGATCGAATGGCACGAACATCCCCTTTGAATCTCCAGTTTCTTAAATATTCAAAAAACTCTTCTGGAACATTCTTCATGTCCGGGTGGTTTTTGATCCACTGAATTTCTCGTTCAGTAAAACGTGCGTTTTCCAACATATCGATACCTTGATCGAGTCCGCTTAAAACCATATAGGCTCGATTTTTAGAGCCGCGAGAAAACATGCTGAAGGTGTCGCGCGTATTTTTATGCATGCCTTTCATAAAATAACCAGCAGCCATCTTGATGTTGTACCAATCGTTTTCGAGCATCGAAGTGGGATTTATATTTTTAATTTCGTAAAGTTCGTAGTCGAATTCGCCTTCGAATCTACTTCCCGAAGCGGGTTCCTCAAATTCCTTTACGAGATCGTCAATTTCTTTTTGTGAAAGCCCAGCAACTTGGTCCAATCGAGAACTATCCGAAACAGAGCAAAGGCCTTTGCAGAGTTCTGCGATCTTTCGAATCTTAATCAGGTTTTCAGCGACGCCCTTATTTAATTTCAGCGAATCTCTCGAACTTTCGAGAGCTCTCAGAAATGTGGGCCAGTCAATCTTTTCAAAATTGCGAAGAAGGTCAGAGCCAATTTGTTGAAAAGAAACTTTATTCAGAACATCGGCCGGAATGTATCGATCCGAACTTCTGAATTTTTGATTTACATCGTGAATAATTTTTTCGGCATCTCCTAACGGATCTGCAAATACAGGAGCTACGTTTGAAAATAAAAACCCCGCCAAAATAAAATTGAATAAATTCCTCAAAAAAATCTCCTTAACCCTTTGATCGATTGATCCTAACGCCGAAAAATAATTTCCCACCCTATCGCATTCACACGATCCTTAGAATAAATTTATTTTTGCCGGTCTATTAAACTTTTTAAAAATTCGAGCCCACCTAAGGAGCTGAAATCATTAAACTCTGAGTTCTCATTTCTAGGCACACCTTGGGGCTTCAGCCAAGTTGCCCGATCTTAGGTTTATCGGGCCATTGCCATCCAATGTTCTTTACCCGAATTGGCTCGAAATTTTTATTTAAATACCTCATTTCTCCAAATTATTTCTAATTTTTTTCTCGAGAACTTTGCCCAAAGCTTGCAAGAGGTATAGGTTAGAGCAGATCGTTTGAGGAGGTGCGAATGTGAGGGGTAAACGATATTCCAAAATTTTTTTTATTGTGGGTGTGTTCTTGATGACAAGCCGTGCGTTTGCCGCGCCTAAAATTATTTATCTAACAGATGTCGAAGGCGATTGGAAAAGAATCGAAAGTTTTTTACAAAAAAACAAACTTGTATCGATCGACCAATATGGAAGACTCCACCTAGCTCCAGGAAATAATTATTTCGTTTTCGGCGGTGATGCCGTTGATCGAGGACCGGACTCCACGCGAATTGTCGAGGCGCTGGTGGATTTTAAGAAAAGGGAGCCTGAGCGAGTCATTTTGATTCAAGGCAATCGTGATATCAATAAAATGAGAATTCCCTTTGAACTTTCTGAGCAAGCTCTTCAAACCCTCCCTCAAAAAATGGAGCAGTGGCTTAACGAAAAAAAAATACCTGTCGAGGAATACTTTACAGCCGCCACTCGTCTTAAATGGATTTTTGAAGGAACAATGGGCGCGCCTAACGCGTTTGAATTTCGACGAAGCGAACTTAAAAGACATTCAACGCATGTGAGTGACGAGGACGTGGTCAAAAGTTTTTTGGAAGAATTGGGACCTAACGGAGCATTTCAGAAATATTTATTAAAAAGCCAGTTAGGTGCTGTGATTGAAGATACTCTGATTGTCCACGGTGCAATTACTCGAGAAAATTTTGGCTTCCTTCCCTTTAGTTTAAATCGCCAGTCGGATGTCCGTCTCTGGATTGAAAAACTCAATACTTGGTCGCACTCACAAGTTTTGGAATGGATGGATCGCGAGCCTCGCGCAGACAAAAAAATGAGCGGATATGATCTTGTGAGGTATCAACAAAAGACAGCAAGCTCTCAGAGTGTTGTCTACGCACGATTCTCGGATCAATTTGGGAACCCCGTACTTCCGCCACTCGAAATTATCGAAACAATGAAAGATCAGGGAATTCGAAGAATTCTTGTGGGTCACACTCCAAGCGGAGACATCCCCACTATCCTTCGCTGGTTTAATGAATTTGAAGTCATTATCGGAGATAATTCTGGCCGCCAGGATTCTGAGGCCGCGAGCACTTTGATCGCCGACGACGATGTTCATTTTTCTGCGATAACTATGAACGGACAAAATCTTAAGTATTCATTAAAAAACTCGCCTGAAGTTGGCCTTAAAACAAGGGACGGATTTTTAATCAAAGCGATTACCCCTGAAAAGGAGGCTATCTTATTTAAAGTTTTGCCTGGTTTCGTTGTTCAAGAATTTTCTAAGCCACTCCATGAACTCGATTTGCAATCTCTTCATCCGCCTTACAATCCTATAGATTGCGCTTCGGTCGTCGGATCTATTGCGCTGAAAGTGAACCCATAGCTTATGCGACGTTTTAATTTATTCGTTGTTTTCATTTTCGCATTTGGATTTTTTTCGTCGGCTGGTGCTCAAACGTACGAAACTTTTACTCGAGAGCTGATGACACAACTCGAAGTGCACCTCGATCATGAGTATTATAAGGACATTCAAGAAAAAGATCGGCAAACAGCTTTTGAAGTCCTTCAATCGTTTCAAGGAAAAGGAGTGAGCACAGATCATCCGAAACTTGTTCTTACAGCGGGAGCTATGACCTCAGGAAAAACCACGGCGTTTCAGATTTTTGAAAAGGCCGGACTTGTTGATCGAAATAAAATTATTTTTATCGACCCTGATGAAATGAAAAATTTAATTCCTGGCTATTTGGACAGGGTCAAAAATCATGACGCAACGGCCGGTAGTAATTACCATCTCCTTTCTATGTATATAGGAGATATTTTACTCGGATGGGCTTTCTTACAGCAAAAAAGTGCGGTCTATATGACTTCACTTCGCTATCTCCCTTCTGCGCAACTTTTGATTGATCGAGTACGAAAAGATCATCCAAAATACGAAACGACAATTGTCTATGTGCGCTCGCCCGTCTCGACGCTTATGGATAGAAATTTAAAGCGTCACGAGCAGATCGGAAGATTCATTCCAGAAGCGCTTTTAATGCAATCTGTTCCAGAAGTTGAACATTCTGTTTGGGATCTTGAACCAAGAGTGAATCGATTTCTCTTAGTTGTGAACGATGAAAATCGTCCACTTCGAATTTCTTATTTGCGAAAAGCTTCCCAAATCGTGAGTACTGATATCGCTTTTCCTGATTCAGAACCCGTTCTAAAAAATGATGAGCATTTAAAACTTCTCTCTAATTTTTTGGGAGGTTCTCCGAACTCAGACGAGTCTGCATTGAATATGAATGAACCAGACGATGTTTTCTTGGATATCGATTGGACGTCCGTTTATTCAGTTCGAGGACCTCATCAAGAAGATTTCATCCATTACGATAAAACTCTCTATCGACCCACAGATGGACTTGCAGAATTCGTCTCAGCTCTACTCGATATTCCTGGCGTACGATTATCGTTTATCAGTGGAGGAGATCGTCATCGAAATGAAGAGGTCTTAAGAACTGTTAAACTTGCCGATGGTTCCAATATTTTTGAAAGAGTTTATAAAATTTTATCGACCGACGAATTCAAAAGAGTCTCCGATAATCAAAATTTAAAATTCAGCCAACGATTTAAAAAG
>JAQBPA010000064.1 GCA_028287765.1 Bacteriovoracaceae bacterium
GTCGAAAACAGGGATTACTGGGTTTCTATTTTGCACGACTCAAATGTAAAGGCACCGTAACGGTAGATGAAAAATCGTATGATTGCGCTCCTTTTGCTAAAAAAATAATTGAACGTAGAGTCAACAACCACGAGGCCATCTTGATTGGTTTTGATAATTTGGTGAGCTGGTAATCTCCTGAGAGTGCTACTGGCCGCCCGCTAAATTGCTCTTCGGGGGCTGTTCAAAATTTTCTTTCCAATATCTTTCAGCACTAGAGGGAGCTCGAGCATCTTCGATTGTGCTACTTTGCCCAAGTTGTTGCCTTTGCTTGATCGCACTCACTGAAGGAAGACTGCCGCCAGAATTGCCTGTTGAAATTTGCGTGGCACCAACTGGGATGAAAATAAAAGTATCTTTCGCGAGATTAAGAATTCCAAGTTGATTTTCTTTCAGCAGCCGCTCGAAAGTTCGTCTACCTGTATCTCCAGTGAACTGAGAGGGATCTTCGGTGATTGTTGCATTCCTATTACTCCATGCAAGTAACTTCAAAGCCATAGCCGAATCCTGACTAATTTTGTTAATGAACGCCACCAGAGTAGAGTTCGATAAAGGACCTTTGGTCTCAGAAATTGTATTATGAAGCTCTCTAAAAAGGTCTGAAGAACCTTTGTTAGCAGATAAATAATTTTTTAATGCTGAATAAGAATAGACGACCATTCTTTGAGAGGTCGTATCCAGATTCATATCGACACGAATCGCAGGAGTCAGGTCGTTAAGTTTTGAGCGAGAATTGCCATAGTTTTTTAAAAAGTTATCAAATTCGTCTAACCTTGCCGAGAAAAACCCTGACTTTCCGTCACGAAGAGGAATCAATGGAAGTGGATGCGTACTAGAAACATTTGCTTCTGCTATCACAGGTTTTGGAGCCGGAGCCACTGCGACTTTTTCCACTTTGGCGACAGCTGGTTGCTGCGGCACTGGAAGAAGCACTAATCGATCTTGATTAGGCGAATCTTTAAAATGTCGAACAACGCGAGGGGCTTGCTTCTCGACAAGCTCTTTCAAAAGCTTTGATCCGGGCGCGCCCTGAATTTCAAGATGTTCAAGAACCGTGGGATTAAAACTGGGTTGATGATATTTATTTAAAAAATTCAGAACTGTTGGAGGAATTTTAATTACAGGAATCTCTGCCAATTCAGAATATAATTTGAAAACAGCTGCAGGATCATTTTGCATTTTTTCTTTAAGCCATGAGGGAGAAAAACCGATGAACATGGGAGATCGTGCAACACCAAACGTAATTTCAACTGCTGGAACGTCCTTATCTAAACGATAAGGCCCAAAATTTTCTAAGAACACGGATGGAACTTCTGAAACAAAATTGTTAGAGCTCACTTCGTAATATTTAAATTCCTTTCCCTTTTTGAGAGCCACTTGACCCTCCATATCATCTCCCTTCAAAACGATATCTTTGCTAAGTGGAAGTAAGACATACGACGGCTTTCCATCAGAACCGACAACGACTTGGGGTATAAAGGTCTCATTTAATTTGGTGATTGTTTTCCGGAGAGGATAATTTTTGGTGTCGCTCCAAATTAAATCCCGCTCAGAAATCACATTATTAAATTCTCCAAAATGAGGTTCATACTCTTTTCCGATCTTAATAAAGTTGATCAAAAAATTGAGCGTGGGAGCGGGAAGCTCTACGGAGCCATGTAAATCTTTCATTTTTCCTCGATAGGCATCCACGATTCCTAAATTTTTTCTCGGGTTTCCTAAAATATCCGCGCGCACGATGAGAGCCGTTGCTATCCCGAGTTGGTTTTCAAGAATGAGGTAAGGATTTTTAGTCGTAAGACTCTTCAAAAGATTTGAGTTATCTTTATTTTCCAAAGATTTGCCGAATTTCTCCATAGCAACGATGCAACTCTCGGGAGTTACTGCCCACCCAGCATCCAAATTAAGAGTGATTTGAAAGAGAGTTGAAAAGATAAAAATACGACTATTCATGCTTATTACCATCCTTAGTAGTTTTAAATGCAAAAACGATGCCAACTTAAAACGCCTCCGCAGCCGTTTTAAAGCACCTTCAGTAAAAATATGCGGACTACGATTTAATTCAGCGGAATAAAAAGTTTAAACTGAACTAACCTAATGCCGTTGAACACCAAGTCGCCTGCTCCGTCTAGAATGAAATCGTTAAATAAGTTCCAGCAAACATCCCTTAAAAAAAAATCGATGCAAATTTATTATCAAATTTTTTGCTTAAGTTTGCGTCGGTTTCGACTGGTACTATGCAATAATTACATAGTAGAAAACGTGAATAAGTTGAAACCTTGGCCACAAGAATTGCTAGTTCATTACTTGGGTGAAGTCCCGGAGGGTCGTGTATGAGCGGGTTTTCGAATCTTGCAAAGTAGAGGCGCGGCTCCTTCTTCCCACCTATTATTCAGTTCTTGCACCTACGGATCCCTATTCTCGCCCTATAAAAATATCATTTGGACTTTTCAGAATGTTATAATTAAAAATAAACAGGAGTGTTGAGGGGAATTCTATCATTTTCATTTTTGTTTTATCTGGGCGCAGCTAGTCTTTGCGTCCACGGTGAGAAAACCAGCTCTCGTTCGAAGAAATGTTTAAGTTCAATTGCTCGCATCTCTGAACAAAGCTTTACAGAGGAACTGAAGAGTCTTGATCCCGCTCGGGGCATCCATTTCTCGGTTCTAAAAACGTCCAAATTTTTTCCGAAGAGCGCAATGGCTGAGCTCCACAAGATTTTTCCTGCAAATAAAAAAAGTCTTTCGTTATTAGTATTTGACGAAGGCTTGGGGAACGAGGTTCAAAGCAAGTTAAGTCTATTAAGTCGGTTCGTGAAAACTTTTGTTAGTTCGTTAAACGAATCGTTAGCGCCAGCCGAACGGGTCGAAATTCGAGAAGCTGAAATTAGAAAATGGACGAAGAAGCAATCCGATGAAAATATATCGGCAGCGGTATGGCATCAAGATCTCGACTATTTGAATGTGACGCTGACGCTTCTCGGCGAGGGAACGACTTATAGCGATAAAAATGGCATTCATCAGGTTCCTACCGGTGATTTATTTATTTTTTCGGGCGTGGACAGAGAATTTCGTTTTAAATCTGTAAAGGCCATCAACCATGTTTCACCTGCAAATTTGAAACAGGATCGATTGGTTGTTGTTCTAAGCTTGAAACAAATCGTTCGGATCAGCACGAAATCGACCGCATTGTGACACAATCATTTATTAACGTCACAAAACCTAAAAACAATTTATTGTCCCGCCGATAACTTATTCAGCACAATCTTTTTACTCATAATCTCTTCGATGGTTGGAAAATTGTCTTGTGCTGCCTTTGGCACTTCTTTCCACTTTTTTTCAGGAGCATAGTCGAAGGGTTTAGTCCCAGGTCCATCGAGAGGCTTACCCACAATAATTCGACCCACCATTCCATCCATTTCATGTGGTTTGCAAAAATAATCGTAAACTCCCTCCTCTGTGAACGTATGCTCGAAAGTGGCATCATGTCCTCTCATGATTTTCGAATCCCAGGGCTCAGCCTTTTCAGGAATTCTAAGTTCATGATTATAATTTTTTGGATGATAAGCCGTCGTCGAATGATTGAATACGGTTTGAATCCATCGGACGGTTTGTCCTGGCTGAATTAAAACTCCGACGGGGTCAAAAAAATAAGCATCCCCTTTGGGAGTGGACTTCATACGAATCTCGACAATATCCTTTTTAGCGTCGAAACTAATGGATTGAGCGGTGTCAGAGTTATTATTTGCAATTGCAAAATCTATTCCAATAAAAAACAGCGCTGTGAAAATTCTTTTTATTATAATCTCCACTACTTCTTCTCGCTTGAACCCTGTTTCATGATCTTGTCCTTTTCCGTTGGATTAATGAGCCACAGAACAAAATGATAATGTGGCTCCTCAAAACCTGGATGCCCTGGATTGAACATAAGTTCGGTGTGATTTATTTTTAGCTCGGGAAGATTTTTACCCAAGGTCTCAAAGTTTTTATGACTCTCCATATCTGTAATGGAGATCATATAAGTCACACTGATTAAATTTTGATTAGAGTCGTAACCTAAATAAGGACCGTTCGGCAGAGTGCTTGGATCTGCATAGAGAATCCCAAGACCTGGAACAAATTCAGGAAGAGCCACAAGATCAGAAACTTTTTTATAAGCTCCAGTTGGAAAGCTCTTCAGAATGTCAGCTTTATTTGCAGAGTTACTCTGAGCGGACTTATTCTGACTTGTGCTACTTGGCTGACTGGTGCTTGGAGCTGGACTTGCTTTGGGTTCGGACGAGTTCCCACATGCAAAAATAAAAGGTAAAAATAATGGAGAGATATACAGATATATTTTAGACATTGCGAATTTCCCTTTCGTAAAAATTTAATTCCTTGATTCCAAAGGCAAAGAGAGAACTCATCTATATTGATTACAGACGAAGAACCAATGGACTTAGGTTAAGCCAAACGAAAACTTATACTTAAGTCACAGGTGTAATCTAAGAAATGAAACAATAATGATTCGAGATGCATCCTTGGCACGACGTTAAATTTGAATTCCTTCCATCAAAGATCTTCCTTGCCATCGTCGAGGTGCCAAAAGGTTCTAAAATAAAATATGAACTCGACAAGAAGAGTGGACTCATTCGAGTGGATCGAATTTTATTCAGCTCGGTTCATTATCCTTCAAATTACGGCTTCATTCCTCGGACTTACTGTGAAGATGGCGATCCTCTTGATGTTCTGATTCTCGGGCAAGAATCTATCGCTCCTCTTTCCATCATGAGAGCCAAAGCTATTGGTGTAATGAAAATGCAGGATCAAGGACAAGCTGATGATAAAATCATATCTGTTCACGTTGATGACCCGGAATACTCCTACTACGAGAACATTGAGGAACTTCCTCCTCACCGTCTTCAAGAACTCAAACGTTTTTTCGAGGATTACAAAGCACTTGAGAATAAAATAGTTACTGTAGAAAAATTTCTTGGCGCTCGCGAAGCTAATCAAATTATTCAATCATCGTTAGAATTTTATAAAGAAAAATCTCAAGAGCACGCCTTGAGATGATTTATTGGTCGAATCATCTTATACTAACAATGTTTTTTCGATCAGCTAGCTCTTCTTCTCGCACCTTGTCTCGCTTGTCGTGCAAGTGAGTTTCGGGAAGCAGCTTTTCGAGGCTCACGTTTTAAAACTCTCAAACGAGCTTGTGAACGTTTGGCAGATGGACGGCCTCTTTTTTTCTTTGAGGTCGTTGTCTTTCGTCCTTTGTAAGGGGGCAAAGGTACGCCCGCTTGTCTTGCTTTTGAAAGACCAATCGCAATGGCCTGTTTACTCGAACGGGCTCCGTGCTTACCTCGACGTATATGTTCCATCTCTTCGCGAACGAATTCACCCGCTTGCGTGCTGGGTGCTTTTCCTTCTCTTGCTTTTCTTTTTGCTCTTTTCAGAGTTCTTTTTTCAGGCATAGGTGACCTTCTTTCTGGTAAAAAGATAAAAAAAATGAAGGTTAGGCACCTCTAACCTCGGTCGCAAACCTCACTTAATGCTTAGGACCCTTTGAATCAGACCGAATATTTTTCGCAGCAATGAAGCGAGGCAATGCACCGAACAAATTTTGGTCAGGAGCGGTCACCCAAAAAAGTAATGCGCTCGATCTGGAACAGAAAGTTTTTCAGTCAAAAGATCCCAAGAAAATAGCAAGGTCGCTCAAGCGATCCGCTGAAATAAGTAAAAGAAGGAAAGGAACTCCGTTTCAATCTGCAATGTCGATGCTTAACTTCTATATCAACCGAGCCGGAAAAAATTTAAGTGCATCCAAAGTGAAGATTCTTACACGAGCAAAGGACGAACTTAGAAAAGTATTCGGTCGAGCAACTCATAAAGCTTATGCGAGCCCATGAGTTTGAAAAAGTAAGGAGTTGGGAGCACTTCTCTCACGAAGCAGATATCGGAATTCGAGGATTTGGCAAAACTCCCGAAGAGGCATTTGAGAATGCTGCATTCGCACTCCTATGCGTTGTGACTGATCCCGAAAAAGTCGAACCAAAGAATTCGATTTTTATCGAATGCGTTGCAAAAAGTTATGAGTTTCTTTTCTACGATTGGATCAATGCTTTAATTTACGAGATGGATATTCGAGATATGCTCTTTAGTCGCTTCAAAGTCCAAATTGACGAAAATTTCACATTGAACGCGGAAGTTTTTGGTGAGCCCATGGACCAGAAGCGTTTTGAACCTGCCGTCTATATTAAAGGAGCGACTTTTACAGAACTTAAATTTTTTGAGAACGAAGGAACTTTCGTTGCTCAGTGTGTGGTGGATGTGTAGGCACA
>JAQBPA010000092.1 GCA_028287765.1 Bacteriovoracaceae bacterium
GTATCGCAAGGACGGCGCCTTAAATTATCAAGCACCAATGGACGATCTCAATTTAGACGACGTCCCACACCCGCCCGGAGATTTATCTACTGGCTGCGCCCGCTGCTGCTACGCATATTTATTTCAAAATTCAATTCCGTTAAAATATTCGTATGGAAAAAGATCTCAGCAAATTATCAAGCACAGAAGTCCAAGCTCTCCTTTTGGAACGAATTCAAAATTCACTTGATCTCGATTCAAAAAAGGCAGCTGCGTACGCCGAAAAACTTTATATGCACTATAAGAGACTCAATGTTTTTCCAAAAACAATGGGAACACTCGATGCCTCGGTGAAGGCCTTAGTTCGCGTGAACATATAGCCAATATTTCAAAGAAAGTGATCGGCGACTAAAACTAAAAAGGAAGCGACTACACAGTAGTAACCAAAATAGACCCACTTTCCTTTTTCTAGAACGGCCGTCAAATACTTCAGCGCCAGAAGCCCTGCAAAAAAACTCGCGACCATGCCAATGAGCCCTGGCGTAAGTACTTTTGAAACAGAAAAGGTTGAATTTACGGCGGGATGTCTCCAAAGACGCCAAATCGATCGTGCGATCACTGGAGGTGTGAGGACAAGTGCGAGTAAAAAACTAAACTCTTCTGTTTGCAAACGCGGAAGCTTCATCAAAAGACCCGCTGAAATGGTCGAGCCCGATCGAGAAAATCCTCGGAAAGGAAGAGCTATACCTTGGGCGACGCCGATCCAAAAAGCTTCAAACGATCCCATTTCACCATAAGAGATTGAACTTAAAGATTTTTTTCCTGAATAAATGATCAAGATTCCAACCGCAAAAAGAGCGCCCGCAATAATCGGCAGCTTATTAAACATATCCTCAATCTGAAAATCGGCACTCCGAAAAATAAAGCGCTCCAGCAAAGATTTAATGCCGAGCCCCAAGATCAAAGTCACCACCGTGGCGATTGCGACGAGCTTAATCCAGTGATTGCGGTTCGCTCCTGAAAGAAGAACCTTCCAGCGATCCCAAAAATAGATAATGGTCGCAAACATGGTCCCCGTATGAAGCATAACCAGGAGAAAGGTCATTTCCGGGGCGCTGGGGTCAAAACCCATGAATTTTTGGGCTATAATCACGTGAGCAGAGCTAGAAATAGGCAATAACTCTGCAGCACCCTGGATGAAGGCTAAAAGAACGATCTGAAAAAAAGACATTTATAAATAATACGTGAAGTTTTCTGGAGATGAAGTAAAAGTTAGCTATGGGTGAATTTAGTCTTATACATTGGTTGATCGTGGTGGGAATTCTCCTCTTGCTTTTCGGGCCATCTAAGCTCCCTCAATTAGGATCGAGTTTGGGGCAAGGCATTAAGAATTTCAAAAAGGCTTTCAAAGACTCGGATACTCCGTCTATTGACGACAAAAAGCCTGAAAAAGATCCTGAAAAACGAAGCTAATTCCGTTTTAAAATTAATTAATGGAGAATAATCGAAGTTTCTTGGCGATTTTGTGGCCAAGGGATTTCTCGATTCATATCAATGATGATTGAATTCGAAAGAATTTTCTTTCGAAAATCTTTGTTTGGCGTATCGAAATTCATCAAAGCGTCAAATTCACCTTCGCTGATAAAAGTTGTATCGATAATAAACGACTGACCCTTTTCAAATTCCGATTTAATAACTCGTGCAAAAGCCGATCTATCGGCAGGTGAGAAATGGCCATTTGAACGAAGGGGCGAAATAATCGTAAATGATCGCCAAATAGGTTTTCGATTCACTTCGATGGTTTGAGCACGAATGCGAGAGAGCCTTGGAAAATCAGGCGAAGCTGATGGAAAGGTATCGATGACTTCAACTGCGCCCGTGAGTTCATTTGCTTGCAAAGCTTCCGAAACTATTAGTGCATCACGAATGTCATGCCGAGTTGTGATGCTGCCAGATTTTTCACTGAAAGTTCTGACCAATTTAAAAAAAGCCTCGTGCCCTTTGATATTGTTGTTCGTAGGAAGCGAGAGGAGTCGCTTAGGAAGTCGCCCATAAAAAGCCTGATAATTTTCTGACAAATCCTTAAACACAGAATCAGGCATTGAAAGAAGATCCCAAAGATCGGGAAGTTCATCTTTAGGAAGATCCGCCAAAACTTGAGCGAAATGCAAACAAGCCGGCGTCGCGACCGTAGGGGCTTCAGTCGCAGCCGAAGCGAAACACCGAATATTCGCCAACGAAAGAAAAGCTATTATCCAGAACACACGCATCTTCACCACCTAATCAGTTATATGCACCAACCATGCCAACCTTTCTCAACTACTCAATTTTAAAAAATATGCAATTCCAATGCCTTAGAAAATGACTTAACTATGCAAAAAATGCGATGAGACAGGTTCTTCCAAAGAGTGGGAAACGAATTCCAGGGCGGGATCGCTTACGGCGCGGCTGTGGCGCTTTGTTGATTCATGATGATGCTTGGATAATTTGACTGAATTTCAAGCAATGCTTTTCGCGAAATTTCTTTTAAGAAGGAATCGCCAGAATCCGTGGCGGGAAGATTGAGCACGATCTGATATTCCTTTGCCGCTTCGTCGAGCTTGGCAGCGTTTTGCAAAGTAATCGCATAATTATAATGGGTGAAAATAAATTTTGGATCGCGCTCGATCGATAGGCGAAAATATTTCTCCGCATCTTCAAGAGTCGAATGAGGGATTTCACCGAAGAATAAATCGGCAAAAAATCTTTCTAGAAAAGAAATCTTTGAGACTTCACGATAAAAAATTCCCAGTCCTAAATAAGCGTAAGGGTAGTTCGGATCGAGCTCAATCGAGCGCTTTAAGTTTTTTTCAATATTTTGGCTCAGTTTAACTTTTTCTCGAGCAGAACTATAGAGTGCAAGATTTCCGTACGCAATCGCCAAGCAAAAAGGACTTTCCGTTCGGTTAGGAAAATCTTGGGCGAGCTTTTCGGCAAGTTCGACATTCTTTTTAAAAAAGCTCTCCGTGATTTTTTCATCGGCGTGATGATCTCGTAAATCTTGGCCAATACTGTTGTTTGTCTTCAAATATTTAAGTCTTGCTTCGAAGCTTTGCGGGTTGATTTCAGAGGCTTGTTTGTATTCGCCCAACGCCTTTTCGTTTTGAAATTCCTTGGCATACCGATTTCCCTCACGAAAATGAAATTCAAAATCGGATGCCTTGGCATATAACGAATTCGAGGTAAAAATGAGAAGAAATAATAGTCGCCGCAAACTTACTCCACTTCTAGATTCTATTTTAACACGAAAATTTTAAGTCCGGATTTAGGCAAAAGCATTACCTTTAAAGCAGGAAGGCGCTCCCAGATCTGGGAGCGCCTTCACTCTATCAAATTGAACGTGGCTCGCTTCTAAATTAGCAACCGCTTCCTTGGCATAGCTGCATAATCGTTTGCTGAGCTTGCTGAGCGGCGCCGCTCCAGCAGTAACTGCCGTTACCCAACTGATGATTTCCGTCGCATTGGGTTCTTACAGCAGCTACATTCGGATCCGAGAAATCCATCGTCACCGCGAAATCCGCAGTATCCGTACATGAAAGACCAGAAAAATCTGCGGTAGGTGCAGTAAGGCTTGAGAAAAACGAGTCAGTGGTTAAACTCGTCGCAGTTGCCTTTGTGTAAAGATCATTGTTTGCAGGAGCGACCGCTGCGTAAAATGTATCATGCCATTCCACTGCACCACTCCAATTTTGAATGAATCCTGTTCCGTCCGTTCCATTTCCATTCAAGCCATTGAAGCCTGCGGCCAAAAATCTCACGGTATTTGCATCGCTTCCAGAGAATTGAGCGACTGACGAATTCTTATTTGTAAAAGTTTGGCCATTTCCAGAATTTTTCTGATTCATAAGAGCGTATAAAAGATTATCGCTTGTGATCGTCACTTTGCCTTTGAACAAATTCGTCTGTCCTGAATTAGTTTGATTTCCGTTCATCGTGACGGATCGATCTTTCGTGCTATCAAAAGTTAAGCCTCCCGAGGCACTTGCCAAAGTCGCAGAAACGCTTGTGCTGAATACACCATCAGTTCCGTGGCTAGAAACGTTTGACTGAGTATAAGCGAGAGTAGCGTTATTGACTTCAAAGACATCCGATTCGTTCACAGATCCACCGCTACACATATAAAGTTGAACTTTATAATCGCTGGCACCAACGGTGTTCGTTCCAAAGACTTTAATAAATACCTTCTCCGGAAAATTATCTCCACCACCCCCGGCAGGAGGAGTAATAGAAATTTGAACGAGCGTATCAGCGGCTTTTTGATCAAAGAGATGAGTGTTGCCGCCACTCGGTGTTGGAGTAATGGTCACACCCGTTGCTACCGACGGAATATTTTTCATATAACAGGCATTACCCGCAGCTTGCAGAAGATTACCAAAAATTTGAGCGACGTTTTGAGCCATAAAGCAGCCACCATTTCCGGACGGACCACCGTCGGCAACGTCGCCACCCCAAAACTCGTGAGCCAGCATTTGTTTATGAGACAAAGTACCGCCGCTGTAGTCTGTTCCGTTAATAGCGGCGAGTACATTATTCCAGAAGTATTGATCAACCGTTGTATCTGTGAGTGATGTAATAAGTGGAGCAGTCCCGGAGACAGCTGCGTGTATTAAACTCGTCGAGCTCGTAGAGGTCGAAACCATACTCGATGGATCGGGAAGTTGTGAAAGACTGCTTACAGATGCGCTTCCGCTAGAGCCGCCACAACCTATTTGAGTGAAGACAATTGAACAAAATGTCAAAACGACAAAACCATTCACTAATCGCATTAGATGATCCCCCTTACTGAACTTTTTCTATATTCCCCTAAAAACTGAGCATCGCTATTCGGCGGCACTCGCTTATTAGTATCACTCGCTGCGTCGATTTACGGAAGCCAGTCAAAAAAAAATCAGGCGGATTTAAAATGAACTTCGAATACGAGTCAAAAAATAGGGATGAGTTGAAAATTTTTCAAAAATCTGACGATCTTTTGACAGGCAAGAAAATTATGTGGATGTGCTTTTGGCTTCAGCAAAATGCTTTAGTGCAAGCGTGACGCGCTCGTTCGTAGGATCAATAGTTAAGCTTTCATTCAAAAGCTTAATACCATTTTCTCTTTGTCCGCGAGAATCGAGCAGAACGGCCAAATCTACCTTGGCGTCAATAAATCCAGGGCAACGAGTGATCGCTGCACGAAACGCTGCCTCAGCGTTTGAATAATCACCTTGATGAGCTAGGCATTGACCATAACCTCGCCAAGCCATGAGGGAGTCAGGAGAAAGTGTTAAAGCTTTTTGAAAGCAATTTTGAGCGATGTGTAAATCTCCGGCTTCCATTCGGCTGACCGCATAATTTAGCCAAATATTAGAGTTTGATGAATCGACTGCTAAACATTCTCGTAGATATTTTTCGCCGCGCTCTCGCTCACCTATCAAAGTGAGCGTATGTCCTAAATTATTAAGAGTTTGAATATTTTTTGGATCAAGATCAGAGGCTTTTTGAAAAGTGTCAGCCGCTAGTTGATAATTGCCCTCTTGATAATAGAGATTAGCAAGTTCATACCAAACAAAACCATATTGATTATTTTTTAAAACTTCTTCTTCCATCATTTTTTTATAAACAGCAGTCTTATTTTTCAAATCAACGGCTTTTTGATCCAAGCCGTAATGATGAAAAATAATTTCGGGAACCCATTGAATGGGATCCTTAGAAGTAGCGAGTTCTCTCAAAGAGGGTTCGATATCCTCATGAATAATTCCCGTATAATGAGCTCCAGGAATATTTTTGAAGAGTCTGGCGTACATTTGCTCTTTGTAACCAATATATCCCCGCTCTCTTTGGGCAAACTCCCCGTTACATGCTCTAAATGCATCTTCGGACGTAGCCTGAGATGAATTCGTGTAAGCCCGAGTCAAACAGCGAACGGCAAGTATATTTTTGAGCGTAAGAGAGACTAGCTTTTGAAGATGCGCTCGATCAATTCTCTCGTCCGGATCAATTTTTAAAATCCAAGGTTGAGTTGCTTTTGATAAACTAAAATTTCGAGCCTCAGAAAAATTTCCAGTCCATTTAAAGTCAAAAGTTTTGGCGCCCTTAGATTTGGCAATTTCAACAGTTCGATCCGTAGATCCGGTATCGACAACGATGACTTCAGAGACAAAGCCACTCAACTGATCGATACATTCACCAATCCATGGGTCTTCGTTCTTCGTAATAAAGCAAACAGAAATCATTCTCTCTCATTTTGACAGCTTTATGTCGATGGGGCCGAGCACTGATTACCAAATCAAATGACGCGGGTTTTGGGATTTTTCGATCTGGGAATGGGGGGCCGGGTAGTGGGCGAATTTCCGGGCGAGCGTGAGCGAGGCTTGGCTGAAAAACTCCTGAGGCAGGCAAGTAAGTC
>JAQBPA010000111.1 GCA_028287765.1 Bacteriovoracaceae bacterium
ATCTACTTGTTCAAAGGGAGGATCTTCACCAATGAGTCTTCCAACGGTATG
Source organism: Bacteriovoracaceae bacterium (assembly GCA_028287765.1). Taxonomy (GTDB): domain Bacteria; phylum Bdellovibrionota; class UBA2394; order UBA2394; family UBA2394; genus JAQBPA01. The sequence continues at coordinate 52 of JAQBPA010000111.1, forward strand.
TTCTGACCAGCCTTCGGCCCGCGCTTTTAATTCTTCGTCAGTCTCTTTCTTGACATAAAACTCTTCCAAAAACCGACGAGTTGCAATGGTAAATAAAATACGCTCATTGAAATCACTAGGAGCAATCTGAACTAAATGCTCTTTGTTGATACCGAAGTGCCACAGGATGGGCAGTGTATCCTCGATAACGGCTTCGTATTTTGAAAGTCCTTTTTTGTCGGCATGTTTTTTGAGAGCAAGTCCGTATCGCTTCTTCATCTCCGAAAGCTTAAAAGCATCTTCTGATTCTGAGGAATCAAACTGTTCGTCACGGCGCCCATGATATTCTTCTCGAATCACTCGGCTAGCAAGTTTAGGCGACGGATTAGGTTGATCAAGAGCCCAGTGCCCAAACCTCTCTTTGATATCACGATGTCGCTTGAAAGTGAGTGGAGAATCTATTTTAGGATCAAAAATGGGATCATGAGCGCCAATCAAGGCGCCAATGTTAGTGATATGTTTAAATAGATTTAATTCCGCAGCTTCTCGCGCTTCTGACGAAGGCAAACCTTGGTAATACCCTGCTTCGCGTAAAGCATTTTCAACTTGATAAAATCCAAATTGGTTTTCAAATGCTTTTTTAGTCCAAGGATTTTGAGCTAGTTCTTCTAAGTCCTCCATCAGTCCTTTCGCATCCGAAGAATTTCCAATGGAAGTTAGAGAGAGAATGCGCGGATAGCCAACGGCCAAGCAAGATTGAAGAGCGCGGTCCGGGTGAGCTAGTTCAAGTTGACGAAAGTGTCCGCGAACTTTTTGAATAAAATGTTCAGCGGAAGGCCTCAAGATTTCTCGAAACTTCTCCCCCGTTATCAAGCCTCTTCCATTCCATTCATCGATCTTTTCAATGAACTTTTCTAAAGAGTTTAAGGTCTTTGCGAGTGAACTCAGATCTTTGGTCTCATCCATCTCAATGGCAGAATTTTCAAGAACACGCGAAATGGCTTCTAAAAACTTCATAAGCATTCCGTCATGAAAAACCTTCTCAAATATTTGCGCGCTTAATTCAATTTCGGCAGGCGCCCTAATTCCGGCTCCATAATACCGAGTATTGGGAACGGGTCGTTCTTTGGGAAAAAATCGCATGGCTTGACCAACTGTTTTGGAATGATCGAGACCAGCCTCAAGGATGTGGCGAATGACTTCTGATCCCTTATTGAAATCATGCTCTATCAAAGACTTCAAAGGATCGAACCTGATAGCTCTATTCATGATATCGTCCGATTCTTTTTCTGAGCCGGATTCTCGAAAATCGGCCAGCACACCTTCTACAAAACTTTCTAATAGCTTTACTCGATTCTCATTTTGCTCCATTTCCGTCAGCACTGCGAAAGCCTTAGCTGCCTGAGTACTGTGAGCAGAAGAGATGTTGAGTTCGTGCATAAGCATCGGGAGGTTTTGACTTGCAAGATCGTAAGCTCGACGCTGAGAGGCTGCAGCATAAGGCCCCAAATGTTTGAGATGTGCAGTCAGTTCGCGTTGCAGTTCAAAATATCGATTCGGAATCAGATCTCCGGCACTTAAATTATCATGGATGACTCTTGCCTCAGAAATGAGAGCACTCGTATCTCCTTCATAGGCATCCCTTATAAGTTTCAAGCGTTTTTGCGCTTTGACGTGGATGGCTTCAAGCTCCTTTATTTTGTCATGAGATTCATCATTCATCATCGCATCAAAAACTCGATCATTTGCTTTCATAAAGTTTTCCTCAGCCTCAAGAATTTCTGGACGCTGGCCTCGATCTGAAATGGATGTTCGGTAGCTTCTCGATTCAAGTCTGGATAAAAGATCAAGCTGACCAATATTGGTAGGCTTAAAATCGTGACCCAAAACTTTTTCTCTCATTTCATCCACTTGTTTTGAAATCTGCTCATGAAGTTTGAGTTCATAGTCCAAATACTCTTGATCCGAAATATTCTGTGGTTCGATATATCGGCTGAGCCACTTCCATCTCCATTCATAGAGACGATCATAATAGTCACTCGCCATTTCGGGAGCGATGTCGTCTGTCAAATTGCTTTCGATATTCCAATACATCTTCGCAAGATCCGGAATTTTATAATGGAAGGCTTCGTCTATTTTGCTTTGCTTTCGAGCTTTAAATTCGTCGCTCAAAGCATATTCAGATGCCAATGTGTGAAGGATAGATGTTGGTTCATTTTGAGAAACGTTTTTTCCAAAGCCGCGACTCAAAACAGATATTGCCAATCCAATAGCCTGCCTCCGAGTTGAATCGGATGCATTCTGCGTGTATCGCTCTCTCTTCGCACCAGCGACTTGTTTTTCGTATCGAAGAATAAAATCTTCGGCCACGTAGGGATTTTCTCCCTTTTGAACAAGACGGTTTACAACAGAGCGAATATCTACTTCCGACTCCTCTGCGCCACGAAGCGTCTGCCAAATAGCTCGATCCATTAACCTGAGTTCTTTGATTCCACTCTTAACATCTTCGTCATCACCTATCTTTTTTTCACGATGTATTTTGATTTGCGAATTTCTATGTTCCAACTCATGTCCAATGACGAATTTGATTTCGGTATCATTTTTTGCAAATGTAAGCATTCCGAAACTAACGCCGACATAAATTCCATTGGCCTCTTCACGTGCATAAGCATCCGGATAGAGATCGTCTGAAATAAAAACATAAATGGGTTTTTTACCATCAGAAGGAAGCCGAAGTTCTTTTACAAATTCAACGAGCTTTGCGCTTATCTTTGGAAGATTTGGATGCTCCTTTGGATCCATCCACCGCTCCCCTCCTGCTTTAAGCATTCTCTGAATGTCCGGCGAAGGGATCTGATCAAGAGGAGTGTCTTGAAGCGAGATAACCTCTTGAGAAAAAACGAATTCTATCGACGAAATAAACGAGAGAGAGAGAGAGAGAGAGAGATAAATTATCGAACTGAATTTATCAAGTGTTTGTTTGCACCACACCACAATTTTTTTACCTCTCCATAATTAATAATTCAACTCGCCTCTTTTTATTAATACGTCGCAAGAAGCATGCCAAAACCAAGCGGGATTTAAACAGAGTATAGAACTACTACTACGCAATAATTGCATAGCAGTCGAAGACTAACGGGCTAACTATTTTTTTTAAACTTCCTATGTTGGTATCTATGTAAACTATAATTGTTGTTTACTAATTTCTCCATCGGCGCGAGCTATGTCTAAAAAATCGAAGACCATTATTTGGATGATTTTATTTTTTAATGCTCGTCCGTCGGTTGAATGATTTCAACCATTCCTGCATCAGCCAATTTATCCAATGCTGCGATTAAAGGAAGAATCTTCCATGCATGAGCTTCTAGAAATTGGGTGCCATAAAGAATTAAATCTCGGTCGGCATGAATCAGTTTGATGTAGATCAATTTCGACGGCACCTGAATCTCAAAAAGATCTTTCATCTTAAAGGCGGAAGTTAAAATTTTTCCAGGTTGCAATTCAGGATCATTTTTAAACCCGCAAAATCCGCATCCGTCCCGACTGACGGTAATAAGTCGTTCATCCGGTCTGGCGCGGTCAAACTTAACTTGAAGGCTCTCAAGACTTGAAACTTTGTAACGAGAAAATCTTCTTTTAGGCATAGCTCGCTCCCATCTCCTAAATCGGCCCTGTCAAAATAATCATCTCAGCCTAGATCTCCATTACCCGATTTTGAAGGCCGATTAACAACATTAATTGAGGAGAATCAAAGCAGGTTTGTAATATCCATAGTGTCTTATAAACCGATAGGCAGCAATTATTAAGCTTTCTTTAAGTTGTGAGATCGAAAAGCTGCTGCTTGAGTTACAACAATGCTGCAATCTTTGCCTGTTTTATCCGCAGATTGTTTTGCAAGTCTAAGAACTGCATTTATATCATTACCATTCGGATAAAAATATTCTGCCGAAGGAAGTTGATACTTATCTGGAGGATTTCCAATGGTTCTCGAAAAATTTCTGCTCCCCATTTCTGTATGCAAAAGACTATAAAGTTGATGATTGTGGTCTGTCACACCATGCAATTCGACTCTCACTATAAACATAGACATGTTTTAAGTATGAACAGAAATTAAACAATTTATAAACTAAATTTATTTATATACTCATTCGTTCGGATCCAAGCAGGTCTTTAATATCCACCTTCAATGCTTCTGCAAGTCGAACAGTGTATGAAAACTTGGCCTAATTGGAGAGACAGTCGAAAAAAAGGCCCGCCGCGGCCTTCGCTTCAAAAAATTGAAACTACCAGACGCAGCGGGACGGTTTTATTTGTCTCCTCATTTCTGAGAAGCGCTGGTGTCAATGACCTGGACAAATCCTTACGCACAGAAGTGATATCCTTAAACACCACCTATCGGGCAAAACTTCTTTGTACTCACAAGGCGAAAACCCACATTCTCGTTGCGATTACCAGGATGGTCGTTGTTCCGATTCGCCGAACGCAAGTTCTGCGCATCATTGTTCCAGGAGCCGCCCCGAAGAACACGGTTCGAGCCAAGTACGATCATTACGCCAAATTCAATGATCTCTCAAACTCCTTTCGGCGCAGCTCTCTTGTATCTGCGTGAGAAATATGCGCCACCATGCTTTTGATTGATCGTGCCAAATTTTGTTCGTCAATTAATCCTTTTTCAAACTTCCGTTCTCGCTGTTTGATGCGCCTTCGTAAGCGAATTAAATTGGGCCGCTGAAGACGAATTAAATTTCGAAAGATGCGAAAACCGAGAAAAGGAACTCCTTCACTCACCGGGGCGATCCTGACCACTGTTTCTTTCAATTCCAATTGAAGTTTTTCCCGGAGAAAGACTCGAATGTCTTTTAATAAATTTTGAAGATATTCTTTATTGTCTGAAAAACAAATAAAATCGTCCATATATCGCACGTAACCTTTCAGGTGATACTTCTCTTTTAAGAAGTGATCGAGTTCGCCTAGAAAAAAATTGGCAAAATGTTGGCTCGTCAGATTACCAATAGGAATTCCCTTTCCTACTTCGCTCTCTGGCATCTTATGATCGATAATCAAATCTAAGAGTGAGAGAAGCTTTGGATCTTTAATGATTTTTCGAAGCAAGTTCTTAAGCGTTTCATGCTGTATGGATGGAAAATATTTTCGAATATCACATTTTAAAAAATAACGATTTTTTCGAGAGAAAAACTGAGCTCGCTTTAAAGCTGCATGAGAACCTTGTCCCACTCGACAGGCATACGAATCCTTAATCAATCTTCTTTCAAACAAAGGTTCCATAAGATTACAAATGGCATGATGCACTACCCGATCCCGAAAGTCAGAGCTGCAAATTTTTCTCACCTTAGGCTCTCTAATTTCAAACTGGTGATAAGGCCGAGGTTGGTAAGTTTCTGAAATAAGTTCGCTTTGAAGAGCGATGATTTCGTTTTCCAGATGAAAATAAAAAGAAGCGACAGAAGCTTTTGCTTTTTTACGTCGAAGAGCTTTGTAAGCTGCATGAAGTAAATTATCGTAAGTAACAATCTGATGGAATAAATCCCCCGCACGTTTCATGCTTTTCCATCCTGCTGTTTTATCCAGCCTCCGAGCATCTTCCCAACTTCATTTAATGCATACATCGCGTGCTTGTAAGCCTCGTGAGAGAAAAACTTGGACTCATAAGAAATGCGAAGAAGAATCCGGAGTTTTTCGAGTTTTAAATTAGTTGTTTTTAAAATCATTCTCTTATTTCCGGAATAACGGGCCTCTACGAGTTCTTCGACGACGTTCAGAGCCAAATTATTGATGCGATCGGAAAAGGTGAATCGAACTTTCTTCGGAAACTTCTCCGTTGTGTGAAGTAGCCATTTTAGAAAATCCATCCACTGCACAAAAATGGGAAGGTCTTGATAATTCTCCGATGACGGAATCAGAACTCCTTGAGCCATTCTTTATTCCTGAATGGCTTCAGCTTTGGGCTGCTCGGGATTAATTTTTGAGATGGAAAGAATATCTTCTCCGTACTTTTCGGCCTTAGCTTTTCCGACACCCGCGATCTTCAACAGTTCTGCCAAAGATTGAGGTCTCTGTTTTACGATTTCCGCGATTTCCTTATTGGTGAGAAGAACATACGGAGGAACTCCTTCTTTTTTACATCGCTGCGACCGCCAATCTCGAAAAAGATTAAAGAGTCCCATATCCGTTTCAGATAATCCCTCTTTCCAAGATTCATCTCTTTTATCGGATGATTTACCGTCGACGGTAGGCTTCGCCTGAACTTCCTGACGGAAAGGAAAATATTTCACAATCAAAGTAAGATAAGGAATTTCATTTCGGATAAAGAGATGATCATTAATCGAAATAATTTCTTTATCTTTCATGAAATCACGCAGAGGCTCGTCATCAAAGCCTCCCATGAGCGAATTAAATGTAAGTGAAAACACTTTAACTAACATTCCTTTTTCCTCCCCCATACAAAAAAGATGATGAGTTTTAAGCTGCAGAAGCCGACAAAACAATTTCTCGCAAGCGTCTCGGAGCGGCCTTATCGAGCAGATCCATTTTTGCTTGAAGGATAATGGCCTTGATGGCCTCTGTTTGATTGATCTTGATCATCTTTAACTTTTGTCCAAATCGTTTCAAAATTTGCTCACTTACTCGAAAAGAGACTCGATCATTGGCTCGACCTTCAAGAAATTTTGATCGGAGATGTTTTTTTAGACACGCCACTTTGAGTTTATTAGAAGCAATATGCGCCATATAATAACGCATCACAAAAGGCTCGATTTCTGTTGGCTTCACGTCCGATGCGATTTCAGTGCAGATCGTCAGAAGAATATCCCGCAGATGTTTTGGAATTCTTACTTCCACGCGACATCTTTTTCCAAAAAGACCTTCCTGAATTCTTGCTGTTGATTGTTGAGGGACCGAAACAAGAGCACCACATTGATCGCAGGCAGCAGCCAAAACCCCTTCGACTTTTCCTTTTCCGGACATCAGAGGAACTGTCGTAATCTTAAAAGTCGTATCGACCACAGCTTTGCATACTTTGCAAATCCCTCTGGAGTGATCACCTTCTCGGTAGAATTTTATCATGGCACCTTCCTTTTCGACGCAGAATGTACGCCTATAAACCATACTTCTTCTCTGTTCTTAAAAAGGCAATAACACTTCACATACCAGCTGACGGGAAGTCCACCACAAGCCGCATTCGTTTTAAAGATCATTGTTTTTACGTCAGAAAGGAAGGGGTGTGGGACTTCTTCGTATTTTAAACCACGAGAGGGTTTTAAGAATTCGATGACTTCCCGAGCACTGACTGCGCCAGACTGAAGAAGATCACAGCTGTTCACTTGTCCCTCTAGCATTTCGTGCTGGACCTTTCCGTTCTTTAAAGCCGCAATTAATCTTAGGCGAACCTTCGATTCAATGCGGGTCCGCGCTCTCCCATCGCTCCCCACAATTCCATTTGTACGCCTTGTGTCGTACAAGTCAAGCAGCTTCGACTCTCCGTGCCAATTCTATAAGCCGCTTCCTGAGCGGTTTTCCAAGCCTATAATAAAATATAAATTATTTATTTCGGAAAGCATTAGAAAAAACGAGGCCGCTTCGCGGCCTGCTCCGGCTACGCTGACGCGCGCCTCCGCAAAAAAAATCAGGTGCCTGCGGCGCCAAAGGGCAAAAGCGTAAAAGGGCTGAGGGCTACTTGAGGGTCCTCACAAGGCGAAAACCCACAAGCTCGCCGCGACCACCAGGAGGGCCGCCGTCCCGAACCGCCGAACGCAAGCTCTGCGCACCATTGCCCCAGGAGCCGCCCCGAAGAACACGGTACGAGCCACTACTAGGGCCCAGAGGATCTACACCCCCCTGTAAAGTTTCGCCATACCAATCAGAAACCCACTCCCAAACATTTCCATGAATATCATACAGACCCAACGGGTTCGAATGCTTTTCAGTCACTGGATGTGTCTGACTATCGGCATTTTCTGCAAAATGCGCATGAGCTTTGAGTTCAGCGGAATCATTTCCAAAAGAATAAGCCGATGTTGTTCCGGCTCTCGCCACAAACTCCCATTCTGCTTCCGTAGGCAAACGATAATTCCATTTCGAATCAAGCCGATTCATTTTCTGAATAAAAGTTTGAACCTCTTCCCAAGAAACTTGTTCAACAGGACGATTGTGTGCTGACTCTCCACTCGTAAATCGAGCTGGATTTTTACCCATGACTCTTTCCCACTGCCACTGAGTCACAGGCGTTGCCTGCATTTGGAAAGGTTGAGTGAGAATCACTTCACGCTGAGCTTCGTTGGTGTAGCGATCAGGTTCAGTCGGAGGACTTCCCATCATAAACTTTGCACCCTCAACAGGAATAGAAGCCTGAACATATTCAAAACTTTCCACTTTCAGATTCGACAAGACCAAGAGACTTGCGATAGCAGCTGGGTCCGCAGTCTTCACAACAGTTTCTGTACGACCTAAAAGTCGCTGAAGAATTCCGGGTTTCGCCACTGGTTTTTCAATCGTTGTTTGCTCAGATTCTTTACCAAGCCCGGCAAAAACCTTAAATGAACTAAACTCATCAATAGTATTCTCCACTTCTTCTTTCTGAGTGTCCGGAATTTGAGAGAAAAGCTTTTTGAATTCGGCCATCGGGTCAAAATATTTTCCCAGTTTCGCTTTCGATATTTCTGCCGATTCACCATTCACCTTTGGCGAAATCAAACTCATCCCTAAAAAACGAGCTTTTGCTTTTGCCGATCCTCCAGCATCCGAAAGCCATCGATCTCTTGCTTGATCGTATTTTAAATCCTGAGTTTTAATGACTCTTGCAATTTCTTGAAACGCCCGAAGCATAAGCGATTCTCGAGGCGATGGCTGTTTAAGCGCCGCCAAAGCGAAACCAGAATCACGAGAACTCAAAGCAGCTACCAACTTTCTCCCTAACGCTGTATCGGCAGTATTCATCCGAATGAAGGCGAGAGGAATGGCATCTCTTGCCCACGCCTCTAAACTCGTTCCTTCAAATTGTTTTTGGAAAGCTTGTGCCTTTGAAAGATCGCCTTCAGTGAGTGCAGGCTTCAACGCTTCAAGAAGTTTTAAAGTTTGTCCGTCTGAAAGATCTTTTGCCTTTAAAATATTCCGAATTTCTTCGGGAAAAGAAGAACCATAAGCTTCCACCAATGCATTCACTGCTTTGGGATGCGATCTTACTTTTTGCTCCGAAAAAAGTTTCGGCTCTTCTCGATAAAGGGACCGAAGCGTTGCCGATCGAGCCTCGGACTCCAATTCTAAAATATTCTGAAGACCAAATCCTAATTCTTCTTCAGCCAAACGATATTCTTTTGCTGTGAGAACTCGTTGAGCTGTCAGTTCGGTCAAAGGACGAGCCGCCTCCACCTGTTTTTCTAAAAGATTTAAAATCTTTAGAACGTCTTTCATTTTTACGGCCATTTCATCATCTGATGAAAGTGCTTGCACTCCAAGAATCGCACGTTGAATCAGAGGGATCGTCAGAAGATCTTCGACTTCGTGGTAAGAGACAGCAGGTGCTTGCTCGATACGAGACTCTAATATCCTCGGATCCGCCGCCGAGAGCCGGGCAAGATTTGCGCTCTCAATATCGGGACCGTGATAATAATTCGTATAGGGCGCGACCTGAAGTTCTTTCATCGCACTGTCCATGAGCTTCCATCCAGCTGAAAATCGAACGGTCACTCGTTTCGCTTTTTCAGAACTCATTCCCTTCCTTGCGGCATCTGAATTCACCATATTAGGATGAGCTTTGAAATCAGGGAAAATAACTTCATGAGCACCGTAGTCTTCAGCGATCGCTCGCACTGACATCTGAATATCTGCTTCCGTTAAGGTGACCCCATTGATCGTTAGAATATAAGGAAGAGTTTTTCCATTCACGGTCACAGGAGCACTGACCGCATAACCCGAAGGCTGAGTAGAATCCGGACCTTTTCGAATGAAATGAACTTTCGTTCCTTTGACGAGTGGATAATAAGGAACAGATAAAATAGAGCAGTCCCCTCCATAGCAACCACGAACGAGACCTACCCAAGCTGGCAAAGTTTCCAAACTTAAACTTCTCTCTTCCACGGCTTTACCATCCTGAGTCACTGGTGTCAGAGCAATCTTGAGCTCCTTCTCCACCAATAGCCCTCGAACATTTTCGAAAAGGACTTTCACTTGCCCAAAACCTTTTTCTTTTGAAATCTCTCCAATCACCTCACTTAAATGTTCTTTCATCAGATCGCCGTAGCGACTTTCAAGATCACCTGCCGTTAAATTTCGAGTCGCTGAAATAACATTCGCACCTTTTGCCCATACATTAAAAAGAGCCTTTCCATCAGAATTAAAAAGAAGAGGAAGTACCTGAAGAAGTTTTCTTACTTTTTTAGAAAACGCTTTCTCGTCAAAAGCTCCATCTGGTTTTTTTGAATTTTCTTTGAAACGACGAATTTGAATGACCAAATCCCCGCCATCCTGAAGATCCAAGGATTCAAGATCAGCCACGCGAGCTTCCAAAAAGTTTCGAATCGCTTGCTCATTGGCCTTCGCTTCTCCTGAAGCAACATATCGAAGACGACGAATCGTCGCAGGAGCCGTTTCAAAACTCGCTGCCTCGGATCCTAAATGTTTCAGGAGCACTGGAAGATGCGCATAGGTTTCAAGCAGACTTCTTTTGAAAGTTAAATTTGCAGTCACGATATTTGGATGTCTATCAAGGAGACTTACTAAAAGCTTCAAACGATCTTCTGTCGTCTCGGCTTTCGCTTGCCAAACTTTTTTAATGGCAGCCACGCACGGATCAGCCTTTGCCGCATAAATCGACGTTAAAGATGCCGTCGAAAAGAGAATGAAAAAGAGAATCGCAATATCTTGCGTTAACTTCCATTTTAAAATTTTTATGAAAAATGTTTTCATCGCTGTTTCCAACTAACGAGCTATTTTCCTCACCAAATTTTCAACTTGATTCACAATGGACTCCCAATATCTCCAGTCTATAAATTCTGCCCGATCTCGAACCGTATGATAGTGATCGGGTAAATCACGAAGTGAAACCACATCGGTTACCAGAATCGAAGGAATACCTGCCTTATTGAAGTTTTGATTATCGGTGATATTGATGAAATCTTTTTGTTCGGATTCTCTAATGAAGGGAAAGGGCGCCTGCTTAGCTGACAACCCTTCGATCAAGAACGAAGGAGAAATTTTGTCAGCACTTAGATTATAAAGATCAGGATATAAACGAGACGGACGCCCTATCATATCAAGAATGATGGCCATTTTCACACTCGTCACTTTTCCATTTTTAACCAAATGATTTACAAAATATCGGCTCCCCACAAAAACACCCGTGGGCGATGGTTCTTCCGCATCAAAAAAAACAATTTGGAGATTTAACTTTGGCGCAATTGAACGAAATCTCTTAAGCAGTGTCAGTAAAGCAACAACACCGGATCCATTATCGTCAGCACCGGGAGTGGCGCGATAACGTCCATGTCTATCCATCCAACTTCCTGAATCACTGTTGATCGAATCATAATGAGCTCCAATAATTAGCGTCGGTGCTGATGTCGATGCCGCGGGTCCATTCACAATCAGGTTGGTCAATTCGATGGATCCGCCACTGGATCTCATCCGTGCATTCCAACTTTGTCGGTCTGTCTTATATCCAAGTTGCTGCGCGACTGACTCCAAATAATGAACCGTCACTCCTCTCCCGTTAAAGCCTCTTTGATTTACTGAGCGATCTACAATTTTTTGTTCTTCGCCTAAATAGGCAAAGGTTCGCACACCTGTAATAATTTCTAGATGCTTTATCGCTTCAATGCAGTCCGCCTGGTTCGCGTAAACCGAAGAACAGATAAAGCAGTTCGTCAGTTTTAAAAATACTAATAGCGAAAAAATTTCGAAAACTTTTCTCACTCAATATTTTCCTCTAAAATTCTGTTTTCTTTCAGCAGGACTTTCACTTTATTTTGAAGCGTTTTATCAAATTGAGAATCAAAAAGAAGTTTGGTGATCTCGATGAAAGTCGCAGGCGGAAGAGAGAAATAACCTTCCATAACTTGATAATAATCAGATTCATCCAATGACTTTTTCGAAAGCAGTTCTATTCGCTTTCGAATGGCAATAACCACGGCTGGTCCAAAGACTCCTTGTCTAATTTCAGCTCTTGCTGAGTTCGTTGCTTCATTCAGAAGCTCTCGCCTTTCTTTCGACATCAACCAGCGATGAACTCCTTCGGCTGCTGTCACTATTTGAGCGGCGGCTTTTCGAGCTTCGTGCGCTGCGGCCCATCCATTCTTTCCCGCTGCAACCCCATTCACTTCCTTCACTCGAATGGACTTGCCCTCCACAATCTCGAAATCCGTGGTCACAATTTCGCGCCCTCCATTGATCGCGGCTCGTTCAGCTGGAGAAATAGAATCAATGAGTGCGGCATCAGGAATCAATTCAAGCTGAACCATTTGGCCAAATCGATAGAGGCGATCGAGCTCCTGATATTTTTTGGCTAGCCCTGGAGATATTGCATCGAGAGCGGGCCCAAACAAATAAGCAAATTCTTTCATGCCAAGCCAACCTTCACCTTGTTGCCAAAGATTTCGCAGCTCCGTTCTAAAAATCATTCCAGAATCCCAACTCTTTGGAAGTTCAGGAATCTCTCTTCGATCCAAATTTTTAGTTAGTGAAGGTTTCGGATAATCCTTGGTAATCTGAATCGTAAGTTTTTCAATCTGTCTTCCGAATCGTTCCTCGATCATCTCTCCAATGATCGAAAGAATTTCTTTCTTATGAGATGCCTCAACGGCTTCAATTTCTTCTTGAAGAGCAAGTGTCACGCGAATCAAAGTGTGAGGATCGCTAGCTCCATATTTTTCACGAATATACTTCTCTAACTTTTCTCTTTCAATGTGCATCTCCTCCACCATGATTTTTTTGAGCCCCATCGGCATTTGAGCCCAAACATCTGATTTCGTATCGGTCACGTATAGATCCTGAGGTTGAATATCTTTAGGATCTTCTAACGGCTCTGCCGGAATCTTTCGGCTCGGCTCATCGGGTTGAGGAATGGGAACTTCACGACGTTTGGGTTCTGCCGGACGAGGTTCCGTAGGCCTCGGCTCTGCGGGCGCTCGCTTCGGAACAGGCGGAGCTTCAGGCAAAACAGCAGGGCCTAACTTCAACAGAGATTCATCACAAAATGGAGAGATCAAAAGGGGTTGTTCAGCAAAAATTAAATCAGTGAAAAAAATAGAAACAGATAAAATGACAGAGGCAGTTCCTACGTATCTAAAAATGAAATTATCTCTAGTAAAAAGTTTACTCAAACACCGCTCTCCTCAAAGTCCACTCTTGCCTGCCCACTGTCAGAATATGCAAGAATGAGGCCTATCTAGCAGGTCTTTAAACCCTTTAAAATGATGTTTTTAGATGAATTTAGGGAACTGATAACCCATATCTTAGGAATCAATGTCGCATCGCAAGTTTTTCCTACTTGGAATGCAAGTTTTTCCTACTTGGAATGCTTCTACTATAGCCACTCATACCTATCTACAGACTCTAAGATGACAAAATACCTAGATTAAAAAATTTCACAAAAATGAAAATGGGATTAAAAATCTATTTTACCTAAATAAAGATGCTTGATCGCTCTCGTGAGAATACAGAAATCGTGGGCACGATTCTTGCATGATTTAGCCCTTAGGACATAAGAGTTGAGATAGAAGGAGCAAGTGCTTTGAACCCGTTTCGGTTTCAAATTTTAATTATTTTCGTTGTCGTTACTTTCGTTTCGAATGTTCCGCTTTTTTCCGAAGAAACTGCCATCGACACGATGCAAACTCCAAAAGCCATCCCGTCAATTTCTACTCCCGTCGAAATTTCAAAAGTAGATAAAACGTCCAATGCCTTTTCGTACGAATCTGATTTGATCAAAAAACGAATTTTAGAATCGCTCTTCTCACCGCTACCTCCATCAGATCAAGTTTCAGAATTCTTGATGAGCTCAGACCGCTTCGCAGCTTCGCCTGGAATTGTGGGAATTAGGGTATTTAAATCGGCTCTAAGTTTCAATCCTTTGAAGTTATGGCAAATAGCACCTAAATCGGTGAATCTTACCGATCAAGAAAAAGAATTTTATAAGGAAAAAGCTGAAATAGGAAAAAAATTTAAAAAACAATTTTTTTCTGATCTATGGACAGACAGACAGACAGACAGACAGACAGACAGACAGACAGACAGACAGACAGACAGACAGACAGACAGACAGACAGACAGACAGACAGACAGACAGACAGACAGA
>JAQBPA010000172.1 GCA_028287765.1 Bacteriovoracaceae bacterium
GTGCTTCCTATTCTGCCAACAGCTCTTCCTTACGAAGAATTTTTGCGAGAAACAAATTTAGAGGGATATGCGTCGCCCGCAGATTTTAAAATGAAAGTTCTCGCTTATGCCAAGAACGCCGAAAAAATAAAAGACGATGCGAAGCGATGCTACAGTTATGTTGGTCAAAAACGTCTAGGCTCTCAGCATCGAGAGCGCTTAGAACTTTGTGCGAAGATGATGACGACGAAGCCCTCAATTTCGCCCATTGCTTTAGCAAAGGGTTATCACGAAATCCAAGGAACCCCTGAGATGCATCCGCCATTTCGAGATTCTCTGATAAAAATTCAAAACTTATTTAATCAGCGTCAAAGAGGGGAGGCGCTTAAAATTTTAGAAGAAGAAATAGCCAAGAATCCCAAAAATCCAGAACTCGCTTTGGCGCATTTAAAATCTTTAAAGATCATTCAAAGCCAAGGGATTTTAGAGAAATGCATTCACTACGCTCAACTCTTTCAGACGGATTTGCGATTTTTATTGTTTAGAATTGAAGTCACAGCGTCGACTTCCGATCGGATGAATCTTTGGGAAGGGCTTTTAAGCACGTTGAGTACTCAGCCGAAAAATGCTCGGCAATTTTATCGAAATTTAACTATTCCTCTGCTTGTGAAAGATCTGAGCGAAAATAAAGAATTACTCAATATCGCTAAAAAGTTTCTGGATCTTTTTGAATCCTCAGCATCTCTCAGGTATGAAATAGCCAAGGCGTACGAATTTCAGGGTAAAACTAAAGAGGCACTTAAAGAGTTTGAGTGGATTCTTAAAAAGGCCAATGAGTTTTCTCAAAATAGGGACTTCATCTCTTCACTGAATCTCATGGAAATTCAGACCTATATTTCATCTTTATCTTAGATCGACGCTTGGGACCTCGTTTAAATCTGCTTATAAATAAAGAGGGGAGACTCTTTGAAAGTAAGTTCGTCCTGTGTTAAATGAACGCGTGCGTTATCTGCATTTTCCATTCTTCGTTTTTTTAATCTTGGCTTCTTTGCCTTTCAGTGCACCACTCCTTGCCGCAAACGAGAATCCTAAAAATTGCTCAGGTGATACGCCGGAGACAACTCCTGCGAAAGTTAAGCTAAATGAGATCTATCGAGATATTTTGTTGTTTAAGGATTCTTTCGGACGCGTAATCGTCAAAAAGATTTCTCCTGAGTTTGAGACAGCGCTTCGGAGTTTATTTTCGGAGGACGTAAGAAGTATTTCTAAACTAGAGCAGTTCTACGGACTCTTATTTTATTTGGTAAAATTTAAAACGCTTTCGGATGACGATATTTCTTTTGATCCTGAATCATCGCTTCGGCTTCTTCTTTCTACCAAAGTTTTTACAAATCCAACCATTCCGAAACATATCTCATCGATTCATGTGAGCTACAATCCAGCTAAAGAAAAAGCTTCTTTTGATGTCAAATTTGATACCAACGAAGTCCATCTGCCGCTCAATCAAGGAAAAGGATTCTCTAACTTTAGAGAGGGACTTTGTCAGGAAGCGAAAGAGCTTATTTTTTACGGAGGGTTTCAGTTTGATATTGAGCTTACTGTATCGAATAATCATGTTTTTGCGTCAAACTTTAAAGGCGTCGATCTCTTCGGCATTTTTGGATCGCGTGGAATTGTAAACGTGGATATTCAATATGTAAGTCTTCGCTCAGTTGAGTTTTTAGGTGGTTCAGCTATGGGTATTGTTCGTGCTAAAGTTTCCAAGGTTGAATTTGAAAAGAATCCGCATTCCGTCGTTCTGCAAATTCTAAGTTCGCTTGTGACCGATAAATCCACGCAAGCGATCGATTGGTAAACTGCTCGAATCTAATCGAAATTATTTTGAATTACTTTTAAACCCATTTGCTCAATTTTAGATTTTTTTCTAAGAATTTCTTCCGCCGCCACAACTTGATCTTGGGCGCACTCTAAATAGAAAACTTCGGCAGATGCAAAAAGACCTGCAGGAAGCCCGCCTGAATTAGTTCGAAAACTGGCATTAATTTCGTGGTCCATTAAATATTGAACTAAATCGGCCATCGAACGCTCTGTATGTCCGTGACTTCGCATAAACTGAGCAATGACGACCATAGAAGGTTTTGCTCCAATCGACATGGGCAGTTCATGTTCTGCAAGCCGAAGTATTTTTGGATCTTCTATGAGATCTAAATCCGGTGTGCGCTCCGGGAATCGCTTTCGATTTGCACGAATCGTGGGAATAAAAGTGAGTGTGAAAAGACAAACAAAAATGGCGAATGGGAGAATTTCTTTTACGGAAAGCACTTGAAACCAAATTATCAGAAGGCCTTTAGATGAGGAGCTAATATATAGAGGTTCACGCTCAATGTCCGATAAGCATTATTATGTAAACCTGTATTTCAGTTCTAAGCAAATGCGGTGCCAGGCACCGTGCCAGGTGTCGTGCCTGGCACCTTTTCTTGAGATTCCTTTGATAAGAAAAATTCATTCTTATAAAACTCTCACCATGACCATTATTCTTCTGATTTTTTCAAATATTTTTATGACCTTCGCATGGTACGGGCATCTTAAATATAAAAGCTCACCCCTATTTAAAGTTATTATTATCAGCTGGCTCATTGCATTTTTTGAATACTGTTTACAAGTTCCCGCTAACAGAATTGGAAGCTATTCTTTTTCGACGGCTCAGTTAAAAGTGATTCAAGAAGTCATTACTCTCATCGTATTTTGTGCGTTTTCAGTTCTCTATTTAAAGGAAGATTTCAAATGGAATACCCTGATCGGTTTTCTTTTTATGGTGGGAGCAGTTTTTTTTGTATTTAAAGACTGAAGTTTATTTGATCGGACCACGAATTCTAAAGCCGAGAAAAAAATCATTTCCACTCGACCATCCTGAAGGTGCATCAGGATCTGGTCTGCGGGTATCCGAGAGCCTTAGATGAACTTTTCCATACAATTTATGATGTAAGGTAATACTGTCCAAAAATTTTGACGCCCAGCTTTTATCGAGCGTGGATTTTAAAAGATTGAGCTGAGGTTCGTAGGCCTGCTCATCGCATCTGACGGCTGACCGATAATATAATTTTTCGATCGAACCGATATCAACGCTAGGAAGTTGACGGGGCTTTTTGCGGTCGAGCGTAAGCTGGATATCAAAGATATGATCTGGCGCTTGGCAATCGAGAAAATGGATGAACGAAGTCTCCGCCATCAGCGAAATCGGAAGGAACATCCAAACTATAAAAACAAAGCACTTCATGACTCCCCTTCTGCCTATGTTTTTAGGTGATTGCTCGTATTTGTCAACCCAGCCGTGGATGGAGTCAAACCGGTTAGAAGCCGGGTTAGAAAACGCGTGGATTTAGGTTAAAGCAAAACAGGCAGAGCCGAAGCTCTGCCTGTTTATTGTTTCAAATCGAATGAAGAATTTACTTTGCAGTAAAAGAGAAAAGAGGTGCAGATAAATTCCCGCAAGTGGAGCCATCGCCGCCTCCGAGCGTGTTGGACGGATTAACCACGA
>JAQBPA010000184.1 GCA_028287765.1 Bacteriovoracaceae bacterium
TGAAGTGCACGAAGCAATCGATCATTCGGTTTTAAATTATAAGTTCCAGGGACATTTACCTCTCCGAGAACATGTACGCTAATACCACTCAAATCTTGCCGATTATCCATTTTTAAGTCTGATTTAGATTTATCTGACTGATCCTGAAAGCTATGAAATGCACCTTGCGCGAAAAGAGGTGAGAGACCCTGCAGGGTAAGACCCCAACTTAAAAACAGGACGAGAAAATGCTTTGTCATTACTCTTTCTTAGTCTATCTGCCGATGCACTGCATCCTAAAATTCACAAGATCTCCCACGGGGAACTATGAAACTGAAGTTCAAAGATGACGAGATTAGTTAATAAGCGCCGCGGCTGGCGACAACTGCTTTAAAAGTTTTCATAAGGATCAAAAGATCAAAGAAAAAATTCTTTTTTTGGACGTAAATTCTATCCAAAGCGAGCTTTTGCTTAAAATCGACCACTTCGTTTCGGCCGCTCACCTGCCAAAGTCCCGTAAGTCCCGGAGGGACCGAAAGAATATCTTCGCAGTTCAGCTCTCGTATTTCTTCCGGCAACATCGGACGCGGACCCACCAATGACATATCGCCAGCTAAAACGTTAAAGAGCTGAGGAAGTTCATCCAAACTCCATTTTCTTAAAAATTTTCCTTCACGAGTGATTCGAGGATCATTTTTTATTTTAAAAAACGGACCTGTCATAAAATTCATATGTTGAAGTTGCGATTTTAAAGAATGTGCCCCGTTTACCATGGTTCTGAATTTAAAAATTCTAAACTCAGAACCATCTTTTCCAATTCTTTTTTGTGAGTAAAAAATAGGACGTCCCGACAGAATAAGAATGGCTAACGAAACCAAAATGAAAACAGGAGCTAACAAAAGCACAATCAAGGCAGCAAAAACACGATCTAAAACTATCGACCAAAGGCTATTTAATGCGCCGGTTTTTGTGGGAAAAGGGGTAGCGACAACGGAAGGAAAAGAGGATTCAAATACCTCATCTTCACCACTTAGAATTTTTACATTCCTATAAGCCATATGACTTTCAATATTCCATTCTTCATGTTTTCTAAAAAAAATGAAATCCTAAATTATGTTTACTTTTTGTAAACACCTAATTGATGGTATTCGGTATTCAGAGCTCCCTTATCGGTTTTTACGCATTGCTTCAAAAAAAGCCTTTCAATACGCGAAAACTAGATTCATTTTTAAATATTTTCGATAGTGTCAGACGGTTTCTAACACGAATTCTCGATAAAGGGTTTGCGAGGTTTCGAAATTGTGAACAAAAAATCTAGGCTGTTGAAATGTTTTACTTTTTTGATGTTGATGTCCCCGCATTCGCAGCAATATCTCTCCGCCAACGCTCTCGATGTTTCATCTCAATCAACCCGCAGCCTGGGGGCCGGAGGTGCTTATATGGCGATCGCCGACGATCAAAGTGCCTTTAATATTAATCCGGCCGGGATTTCTCGAAATTCAGAATATCGACGACTCTATTTAAATTCCAGGATCTATAACGATTTTAAACATTGGGGTCTGAATGCCGCCCTCATTGACGGCATTACTGAGGAGCCGATTCAGTGGGGGTTTTTATTTGATACCACTCGAACTCTCGCAATCAAAAAGGAGCAGTACGTATTTGCCAGCAGCTACAACTGGAAGAATTATGTTCTGATTGGAACGACTGCTAAGTTCACCCAATTTAATCGAAGTTTGAATTATACGCCGACATGGCTTTTCGCGACCGATGCTGGACTTTTATTTTTTCCGACGGATTATCTCTCGTTTGGCGCGACACTCAAAAATTTTATTCGAAGCAAAACCAGATCCTCACTGGCTCCGGTTTTCTATGGAGCCGGAATTGCAATTAATCTTCAAAAACTTCGAGCGGATCTAGATATCGAACGAAACGAATCTGATAAGGAATCTGTTTTTCGTGGAGGCGTCGAATTCTTTTTGACCCCGAGTGTTTTGATTCGTGGAGGTTACTATCAAGATCGCAAGAGAGTCGATTCTGGCGTCACCGTCGGAGCTTCTGCTCAAAACGATCGCGTGGGTTTTGATATTGGGTTTTTGGACGCGATACATTCAGATTATAAAGTGTTCTCGATGGGGATAAGTGTAACATTATGATTTCGAAATCGCGGCGATTCATTCCAACTTTTATCTTCTTCGTTTTGATTAGTTCCCTTGGAGGATTCCTTCGCGCTCAAACTTCATCGAGCGGGCTCGGCATGGATCAACCTCTTTTCGATAAAGAGAAGGATTTCTTTTCTCAAGAAGAGCTGACGGATGATCCATTGGATCAAAATCCGTTGCGAGAAATGGAATCGAAAAAACAAATTGATCAGGCTCAAGGTGACAAACGTTTGGACAAACAAAAAATCGATAAGCCCTCGATCTCGTCCGAAAAAGATGACCTGGAACGAAATTCAAAAGCTTCGAGCGAATTTAATAATTCAAATCGGGACGAAAAAAATAATTCCAGTTCAAGAAAAACAAATTTTGAAAGGCTCAAAAGAACAGGCATCGAAAAACAAAATAGAGAAAAGTATGAAAGTATCGAAGACGACTCACAAACTTTCGAACAAAAGGACGAAATACAAAAGCCTGCTGACACGACAAAATCTACGATCGAAAATATCTTTTTTGGAAAATTTCCAAAAAAACTTTCTCGAGATCTGAAGCAATTCGGTTACGATCTTTTTTCTCGAAAGCCCTCTAGTTTCATGCCACTCGAAGATGTTCCGATCAGTGCCGATTACGTCGTGGGTCCTGGCGACTCTTTTACAATCAATGTTTGGGGGACGACCAATTTTTCAATTCCTGTAACCGTTCGTCGTGACGGAACGATCTTTATTCCTAAAGTCGGAGCCATTCGAGTTTGGAGTCAGACGTTTAAAGAAATGACCTCTACAATAGAAAAGCGGCTTTTGAATTTTTTCAGCGGAATCAAAGTGAATATTGCATTTGATTCGATTCGACTCATGGATGTGTTTGTGATCGGCGAAGTGAAGCAGCCCGGCAGTTATTCGGTGAGCTCAACCTCGTCTCCCATTAATGCGCTCTTTCACGCGGGGGGTCCTACAAAAAATGGAAGCCTGCGAAATATTCAGATTTTACGAAATAATCAAGTGATCGAGAAAGTAGATCTCTACGACTTTTTAATTTCTGGAATTTCTGCAAGACAAAAATTGCAGTCGCAAGATGTCATTCTCGTTCCTGTTGTCGGAAAAATGGTCGCAATCGCGGGCAATGTTAAACGTCCTGCGATTTATGAAATTAAAGACCCAACAAGTTTATTTGAGTTGATCACGATGGCGGGAGGTCTTACTTTTACCGGACAAATCGGCAGGCTCTCTCTCGAGCGAGTCAATCAAAACAAAGAGAGAGTTACAAAAGACTATCAAATACCCGAAAATTTTTCGTCATTATCAAAAACAGAAAATCCTAAAAGTGATCTCTCGACCGAAGTTGCTGACGGAGATTTGATTAAAATATTTCCAGTTCTTACAACGGTTCGAAAAACAGTTTATTTGCGAGGCCACGTAAAACATCCAGGAAGCTATGAGTATAAAGAAGGAATGAAAATTAAAGATCTACTCCCCGACTTTAATGAACTTCTTCCTGAACCTTATACGGAATACGCCCAAATTATTCGAACGATTCCACCATTGGATGAAAAACAGTCGCTCTTTGTTCCTCTTCAGCAGCTACTAAGCGGCGATGAATCTGCAAATATGAAACTTAAAGAACAAGATGAGGTCGTCTTATTTTCTCGTGAAGAACTGAATCTAAGAGAAACTGTTTCTATTTCAGGAAAAATAAATAAGCCCGGAACTTATTTATTTTTTGCAGGAATGCGACTGAAGGATCTCCTTTATATGGCGGGTAATCTCAAACAAGACGCTTATCTCGCTAATGCCGAAATCGCCCGATATAAAATTTCGGGAGAAGAACTTAAACTTGAGCGACTTCAAGTGAACTTAAAATCGACTCTTGCGGCGAATTCATCAAAAGATAATCCCCTTCTCGAACCCAAAGACCGAGTCTTTATTCAAGGATTATCCAATTGGGGACTCGAAAACTATGCAACGGTTACCGGCGAGGTCCGCTTTCCTGGTGAATATCCGTTTCTTCCAGGTGAACGTTTAAGTTCTGTGATTGAGCGCGCGGGAGGCTTTACTAAAAAAGCATTTCTTCCAGGAGCATTTTACACAAGAGTTTCGGTCAAAGAGATTCAGAAAAAAGCTTTGAAGGAGCAAGTTGCACAGCTTGAAGAAGCTGTACTTCAAGAAAGCGTTCGCCCGTCGCAATATCTGTCGTCTCAAGATGTTCAGACTTTTCAACAAGCCGTTCTCGCACGAAAAGAGATGCTAAAAAAACTGCAATCGTCCGACGTAACCGGACGAATGCTTATTCATATAAGCCCGCTTCCAGAGTTTAAAAATGGAACCTACGATATTCCACTTGAAGCAAAAGACAGTATCACCATTCCCTCGATTCCGTCGGTCGCCACCGTTCAAGGAGAAGTCTACAATCCGAGCTCGATGGTTTTCGTAAGCGGTAAAACCGTACAATATTATTTAGAAAAAGCCGGCGGCACGACTCCGAATGCGAATAACGAAAGCATCTTTGTCATCAAAGCAGACGGAAGTGTTATTTCACGAAGGCAAAATCGAGGATTTTTGTTGAGGAATTTTTATCAGACAGAAATTGAGCGAGGCGATTCAATCTTAGTTCCAAAAGATATTACTCAATTTTCTTGGCTGAATACGACAAAAGATATTACCGAGATCCTCTTTAAGATTGCGTCGACGACGGGAATTACGATCACGGCTCTCAAATAATCGAAGCTCGCTACGGCGATCATTCTGCTGGTTTGTTTCCGGCGATTATTCGCCGAGCGTCTCTAAATATTTCTCAGCATCCATCGCGGCTTTGCAGCCGCTTCCGGCGGCGGTAATGGCCTGACGATATCGGAAGTCGTGAACATCGCCTGCTGAAAAAACTCCGGGAATATTTGTGGAAGTCGTTCCGGGCTTCATCACAAGATATCCAAATTCATTCATTTCGAGTTGCCCTTTAAAAATATGAGTATTTGGAACATGGCCGATAGCTACAAAAAGACCTTGAACGGCGTATTCTTTTTTTTGTTTTGTTTTAACGTTTTCGACGACCACGCTCTCGACACCTTTTTCGCCTTTGATATCCACAACAGCAGAATCGAGCACGATTTCGATCTTCGGATTTTGCTTTGCACGGTCGATCATAATTTTTGAGGCGCGAAAACTGTCTCTGCGATGAACAAGGATCACTTTTTTACAGAAGCGAGTTAAAAAATTCGCTTCTTCCATGGCCGAATCTCCCCCGCCAACCACGATAACATCCTGGTTT
This sequence comes from Bacteriovoracaceae bacterium, assembly GCA_028287765.1. Taxonomy (GTDB): domain Bacteria; phylum Bdellovibrionota; class UBA2394; order UBA2394; family UBA2394; genus JAQBPA01. The sequence goes on from JAQBPA010000184.1 coordinate 5,400, forward strand.
TTGTAGAAAGCGCCGTCACAAGTTGCACAAGTGCTAACCCCTCGGCCTTTAAATTTCTTTTCAGCTTCAATCCCCAGCCAACGAGCTGAAGCCCCTGAAGCTACAATCACGACATCGGTAAGAAGCTCCTTTTCGCCCACCCATAATTTAAACGGGTGAGTTTTAAGATCGACCTTTGTCACTTCGCCGAATTCAAAGATCGCTCCAAATTTTTCGGCCTGTTTTTTGAAGTCAGCCATCAGTTCTTGGCCTAAAATTCCATTAGGAAAGCCAGGATAGTTCTCTACTTCGCTCGTTAATGTGAGTTGTCCGCCCGGCTCTAAACCCTCGATCACAATGGGTGCCAAATTAGCGCGGGCTGCGTAAATGGCGGCTGTAAGTCCTGCAGGACCTGAACCAATAATAACGAGTTTTTGATTTTCCATTTTTTTAACTACTCCTTTGAAATCCAGCCCCGTCCAAATTTGACATTACCCAAGGGCTACAATAAAGTTCGAAGTCGGGTTGCGCAAGTCGATCTGTGCAATTCGAATGATTAAAAATTGCTTAGAAAGTAAAAGTAGTAGAGAAAGTAGCGAGTAATGGCCGATCCGATTAATAAATATCCTGATAATATCTCAGGAAAATTCTATGTTGATACGCAGTGTATTCTTTGTAGTTTATGCCACGAATTGGCGCCTGCAAATTTTAAAGAATCGGATTCTGGCGATCACGATCACGTTTTCAAACAGCCCGAAAATGAGAGCGAAGAAAAACTTTGCCTGGAAGCTATGCAACAGTGCCCCGTCGAAGCCATTGGTAATGACGGATAACCTTCTTCGTTTCGGGTTCATTTTTTCATGACTGAACCTAAAAACCGTCGGGTCCACCCGCGGGTCGATGCAAGAGTTCGAGTTCAATTTAAAAGCGGAAAAGAATTTGTCGCTTGTTATTCCGAAAATCTTTCAAAGGGTGGCATTTATTTGCAAACCAGCGTGCCGCCTGACCCCAATGCTGTTTTAGAAATTGTTCTCGATCTTCCTGAAACCCTCCAGTCCTCGTCGTCTCAGCTTTTACTTCGAGGACGCGTGATAAGACTCATGTCGATGGTAGAAGATTCAAAGGCCATTCACAAAGTGGCTGTGCAGTTCGTAGAACTAACACCTCAGATTCAAATGCAACTTGATTTGCTTTACGAAGAACTTTTGAGTCAGCCAGCCTAAAAATTGTCTAAGCCTTTGACCGAACCAGAAGACCTGTGGGTCGAACGTCAGCCAAGCCCAGATGGCCGCGAAGATTATAGGCAAGTTTGATATCGTTTAAATCCGTGCGAAGCGGAGTGATCGGCCTCGGTTTAAATTCTGCATGAATACCTGTTTCTTTTTTTGAAAGTAGATTTTGGATGTACCACTCAAACATTTTTTCCCAATTCATACTTTATCCTCCATGAATGTTAAAAATTGCCCGCTTCTTTTAGCTGTTCTTTAACGACGTCCAAATTCTTCAAAAGTTGATTCAAACTTGGATTCATACTCGGCTGAATTCTTAAAAGAGGCTGCTCAAAAAGTTTACGAGCACCTAAAAAATTCCTTTGACTCGGGTCGAGTAGAATTTCGCTCGCTCTTTTAATCTTTAAAAAGTCTTCAACTTTACCACCGCGATCCGGGTGATAAATTTTGGCCTTTTCGTAAAAAGCAGCTTGAATCGTTTCGCTTGACGCTAACTCTTCAATTTCTAAAATTTCGTATGCGTTAATTTTCTTCATCACGATTCCTTCAATGCAATCTTGATGCCAAGTGGGTGAGCCTCGTTAAATCCAATTTAAGGCTGCCGCAATACGTCTATGATAATGAACTTGCGCAGCGTCAAAGAAGGGGGTGTGAAAAGATTTTCTCAATTTGGCTTAAAGTCTCGTTTAAAGGCAGGCCCACGACGCCTGTTAAAGACCCCTCTATTCGGGAGACAAAAGTTAACGCTCTGCCCTGAACCGCATACGATCCCGCTTTGCCGCGCCACTCTCCGCGACGAAGATAGTCAGAAATTTCATCTTTCGCGAGTTTTCGAAAGAAAACTTTCGTCTTCGAGAGGAAATAAGTGGGCCTCTTTTTTGAAGACCATCCGACAGCGACCGCGCTTAAGACAAAATGGCCTTCACCGGAAAGTGCCTGAAGCATTTTTTTAGCATGAGTACGATTCTTAGGTTTTCCCAAAATTTTTTCATTCAAAACGACAATGGTATCGGCAGCGACAACCAGTTCAGTCGACTTCAGCTTTCTTGCAACGATCTTCCATTTTTCGACCGCTATTCTCTTTACGTATCGAGATGAATTTTCACGGCTTCTTTGGCGCTCATCGCAATCAGCAGGAATAATCTTAAGAGAAAAAAATGGCTTCAATAGATCGCGACGGCGAGGCGATGCAGAAGCGAGAATAATTTTAGGTTTTTTTGACAACAGGTCTCGGCCCAAAAATAGCTTCTCCTACTCGAACGCAAGTGGAACCCTCTTCAATGGCTTCCTCAAAATCTCTACTCATCCCCATACTGAGAACCTGAAAACGCTCCGGATTGGGATGTCGTTGCTGAAGTTTATCGAAGAGTTCTTTCATCGTCTTAAAGTAAGGTCGAACCAATTTTACATTCCTTACAAACGGGGGAATAGCCATAAGACCAGAGACAGAAACACCTTGAACGTTTAAAAATCTCTCAAATATACCGTCTAGAACTTCTGGTTGAAGGCCAGCTCGATGGGGATCGTTTCCCAAATTCACTTGAAGTAAAATCGGAATCGGAGGCCGCTCGATTTCGAGTTGATCTCGTACGCGCGCAATTCGATCAGCAATTTCGATCGAATCCACCGAGCAGATCGAACTTATATGAGGAAGAATATATTTAATTTTATTCGATTGAACTTTACCTATGAAATGCCAGCGAATCGGAAATTCTGTGCAGAGAGGCGCCTTGGATAGCAATTCTTGGGCATAGTTTTCACCCAAATCTAATAAACCGATCTCAGCAGCAGAACGAACGGAATTAAGAGGCTGCCCTTTCGAAACCCCCATAAGCATGATCGGCTTTACGCCAAACGGAGATCGCTGGCTCGCCTCTTTTACGCGTTTGCGAATGGATTCAAGAGTTTGAAAAAGGGTCATTTCTGTAAGGCTTCTGCTTTTCATTTTCTAAAATTTCGATAAGCATCCAAGGTGCATGGCAATTCGATTATCCCGCAGGAATGGCAGCGCAGGCAATTTATCATTTAAGAAGATAGGCCTTTTGGCAAAAGCAGAAAGCCCCCTCTCACTTGCCTGTCTTAAACAGCTTTTGCCAATATTTAAAAAATTCCAAGCAAAAAACCCCGAAGCAAAAATTTGGATCGATAAAGATTTGCAACCGCTCCTTCCAAAGACTACCTCGTTTCTGTTTGCTTCTGCCGAATCGATGGCCAAGTCCTGCGAGCTTTTACTTTCGGTCGGCGGTGACGGAACACTTTTGAGAGCCGCACGTCTTCTCTTGGAATCTGAAGGTTGGAAGACCGCCTCTCTGCTCGGAATTAATACTGGACGCTTAGGTTTTTTGACGGTCCTCGGTGCCGAAGACGCTCCGAATAAAATTGAACAAATTCTGAGCGCTCCGCGTAAATCAACCATCGAAGTTCGCGAATGTTTAGAAATTAAGATTCTTCGAAAAAAGAAAGTGTTTAAAACCTTTCATGTATTAAACGACTGCGTTCTGAAAAATGGAGCACTCGCGAGACTGATCGAATTTGGGGTGTCTATGAATGGTGAGTTTTTGTCTGCTTACCGAGCCGACGGACTGATTGTTTCGACACCGACGGGATCGACCGCCTATAATTTAGCGGCCGGAGGAGCTATTTTGGATCCACATATCTCAGCCATTCAACTCACTCCCATCTGTGCGCAATCCTTTTCAAATAAACCCATTGTTGTTTCCGATAAGAGTAAAATTTCCCTCTCTCTGGGCGGGCACCCTCCCGAAGTCTATTTGACGCTCGACGGACATATGGGCGTAAAAATAGAGCGCGGAGATACCGTTGAAATTCAAAAATCCCCCAAATCAATTAAACTCCTCCTTCCCAAAGGAGCAGGACCTGTTCATTACATCCATTCTTTGCGTCAAAAGCTTAAGTGGGGTTTGGTATCGCCACCCCTAGCGACGCATGATAGGATTTTCTAAGGCTTATGCGTGTTCGTTCATGTGCTATTTCTGATGTCGGTCGAAAAAGACAAAAAAACGAAGACTCCTATTTAATTAATGATGAGCTGAGCCTTTTTGTCGTTGCTGACGGAATGGGCGGTCACGCCGGCGGTGAGTACGCAAGTCGAATTGCCATCACGACGATCGAAGAAAAATTTAAACAGAATCAGTCTAGCCCAGCACCTCTTGAAGAAACAGTAAGCAAAGCGATTCAAGAGGCGAGTACAAAAATTATTGCGAAGGCCGAAGAAGATCGAGCACTGAAGGGAATGGGAACAACTGTTGTTTGTCTTCATCTGGACGGAAAGCGCGCTATTTTAGGACATGTCGGAGATTCTCGAGCTTATTTATTTAGAGACGGAGTACTCGAACAGCTGACCGAAGATCATAGCCTCGTAAACGAGCAAGTAAAAACGGGGCTCATCACTGCCGAAGAAGCAAAAACGCATCAATTTAAAAATATCATCACACGCTCTGTTGGCGTGACCTCCGATGTTGAAGTCGACGTGGTCATTAAAAAATTAAAAATTGGTGATAGTTTTTTAATCTGTTCAGACGGACTTAGTAATCTTGTTGAAGCGAAAGAGATGGAAAAAGAACTCCGCGAACGAGAAACTGTCCTCGCTGCAAAATCCATGGTTGATCTCGCCAATAAACGTGGGGGCGACGACAATATTACTCTGCTTCTGGTCGAAATTTTGGATGTCTAACAGCTGTGCTAAGTAAACTCGTCATTATCTCTGGCCTTTCAGGATCCGGAAAATCGATGGCACTGAATGCTTTCGAAGATCTGGATTACTATGCCATTGATAATCTTCCGATCAAACTCTTCGAAAAATTTGTCGAATTATTTTTAACCTCGAATACCGAGGTTTCTAAAATCGCTCTGGTCATGGATCTTCGCGATAGCGCTTTTGTTGCGAACTATCCTGTCGTCTTTCGAAAAGCTTTATCGATGCTGAAAGGCGCAGAAATTTTGTTTTTAGAAGCTTCGGATGAAGTACTCATTCGCAGATTTTCTGAAACTCGCAGAAAACATCCGCTTGCGCCCCAAAACATTACTGAGGGAATTCAAAAAGAGCGAAAACTCCTAGCGGATTTAAAGGATTTGGCATCCACGATCGTCGACACCTCAGAAATGGATGTTCATACACTCAAAAAAAGAATTGCGAGTCAGTTTGCCGCTCCCGGCAGTCATCAAATGCAAATCAGAATTGTTTCATTTGGTTTTAAATATGGTATTCCCAAAAATTGCGATTTAATTTTTGACGTGCGATTTCTTTCGAACCCGCATTTTGTGCCGGAACTTCGAGATTTCACGGGTCTCGATCAACAGGTGAAGGATTTTGTTCAAAAAGATCCCCGCGCAAAAGAATTTATTTCAAAAACAATCGAATACCTCGAATTTCTCATTCCGCATTATGCAAGTGAGGGTAAAAGTTATCTCTCGATTGGAATTGGTTGCACGGGCGGCAAGCATCGTTCGGTTTTTATGGCTTCTGCACTCTCTGAACGTTTAAACGCTGAGATTAAAAAACTTTATCCGCTGACCGTTGAACATCAGGACTTACGGTCGGAATAAATAAATTTTAAAAAAAAGAATCGGAGAGGCAAACTGCCTCTCCGATTACTAAGAATTTTATTGAACTCGATGTATACTTCTGAGGGGATGCGCAAGCTCCGCTCTCACGGTGATCAAATAATTGTAATTTGGATCTCTAGCCGTTGGATCATAGACGGTCACAGTCCAAGGAGTAACTCGCTCATTTCCTTCCCAGGTATCATTACCTCGCTTCAAATCTTTGTCGTTGATCTGAGTTAAAGTTCCTGCATCGAGTCGAATTAATTTATGTAATCCAAGTGCAGCATTTCGCAGAACAGGTTGCAGCTGATCTTCGGTCCAAGGACCTCCCGGTCGAATGTCATTCACAGTCGGATGAACAGACACGGAATCAATTAATCCTAAATTTGGATCGCCGAAATGAGCAGTAAAGTTTGCTAGAGCATCGCCCCCCGCATGAGTTCCACGATAGATATCTCCCGATTGAGCAGTACCCCAGTAATCTTGGCCTCCCATGGAGGTCACAAAATTCCCGAGACGAAGGCCAGAGTTCGGCATCGCCGCTGCAGTTACAATTCGACCGGCCATTGATGCTAGAGCAGACGTTCCTTGATTCGTATCCCAGTCCCACCAAGAAGGTTTAAGTTCAACCGCCGCTAGGGGATTAATGCTTGTCTCATCGAGAGCAACATAGGCATCGCTAGTTCTTCCGCTTTGAGTATTTTGAATGATGACGCGATTCCAAGAGACTCTTCGTCCCTCGACGACATCATCAAGACCAAGCTGACGATAATCAAAGGAGGTAAGTTGCTCCACTCGAAGGACGCTCGTCCATCTTCCCATATCAGGTCGATTCGTATTGACGATCCAAAGAGCAGCGTCTACCGCGATGGCATTTAAAGTATCTCGATCGTAATTTCTGTCTAAATTAGTTCTTGTAAAACGAACGTATTGAATTTTATTTGTATTTGGATTTAAACAAACATTTCCTGTGCAAAATACTCCTTTTGTAAGGCCGTTTCCGTCGAGGATATCGCCTGTCATTGTCAGTAAGCCTGAAGCAGGGTCATAAGAGTCATCAGTTAAATGTGTAACAAAGGCTTCTCTACCGGTCCTAGCGTAGCCCAACTGAAGCCCAGCTCCAGCCACTCCGAAAAGAGCGAGAGATGCGATTCTTTTGGTACATCCGGAAATGTCTTCCCCGTCCGCATGAACAACGATCGGAGAGGTAAAAAGTACCAAGAGTAATAATAATATTTTTTTCATAATTTGGGTCACTCCTTCTATCTATTCCCCGATTTTGTTAATTTATTTTTTGGGAATCTTTAAATCGGTTACTTTGAAATCATTTCCCCCGGCGAAAAACTTGGTATCGACGCGCTCCACTTTCAATTCCGTAAGTATAATTTTTTCTCCAGGAGCAGGTTTAACGGCAAAATCTTTCCCTAAATTAATTTGGCCGGTTCCATTCAGCGTGTATTGCTTCGAAGTGAGGAGAACGATTTTGTTTCCCCAATAACCAACCCAATTCTGCGTCCTTTTTTCGGCGGATACTGTTACCTTAAGGTTGTATTTGCCTCGACTGCTAAGCTCCTCTGACCTGTTATCGGAGACAGAGAGTATGGGAGTTCCGCTTATGTAATTGAAACTAACTTGAAAATCGTTGCTAGATGGATTAACAGCTAATCGATTTGTCGCCACAATATTCCAATTTAATTGAGAGTCGTCAGCTTTGAATTCGTAGGTGTTGTAAGAAGTTATTTTTTGAACAGTAATCGGGTAACCTACGCCCTGCCAACTGAAAGAAAACTGCTCGCTTTCTCCGTTCAAAAGTTCTGCATTTTCGAACTTAACTTTGATCTGTCTAAATTGTTTGTCGACAAGATTTCTTTGAGCCTCACGAACCCACCACGTTTTTGTAATATATCCATAATAGCAATTATACGAGGCGACTGGTGCAGGAGCCGGGGCAGGTGCAGGTGCTGGTGCTGGCGCGGGAGCGGGAGCTGGAGCTGAAGAATCATCATCGTTGTATCCTCCCTTTTTCTTGCGCGGCGCTGGAGCAGAATCGTCGTCGTTGTAACCTTTATTTTTACGAGGAGGTTGCATACCGGGATTAAAGCTCATTTTTCTGTAACGAGGTGCCGCTTCAGAATCGTCGTTGTAATTTCCATTTTTTCTTCGGCTGGAAGAATCATCGTTGTAACCTCCACCCTGGCCGGATGAAGAGCTTGTCGGAGCGTTCGAGAAACTTTGGAAATCCGGATAAGCGAATCCAAGTCTTCTAAAATTACTTTCGCCGTTGGCTACAATCAAATCATACCAGAGGCCTCTAAACGACTCGTCACTAGCGCCGATCTCGCTTTCGATACGCCAGATTTCGCTTGAAAAAACATTCCAGCTCACCGGTCGGCTGCTGAGATATCCCTTGTCATTCCAAACGATCGCCTTCGCACGCTCGTAGCCAAGCCCCGAAATGGATTCGTTCAGTTTACGAGCCTGATCTTCTCGAGGAGCATTCAAATAATTGTCAAAAAATGGCGACGAAGTGGGTTGATAATCGCAGAAAAAATAGTGAACGTTCTGCTCTTTTTGAACCCATTGTCGGATATTGTCATAAACTTCGGCCGTGAGTTGAACTGTTTTTGTTACTTCGAAACGCGCGCTCACGTTCTCACTTGAATTGATCGAAACTGGCTGAGGAACTGCCACTTGCTCTCTTTCTGCGTGAGCATTTCCCGCAAAAAACACTGTTCCCAACACAAGCGCAGACAAACCTTCTAATTTGAATTTCATTCCCAATTCTCCTTTTTAAAAACCTAAGGTGACCCTAATAACCTTTTGCCATGAATAAATGCTTCATGATTACTTCACACAGAACAGAATCTGAATGCTGCTCGTCAATCGTTTGTTGGTGTTGGCAGAATTTTGTTTCGTTTCAAAATGGCAGCGTCCGAGCGAAAAGCCCTAAAAAAGAACGCATTTCCGCTAGACGCCAGGGCTAAGCTTTTGCTTTAACAGCCCTATGCCAATTACATTAAACCGAACTGATAGGCCCTTTTTATTCACCTCTGAATCCGTAACAGAAGGTCATCCCGACAAAGTGGCTGATCAGATTTCTGACGGGGTTCTTGATGCTATTTTGGCTCAAGATCCAAAAGCTCGTGTTGCCTGCGAAACGCTTGTCACCACAGGTGTGGTCATCGTCGCTGGCGAAATCACCACTTCTTGCTATGTCCACTTTCCCGACATCGTTCGGAACACCATTGAAAAAATTGGATATGACCACTCTGAAATGGGTTTTGATTATAAAACCTGCGCGGTTGTTTCTTCCATCGATAAACAATCTCCCGACATCAGCATGGGCGTAACGGAAGGCGAAGGACTCCACAAAGAGCAAGGCGCAGGCGATCAAGGACTTATGTTTGGTTATGCTTGCAATGAGACTGAAGAGTATATGCCTGCTCCGATTCAATATTCTCATCAACTTGCCCGCAAACTCGCGCAAGTTCGAAAAACAGGCAAACTTGATTTTCTTTGGCCAGACGGAAAAACACAAGTCACGATGCAATACGAAAAAGGTAAGCCGACCAAAATCGTGACTGTTGTTATTTCAACACAACATAAAGATAGCGTCTCTCACGCAAAACTCTCAGAAGCTGTGATCGAAGAAGTGGTAAAACCAACACTTCCTGCACATCTCATTTCTAAAGAAACTCGTTATCTCATTAACCCTACCGGAAGATTTGTCATCGGCGGACCTCAGGGCGACTGCGGACTTACCGGACGAAAAATTATCGTCGACACTTACGGTGGAGCAGCTCCTCACGGCGGCGGTGCGTTTTCTGGAAAAGATCCTTCTAAAGTAGATCGTTCAGCTGCCTATATGGCCCGCTATATTGCAAAAAATGTTGTGGCTTCTGGAGCGGCAGAAAAATGTCTTCTTCAAATCGCCTATGCAATTGGAGTCGCTGAACCCGTTTCTGTGTTTGTGGACTGCGGTGGGACAGCCAAAGTCGACGAAGCGAAGATCGAGGCGGCCGTGAAAGAGACTTTCGGTTTGAAGCCAGCACAAATTATTAAAACTCTAGATCTTCAACGTCCGATTTATTCACAGACGGCTGCTTATGGTCATTTTGGAACGAGCACTTTCCCATGGGAAAAGCTTGATCGCAAAGATGATCTTAAACGATTATTAAAAGTCTAATGCGGATACGAGTATTTGAAGAAACCTCAGAATCTGAAATCAAATAGAATGTCGCCAAAGGCGAACAGAAAGAGAACAGCCATGAGCAGCGGAAAAGCACTTCGTGCAAAAGTAACTCCCATCACGTCAGCGAAGAATGTTGATTACAAGGTTTGCCAAGAGGCCATGGAAAGTCCAAAGCGATTTAAAGAGCTCGCTGAATGGGGCCGAAAAGAAATTCAAATTGCCGAAACAGAAATGCCCGGTCTCATGGCACTTCGAAAAGAATTTGGCGTAAAAAAACCGCTGAAGGGCGCGCGAATCGCAGGCTGCCTTCACATGACCATTCAAACGGCTGTCTTGATTGAAACCCTCATTCATTTAGGTGCCAAAGTGCGTTGGTCATCTTGCAATATTTTTTCAACCCAAGATCAAGCGGCTGTGGCCATTGCCGCCGCAGGCATTCCTGTTTTTGCTTGGAAAGGCGAAACGTTAGACGAAGCCAACTGGTGCATCGAGCAAACGATCACAGGTTGGGGTAAAGAAGGTTATAATTTAATTCTCGACGACGGCGGCGATCTCACCAATATGATGCACGAAGATCGATTTGCGGATGAAATTAAAAAAATTATTGGTCTGTCTGAAGAAACAACCACTGGCGTTCACAACCTCGAGCAACTTTTACTCAAGAAAAAATTAAAAGTTCCCGCGATCAACGTGAATGATTCAGTGACAAAATCAAAATTTGATAATCTCTACGGATGCCGAGAATCTCTTGCGGACGGAATCAAACGCGCAACAGGTGTTATGCTCGCCGGAAAAGTAATTGTGGTTGCCGGCTACGGAGATGTCGGAAAAGGTTGCGCGCGTTCCATGGCTTCCTACGGAGCTCGCGTTCTTGTAACTGAAATCGATCCCATTTGCGCTCTTCAAGCTGCGATGGAAGGTTACGAAGTTCTTCCGATGGATGAAGCTGCTTTGATGGGAGATATCTTTGTAACAGCAACGGGCTGCTGCGATATCATTACCGAAAAACATTTTAGTTCCATGAAGGACGGCGCCATTGTTTGTAATATCGGACATTTTGATATCGAAATCGATATGGCTTGGCTGAACGCAAATTCGAAAACCGAAGAAGTGAAACCACAAGTTGATATTCATACTTTAAAAAATGGACGTAAAATAATCGTTCTCGCACAAGGAAGACTTGTGAATTTAGGTTGTGCCTCGGGTCACCCTTCTTTTGTCATGAGCTTTTCTTTTACAAATCAAGTGCTCGCTCAAATTGAACTTTTTACTAATTCGAAAAAATACGAGAAAATCGGAGTCTACCGATTGCCTAAAGAATTAGATGAAAAAGTAGCAGCGCTCCATTTGGATAAAATTGGTGTGAAGCTTACAAAACTCAGTTCAAAACAGTCGAAGTATTTAAATCTAAGTGCTACCGGCCCGTTTAAACCTGAGCATTATCGCTATTAGTAGAAAAGTTCTGGCCCTATTGATAAACTGGAAGCTGTGATGTAAAAATCATTGCAGCCGTCATTTATTGAAAGGACTTTATGCTCTTCATTTTTGCTTCACTTCAACTTCTCTCCGCCATGGATTGCACATTTCAAACCGCGTTTGAAAAAGGTGCACAGGACGTAGCGACTGGGTCTTTCGGCTCCAATATCGATCGATTTTGTAATTTTGCTTCAGCGGAAGACCGCTTAAATTTTCCTAAAGCTTATGAACTTGGAAGGCAGTACGGTCCGACATTAAAGAAGGGCGAGATTACACGTATTCCAAACGACCAAGCGGAACTCGACGCACTTCTGAAAGACGCTAAACTTTCACTGACCACAAAAGAAATCGTGGATCGAATTTCTACCGCTCCAAAAGGAGCGACTGTTGATAATCCTGATATCAAAAATCTTACGAAGAGAATTGAAACGCTTGAAGAAGAAAACAAAAAACTTTCAGAAAAACTGAAAGACGAGGGTCAGAGATAGTCTGTCGGATCCGAACGCGGCGGTTCACAATCATTTAAATCTTTTTTTATTTGGGCGGATTTGTAAAACCTAAAGAACGAAGAATTTCTTCATCGTTAAGCTCCATCACTTGTTTGGCGCCAAGTAATTTTAGATTTGGGTTATTAAGTTTACTCATTCTCATATCCGTTAATGTATTGCCTCCCATAATATGAATATGGGGACGCTTCAGATTTGCTGCTTGAATAGATTGGTCAATAACTGCTTTGTTTCCACCCGCAGTAATGAACGCATCGACTCGTGCCACGAGCTGCTGTGTTCGGTCTGCCCACTTTTGAGAAACAAAAGAAATTCCCGAAACTCGAGGATTCAGTTCGTTGATTTTCATCTCGGAAGCCGTTAATGCAAGATACCGAACATTAGGGTCTTCGGGAAGTCGATGCACAATACTTTCGAATGCTGGGATTTGATGATCGGTAAAATGAGGATCATTTCCGGCAGTTGCAAAAAATAAAGATATTTTCGCTTTAGCCAACGTTTCGTGAATTCTATGGAGAGCTCGTTCTATATCAGAAACAATCGCGGTTCTGTTCTCTTGAAGATCAGGACCCGCTCGACTGAAATCGCTCCACCCAGAAAATCCAATTATCTTGGCGCCCGGAAGAAGCATTTTATAATCCACGTAAGCGCTTAAAACATTCAGCTTCTTTTCAGCAAATGCCTGGACTTGTGATGCTTTGGATTTAATTCCCAGTCGATCGGCGAGTATGATTCCAGCCTCACTACCCGTCTTTGCAATAATAATATTAGGATGCTTTTCAGCTAGCGCTTGGAAGCGACTATCATGAAGGATTTTATTCGAAGAACTTCCTGCATTATCATCATCGATAACAATCAAAAGACCGGTTGGATTATAAAGAAGATACTCAGTCGCTTCCGTATAAGCCTGACCTCCACCCCCAATAACAATTAACGCTTTCGATAGTTCATACATCAGCCGACTTTCTGATCCAAAACCTCCTAAAGAAAACAAAAGATAGTTAGCAGGAGCAGCTCGATATTTAAAACCAGATGCAGCCGTAATCGAAAGTGTCTTAAAATCTAATGACATCGCAGCAGACTGTACAATTCCAACACCTCCTCCACGCGTATTCAAATCTTCTCTCGAACCCATTGTTCCGCCCGAAGCCACAATCACTCCGCCTCTTGGCAGCATCGAAAGGAGTCCCATAAAATGATTCGCAAGTCGAAAATGTTCATCTGCATTTAGCTCTCTTGAAAAAGTAGTAAAAGTTATGATAGGGCCATGCGCACCTTCCAATGCCAATGCAGCTTCTGGAGTTGATAGAGCCACCGGCATTGATCCACGTCCCTCGTGATGAGCCTCAAGCTCGACTAGATAGCGTCTCATACTATTTAACTGTCCACGAAGTGTACGTACGCTTACTAATTGACCTGTTTCGATCAACAAGGTCTCACAACTTGCACCAATCCGTGTCGCCGCGACTCTAAAGTCGCACTTGGGCGACGTCTGTCACAGCAGTGCGTGGATAGCCCTTAAAAATACATTGAATTCCAGATACTTAGATGCGTTTAAATGGCATGAGAATTGCTCTTCTACTCTATGGATGATTGCGTGCCGAATTAAATACTTTTGGATCTTCTTCTGTGCCCTCTGTTTTGAGAGCTGCGGAACGAGTATTGTTCGTGAATTCGTGCAAACGCCTCCAACGTTTTCTGTCGAAGCTCCTGTAGCGATGAATGCTCTCGTCATCAATTTAGTGGATAAAATTTCTGATACCGGCGATCACCTGCCACAACTTTCAATTTCACTAGTGAATAGTCGCGATAGCACCGGACAATTATGGTCCGATCTTTTGGGATCCAATTTTAATATTCAGTTTGGCAGTCAAAACGTCGCCGTTTCTTTAGCGAATACGAGCGGCGCCAATCTCGAAGGCATTTCATTTACCGCACAACCCACTCTTTCAAATTCAGTTGTCGCGTCCCTTCTCGGGAAATCCATTACGCTGTTAAAGACAAACGGAACCGCTGTGTCGTCTCAAGCATTGTCCCCTTCTGCGCTCAGTGATTTTTCCGCCTCACTTCCGCCACTCAGTCAAAGACTTGTAAGCCCATGTCGTTTAGATCCTTCTGATCCTGATCCAAATCTCAGCTGGAGCAACCAAGGTAATACGCCTCTTGCTCTGCAGTTTGGATCCAATCCAATCTTCAGCTTGAGTGTGCCCGACACCGGAAGCTGGCTTCCCGTAAAAAATCTTTTTAGCACTTTTTTTTCGACTCAGGATTTAGCGGCCGCCGATCAAAATATAGGAACCACTTCTCTGCTGAGTATGCCTCTAAAACTCCAAAGAATTTCCAATCAATCTCTACGTATTTCAGCCCCGGGATCACTGGATCGCAGTCTTCAGTTATCGATAACGATCGAAGAAGATTTGAATACGAATATTCAATATGTCGGTGGATGCGGAATTTAAAGTCCTGTAGGAAGTACCGTGCGTAATACTTTGAGACATCTAATACTTTTTGGTTTTTTTATTTTTCTCGGAGCAAAAAGTTACGGGGTGGAAGCTGAGCCCTCTCCTTTTTGTATTGCAACCGTCCGCGAAATTGGACTCACAAATAGTTTCGCATATATTTTAGAAAAACATTTAAACAACCTAAAATTTAATATTGATCATGAAAAAACAGAAGTTTCATTTCATGCAAAAAATCTGACGCCACTCTCGAATAGTCTTTTCTGGCATTTTCAAAAACAGAAATTAACTCCTCAGAAAAATAAGGTTCTCGAAACCGACTTCGGACCATTCGGTACCCAATTCAATGTTGACCAATCGGCCGTTATGATTATTTCTCCCACTCACGCGGCTCCTATGAAATATATTTTATGGGAGAAGAATGAATCAAAGCTCTTTAAAGAATTGAAAGAGCTTATAACGAATCGAGTTCAATTAAAAGTAATGGCAGACGGACAACAAGTGGGATGGGGTGATATTGCTTTTGACCCGAACACACGAAAAGTAATTTTCTATGAACTCAGACTTTCTAAAGCGTTTCAAAAATGGGGGATTGCCACCCAAATCCTAAATATACTTTATGAAATCACACCTAAAAATTATCAGTTAAGCTTTACAAGTGAAAACAAAGAGACATGTCAAGCCATCTGGGAAAAGGTTCCGACCAACTGGCTGCGATTGGAAGCATCAGAAAAAAAAGCTATTTCAATTCAATTAACAAACGAAGGAATTCGCCTAGCCGAATCTGGAAATCGAGACATTCCCTTGATACGCGTTCTTGCAAAAACCAAATGGAAGATTTCAGAAATCATGCCGAGTGATTGGTATCCGGATGTCGTTTTTACTGCCGAAAAATAGATGGCGAGATCTTCACTTATTGTTTTGCCATGATATTTGTGAGTAAATAGGGCTCAAAAGATTCCCTTGTAGGTCGCTCCTCTTTTCCCTCGAGAAAAGTAGTCAAGCTCCAGAGTTCATCAAAAAACGTTCGATCACTTTTTGCTCGATCGCTAAGCCGACGAAATGAATAATTGAGTTTTGGAATTTCTTTACAAATACTGTCCACAAAATGAGTTTCTGTCTGAAAATTAAAATGGAATCGCATATACAAATCGAGTTCCCAATACACCGCTTCAAATCTCCTGTCTAATCCACCCGCTTTGCGGAACAGATCTTGAGAAAACATTCCGCAGACGGGAAGAAGCGGAAGTCTCGTCGTGACTTCCCCGCACGCATTTTGTTTAAGCGTAAGATCTTCTGCGCCAAAGTAATAATGGCATGACGTCATCGAATTCTTATTTTTAACGGCCTCGTCATACATCTGATCCATCGCGCCCGGCGTATACTCGATATCATCGACGACTTGAAATAACATTTCGCCGCGAGAACGTTCGGCTGCAATCGCAGAACACTGCGCAGGTTTTAAATTGGTTTGAACGAAATGAAAGTTCGCGGGCAATTTAAAATCAGGCTGACGTGGCCCCACAAATATGATTTCAAACGGCACCCGATTTGTTCTCTGGAAAGATTTATAAAAATTTAACCAGTTTTCACATCTGATCGCTGAGGCAAATATGCTCACCTTTACATCCGCCCCACTAAGAACGCGCGAATCGTTGTTTTCGATTTCCGCTTCGAGAGATATGTTCTCTGCCTTCTCTTTAGGCGGCTTCGGCACTTTTAATCCAAAATGATCTGAAGTCACCCGGATAAGTTCTTGAATTCGGTGATCATAAGTGTGCGACGATAAAACTCTT
>JAQBPA010000185.1 GCA_028287765.1 Bacteriovoracaceae bacterium
GCAGATAAACGTTCCGCGGCAAAAGACGAAAGCTGCGCTATTAGAAATAAATATCCGAAAACACGACCCCTCACGTCTCCGCTTCTCCTCCTTCCATGAGATCAAATTCTGGCTAAGAGCAAAAGAGAATTCTATAAAGGAGATAAAGTGCCCTATAACAGACCAAACGATTACCTTGAAACAAATCCAATGCCTCGATAGTTTTTATCTATGTCAAAAAATTATTTTTTAGACCGTGCGTCAATTCTTACGCTCACCCTAACGATTGGTTTATTTATCGTTGCTCTTTTTGAAAAAGGATTCACTCATGATCTTCTCGTAGAGGCAGGCGTTTTTTTGATTTCGATGAAGCTTGTGATTGCTGCTCATAAAACCGACTCATCTCATCGAGCCATTCAGGAAAAACTGGATCTAATTCTCTCGAAAACGAAAGATAAACAATGAATATTCTCGTCACAGGCGGAGCCGGCTATATCGGAAGTCATGCCCATCGGCATTTGCTCGATAAAGGCCACGCGGTTTTTGTCATTGATGATCTCTCTCATGGTTTTTCTTGGGCGATTGATAAACGAGCGCGTTTTTATGAAGGAAATATTTCTGATTCAAAATTAGTGCGAAAGATTCTTGATGAAAACAAAATTGAAGCCGTGATGCATTTTGCAGCATTTATCGAAGTTGCAGAGAGTGTTGCTAATCCTAAAAAATATATCGAAAATAATTTTTCCAATGCCTTAAAGCTTCTTGAGATAATGATCGAAGTGGGTGTGAATAAATTTATTTTTTCTTCGACAGCCGCCGTCTACGGAAATCCGTCTTCGATTCCTGTTTTAGAAACTGCAAAATGTGCTCCGATCAACCCGTATGGCGAATCCAAATGGATGCTCGAAAAAGCTCTCGCTGATTTAGCCACGAAGCATCCGTTAAAATATATGATCCTCCGCTATTTTAATGTGGCGGGAGCTTGTCCGAAGGGCCTTTTAGGCGAAGCTCATGAACCCGAAACTCATCTCATTCCGAGAATTCTTCTGGCGGCACTCGGTGAGGCGGATTTTGTTTCCATTTTTGGGACCGACTACGAGACCTTTGATGGAACATGCGTCCGTGATTATGTGCATGTTGAAGATTTAGCCGACGCTCACCATCTAGCACTTCTGGCTCTCAATCAAGATCCATCCAATATTTATAATCTTGGAAGCGAAAAAGGTTTTTCAGTCCGCCAGATCCTAAAAGCTTGCAACGATGTGGTTGGTAAAATAATTCCAACAAAAGAATTTGGAAGACGGCCCGGGGACCCGCCCGTGCTCGTTGCGAGTCGAGAGAAAATCGTTCGAGACCTAAAATGGAAACCTCGTTATTCCGAAATTGAAAAAATCGTGGAGCACGCCTGGAAGTGGCATAGAAGTCGGCGGAAATAAGCCGAATCAGTCGGCCCCGCGACAGCTCATCCGCCATTACGGCATCTGAAAGCCAATATTCGCATTACTTGGCGGCTGATCGACGACTACAAAATAATAAGTAAGACTTCCCGCAGTCGCAAGACTTCCACCAATCAAAGTCCAAAACCACCACTTCTCCCAAAAGGGGGTTTTTTCGCCGCCGGTAGAAATTTCTCCGGCCAAATTTCCACTCGCGAGATCTGCCGGGTTTAGAGAATTATCGTCCATTCCGAGTCCCGTCGGAAAAGATTTTTTTGCACTTGCTTGAAGAGTTGTGGGAGGAGTTAAAAAATCTTGAGGCGTATTGTAAACATAACCTTCGCGATCCATATAATTCATTAACCGATAAACAAGATCATCCATCGCCGACATTTCACCGGTTGCTTTAAAATGACCCTTTTCTGGTTTAGAGAAAGCTTCAATTCTTGAATCGTAGAGTTGAAGTTCCGCTTCTGTTTCTTCGCCCATCTGACGAAGAGTCCCGATCACTAAAACGTCAACAGTATTGTCTTTACAGGTATCCTTGAGGAATTTTTTTTGCTGCTCGGGTGCATTATCCCCAACCGGTTTAAAAAACTGTTTGCCAGGATTGGATCCTATCTTAAAAGCTTCTATCGAATTTCTGCCGTAACTCTTTGAATAACGATTAAATCTTTTTCGTAAATCTTCCAAAATCTTCTCTTCCGTCACGTTATCCACAAATTCAGAAGATACTCCGACAAGAGCAAGGCTTTGATTGGTTCCGCGAAAGTCTTTAAGTTTGTCAGCTGAAAAAGTTTGCGAGCTCATTCCCGTGATCAAGAAGAAAGCCGCCGCGATTATTTTTTTCATTTTTTAATTTCCTTTCGTCATCTGAAATTGGAGCGTGCTCTCCGGCTTTAGAAAGAGGTAGGCCCCCGCTCCGGCACCTGCAACACCCACTCCTGCAAGAGTCCAAAACCACCAGGTTTTATAAAATGGTTTTTTTTCCACAATTTCCATGCTGGAAGTGCTTCCCGTTTCAGCAATAGGTTCAGCCTGAATTTTATCCGTCGGAAGCGTTAACATCATTTGGTCGATCAGGTGATCAACTGCTATTGAAATATTTTCGTGAGAGCTCTCAGAAATCGCTGACGTACGCGAAGTAGGAGTTTCGAGCCATTGACCCTTCAGAAACCAAATCCCGTCAGCATTTTTTTCTGCAGATCCTAAAAAAATAATCGAGAGCTGAAAAGTATTGGTAAACCATTTTAGTTCAGCCGACGGAGTCCCTGACACAATGGGACCAAAGAGACCCCGGGTAGGACGCCTGCGATCTTCGATGGAAACGAAACGAACTTCTTTGGGCAAATGCGACAAAGGCGCAATCACCGGAGCAAAGCCCTCCTTACTTAACACAATATTTTGCGCTCCAAAAAGCGAATGCTTAATCGGCAAATGCAGAGTCAATTTTGCAGCCTCTTCGGTCACGGGCTGTACAAAACCTAAAAACGAAACCTTAAATTCTTTTTGAGAACTTTCGAACGTCCAAGTGTCCAAAGGCTCCCGAGCTTCTTTCTTAATTGAATTAAAAATTTCAATGAGAGGCGGCGGATATTTTTCGGCATCCAGGAGGGCATCGGAGTCCAAATCTAAAAGCGCGCTCAGATACGTTTTAGCTTTCGCCTCATCACCCAAGAAAAAATAACTGGCCGCCAACATTTTTAAAATATCAGACGGCATATCTGGAGTGAGCAAAAGACTCGCCTCAGGTAATCCCGAAAATGCAGTTTGGAGAGCAGCAATAGCTTCGTCGAAACGAGAAGAAAGGTAGTCGTTCCGTGCGTCTGCGACTTGCTTTTCAATTTCAGCTTTTTTATTTTCGTGATCTGACATCAGTTTTTCTGAATCTTTTTGAAGCGGATTTTTTTGAAGGAGCTTTGATTCTAACTCGTCAGCCTTGACGGCCGTCATCAACTTCGTTGCGGCAATTCTTTCGCGAACGAGTGATAAAAGTGATTCCTTATCGTTCGGGTCCAAGACCGTTGATTCAATATCAATAATACCCACTCGCTTGGGAGCCTCTGCATACGTTGCAATTTGAAATGCAAAAATAAGGCCAATCAATAAACTTCTAAACATCTTATGTATTGTTGCGATTTTCAGCAGATTTTTCTAGCCCTGATTTAACTGTTTCGTAATGAGCCCCTTTACATTCTCAGCAAGCCGAGAACGATCCTCGTCTGTCATTCCCTTCGTAGAAATGGGATTTCCGACATGTACTCGAATTTCACCGGGAAGGACAGTTAGAGAGCCTTTTGGACAGAGAAGTCGACTGCCAAAAATAGTGAGAGGAACCACTGGCGCCTGATTTTTGATGGCGATCGCAAAAGCTCCATGTTTAAAAGAAAGCAAATTTCCATCGAGAGATCTCGTTCCCTCTGGAAACAAAATCACCGAGACACCTTTTTGAATGAGCTCATTGAGTTCGCCAAGCGATTTATCTCTACGCCCCCTCGCGCGATCAATAAATTGAGTTCCAACAATGATTGCTGCCCAACCAAAAAAGGGAATATGTTTTAATTCCTTTTTCGCCAAAAAAGTGGAATTTTTTGGGATGACTGTAGAGATCGCCGGAATATCTAAGACGCTTTGGTGATTGGCAACAAAGACAGCTCCTTTAACAGCTTGCAGAGCTGAAAGACCTGGACCTTCCACTCGGACTTTAATTCGATGAAGCGAAAGCACTAAGCCGAACCAATTTTGTTTTACCCAAATGCCTCCGCGCCCTAAGAGACCTTTTGACAAACGATCCTTCCGTTCAAAAAAATCAATGGGGGCGATAAGAATCGTAATGAATGTAAAAACCAACGTAAGCGGAATCACGATTAAACTGGAATAAATGGTTCTAAAAATTTTCATGAAATCGAAGCGTCCACCTAAAAAAAGATTTACAGAGATCTCTCAGAATGCCAACCATGTAAAGAAGCTCTGAATTATCGGATGCAAGTATCGGACACAAATAGTGGAATTAAATCCACTATCTAAAAAAATAATGGAGGAAGTATATATGTCGGGAGTCAATAAAGTCATTTTAGTAGGTAGATTAGGAAGCGATCCAGAAATTCGCTATACACAGCAGGGCGTAGGTGTGACGAATTTCAATATTGCGACATCTGAAAATTGGATCGATAAGGCCGGCGAGAAACAAGAAAAGACCGAATGGCATCGAATTGTCGTTTGGGGGAAAATGGCTGAGACCTGTTCCCAATATCTCGCTAAAGGTCGTCAAGTTTTTGTGGAAGGACGTCTGCAAACAAGACAGTGGGAAGATAAAGATGGCGGAAAACGCTATACCACTGAAGTCATTGCTCAGACTGTACAATTTTTAGATCGTGGCGATAAGCCAACCATTTCTCAGGGCGCAGATCAGGGCTCAATGCCTGAAATGAATCCTCCATCTGTAAGTGCAGATGCAGATATTCCATTCTAAAGATTTAAGGGCGGGCGCTATCGTTATTCGGTAGCGCCTTTCTTTTTTTTACTTCGAATAAAAAGGAGTCGATGAGTCGAGGAGCCATGCCTTCGCTTCAGTATTGTATTTCCAAAGAAAACTAGTTTTGGAAATATTTACGCTCGCTGAAGATTGATTGAAGTATTCGAGGAGTAAAGTCACAACGGCGTTGTCCATGGTTTCGTCAGGATTAATCGATTTAATTTCGACCTGTGAAATCATTACACGCTGATCGAGCTCGGCCAATTGCTTTTCAAAATTTATACGCTGGCCCGGATTTACATACGAAAGAGCTACGTCTGCATCACCTCTTCGAAGTGCTTTTACATAATTTTCAACAGAATTTTGCAGTGCTTCGCGTCGACCTGCACAGGAATAAAGAGAAAGTGAAACAAATATAATTAAAAAGCGGTTCATTCAAAACTAACTATACCCCGCAAAGGCGAAACCGAGAAAGTAAAAGAACTTTAACGCTCCAAAATAGAAGGTAGATACTCATACACCTTCTTTGTTCTTCCACAGAGGTCATGCGATTTGTAGAATAAGGATATGAGGAAAACCAAGCCGCTGATGATTACCCTTCTGATCGTTTTGATCATCGGCTCTGTCTTAATAAAGCAGCGTCTTGATCAAAGTCGTGCAAATCGAGCGGCTGTGGATATTCGTTATTTACCCGAACCTCAGGTAGCAAACGTTTTGGCATTCGGATTTCGCGAAGCTCTGGCAGATTTTTATTGGATTGATGCGATTAATTATTTTGGCGAACAATTGTTGAACAAAGGCCGTACCTACAAATATCTTAAATCCTATACCGAGCTGATTTTTAACCTTGATCCGCATTTCGCTTATTTCTACGACTGGGCAGCGACCGCATTCATTTATAATGCAGCGCCCGTTACTCGTGAGAATGTAATCAACTCGATATCGTATATTAATTACGGAATTCAGAAATTTAATGAAATTTATCGCTACGATCGAAATATGATTGTGAAAGGGGCTTTTAATTATGCAATCGAAACGACAGTTGTTAAAAATGCTCTCGCTTATTTTGCATTGGCGGCTCGAAGCTTTCGATCTGAAAGAGGAATGCTCTTGGTCGCATCGAGTTACGCCCACAGTCAAAATCTACCCGCAGTGGCGGCAGCATTAAAATTAGAATATTTTGGAACGATTGCATTCGAAGCCCAATCAAAGAGTGAGCTCACTTACGCTCTTCAAGTCCTTTCATCCTCAAGAATGAACGTAGAGGCTGGCGAGTTTGTGAAAGCTCTAAGAATCAAAATGGAATCGGAAGAGGACGTTCGAAAAATAGTAGAAAAACGTCTGGAAGAAAATCCCTTACAAAAGAAAAACCCAACATCGAACTCCCTACCCGTCGATCCCAGAATCGAAAATACGCTACAGATAGAACTCTCCAGAACCTGGATGCCGGCTGATATGCTGGCGTTATTTTCTTTGTAAATTTTTGGTAAAAATTACAAAATTGGGAACCGGAAATCTGCGGAATTCAGGGGTCAGAGCAATTTTTTTATAAAAGATATCCAATAGATTCAGCTACTTACATGACACGTAAATTGCTCTGACCCCTTTTACTAACGTGACGAATAAAAAAAAGCGGATAATTGCTCTGACCCCTTTTACCTTTTAAATTTAAATTTTTGATTGTTTTCTGTATCCGAACGGGAGTCGAACTGCTGGTCGAGCGTCCACGGGGTTTAGGTGAAAAACTCTCTCCAGCCAAAGGCTGGGCTTCGACCAGCCGCGCAAAAAAATCAAACGAGAGATGAACGTCCTGCGGCGAAAAAGCAGCACGCGGACAAAGTTCAGAATTTAATTGAATTGCAATGAGCGCGTTTTCTCACCGAAGCCCCGTGGACGCTCGACCAGCAGTTCGACTCCCGCCCCGCCCGGACGCGGATTAGATCTTCCACTCTCGAACGGCTTCGATAAATACCTGCACAGACTCTTCCGGGATTTCAGGCACGATACCATGGCCAAGATTTACGATATGACCTGGACCTCTTCCGTAAGATTCACACATGGCAAATACTTTTGCGCGAAGCTTTTCCTTTGGAAGAAGCAAATCGTAAGGATCTAAATTTCCCTGAATCGCCGTTACGTGTGAAAGCTGTTTACGAACATCTGAGAGAGAAATTCTCCAATCGACACTTAGGCACTGAGCCCCTACCGATGCTGCTTGCTGAAGAATGCCCGCAATGCCGTTCACATAATATATAGAGGGAACCGTCACTGCACTTAAGGCTCTCCTCGCGTAAGGTAGCGCAAATTCTTCGAAATCTTTTGGAGAAAGAATTCCTGCCCAAGTATCGAACAGCTGAACGGCGTCGGCTCCTGCCGTTGCTTGAGCGTCCAGATAAATTCCCATCGCAGCGGCAAGATGCGAGAGCCACTCATGAACAAGCTCCGGCTCCTCTGCAATCCAGCGTTTCATGATTTTAAGATCTTTCGTGAGTTTTCCTTCGAGCATATAGGAGAGCATCGTAAACGGAGCACCTGCAAAACCTAAGACCGCCTTTTCTTTAGAAACTTCAGCTCTCAGTTTTTTGATTGTTGAGAGAATGGCAGGGGTTTCTTTTAGAGGATCAAAAGTTTTTTTGAGTTTTGAAAAATCTGCTTTTGCTTTTGGAGCCTCAAGCACGGGACCCTGATCGGTGAATTCCAGTTTTACTCCCAATGCTTGAAGCGGAAATAAAATATCCGAAAAAACAATCGCTGCATCGAGTTCGTAGCGAGTGAGCGGAAGTAAACTGACCTCCACGGCCAGATCCGAATTCTTACAAAGCTCTTCGAAGGAATACTTCGCTCTTAATTTTCTAAACGAAGCAAGATATCGACCTGCTTGGCGCATAATCCAAACGGGCCTTCTTGGAGTTGGATTTAATGAAAGTGCGTCCAAAATTAACATAAAAAGCAGCCCATCCATTCGCCTTTAAAAGAAGAAATCTTTTTCAACACGGCCTCAGGATAGCCGGAATAAAAATTTTCAGAAATCTTAGAAAGTTCTTTTGCCAAAATAATTTCGCTTTGAGGCTTAAGCGTTTTCAAAATTTCAAGAGTCGATTCAATTCGATGAGTGGATTCCATAAAAATGGTGGGTTCAGCTATTTCATTTTGAAATAAAGCTTCTCGATCTTTTCGTCTGGGAGGCAAAAAGCCGATAAATCTAAAACTTGGAAGATCTCTGCCCAATCCCGCAATAAAATAAGTGAGAGCGCTCACTCCACCGATGATTTGAGTTTTAAATCCAGCTTCTCTGGCCGCAGCTAAAAGCAGTTCTCCCGGATCATTGAGGCCAGGCATTCCCGCATCCGAAATATAGGCGACGCGCTCTCCCGCTTTCAGGCGATT
>JAQBPA010000234.1 GCA_028287765.1 Bacteriovoracaceae bacterium
AGCATTACGAGCTCAACTCGATGTTCAAGTTTATTTTTTTCTGCTCGATCGATAAGAGTTTCGCTAGAAAAAATACGAAAAGACATGCGATGTCCTTCTATTTTAGGAGCAATCGATGCACGCGAAAACAAAGACTGACGAACGTATTCCGGAGAGCGAAGATCAATCTCCTTTGAAATCGATAGGGATCTCAATCGAAGATCTGCTATCAGGCGGTCGCATATACCGTTCGCCTGAGCTTGGACGGCGAATAGTAAAAAGACAAATAAACAGCCGCTAAAGCTTCGTTTCAAACGAGTCAACATTCTGAACTTAGGCACAGTCATCAGATGAGCAAGATCCATGCCAAGCCTAATCGCATTTAAAGGTCAAATTAGGGCTTAATAACTCCCCAATGCGGAAAGGGATGTCTCACTTTTCATCCAGTAATCTATGGCTTGATCTTACCGACGAAGTCTTTCCAGGCATAAAGACTTTTTGTCACACTCGAACTCCACGTTAAATTTTTTGACCATCCAAAAGTCACCGGAGCCATGAGCACGAATCCAGCAAGAAGAGCCGTCGTGAGAACTCCGTAGGTGATTCGACGTTTAATCCAGGCCAATGAAAGTGAATCCACCCACAAAATCGACGCAAAAAGAGCAAAAAGTAGGGGAGTGAAATAGTGATAAAGAAAGAGTGGACGTGTCACGAGGATAAAAGGCAAATAGGAAATCCAGAATCCTAAAAGAGTGATCCAAATATTTTTATTTTTGAAAGACGAACGAGCAGATTTTCGCCACATAAAAATAAAGCTCAAAAGTAAAAGAGAAAAAGTAAGGGTCGTCATCCACCAAACAAAAGGATTTCCTGTAAAATAAATATCTGCATCGGGGGCCGACCAGTAATAAATGGGATTATTCATGGTGGGCCATTGCCACCAATGACTTGAATCGGAGTGGGGTGTGGCGATCGACGCGTTTCGTTCAAACATCGCATTATGAAGTTTTAGGACGTCTTCAAAAAAGTTTCCGGAATTCTTATAATATTGATTTCCAAAGCCAGGCTTATCCAAAAGTTGGAAGTGAATATACCAACCTAAAAGATAGGTCGAAAAGAATCCCGTCGCCATCCAAATGAGTTTCCGTCCAGTTACGATAAGTTCGGGCATTCGAAATTTTTTCCACTGATCCACAAAGACAAGAACCAATAGGAGCATCGGTGAGACGAGTCCTGTAAATTTTGTTCCTACCGAAAATCCAGCTGCCACTCCCGCGAGAGTAGAAAAGAGGACTCTCGATTTCCAAGTCTTTGCTTCTTTTAATAAAAGATAAAAAATGAGCGAACAAAGAATCGAAAGAAGTAAGAGTCCGTCGAGAGCAATCATTCGAGTTTGCAAGAGGAGTGCATTCTCAAAAACAAGACATAGGCCGCCAAAAAAAGCAGCCGGAAGACTCGCGTTCAGCAAAATCAAAAGATAAAAAAAAGCGATCGGAATCAAGATGCCCCAGAGGGCTGGCATCAGACGAAGAAAGACAATGGGAACATCGCCGTATGGATCACTGATCGATTTGAAAGGAAATTGACCGTCGTAGCCCCCTATTTTCGCAGCACCGGCGATGAGCAGTTTTGCGTGAGGTGGATGGATATCAAAAAAATTGGAACCCGAGCAGCAGTAAGATGATATAAATTTTCCAAAGTGAACTTCGTCAAAGACCACACTTTTCGGGTAGTTGAGGCCTAAAAAATGGAGAGCTGCACCGATAAAAAAAAGAATAAGAACAGCTCGGATTTTAGAGAGAGTAAAATTCATAAAACTTTTAATTACAGCCCCAAAGGATCTTTCAAATTATAAACCCGATGCCGGGAATTCTCTAAGACATTTCGAAAGTGCGATTTAAAGTACGCTTCATTGGCTTCGTAATGAGTCTTTTCGTAGTCGCCAATTACCACGTAGTGAAGATCATATTTGATCAATAATACTTTCGCCGAATCGCCCCCTTTTAACATCTCACGTATGTCAGCATGAAGCTGGTTGCCGTCAAATCCATAAGACCAAACCGTACCTGAATATCCTAAGAGGACTTGCCTTCCACTCAGTCGAATCACCCAGCTCTGAAAATCGTCCGGCCCTACGAGCACTCGGTCTGTCGGCTGCGAAATACTTCTAAATTGGTTCGCCATTTTGATGTCTTCTTCAGGCCACATCACTGACATGAGTTGATCCGTATGGGAAAGTCGGCAGAGTTCGAGTGCACCGGAAGCCGTCGTCACTCCAATTAAAAGGACGGCCGATATTTTTGAAACGAGATTCTTTTTATTCCAAAGAAAACTTAAATAACTCACTACCGGTATTGAGAGAAGCAGATAAGACCAGGTAAGAAGTTTTGTATTGTCCCAAATCCAAGGTGCAAATCGAATGAGATTACAGATCACAAAAATAAAAAATCCGGAGAGAACGAAAGGATTTTTAAATAGCCTCGTTCTCCATGCACCCAAAATAGCCAGCGGAAGAAAAAAACCCCAATTGATCCACCAAAATTTAAAAAAACCAAGCGTGGTTCCATCGGACATCCAACCCCCGTGCCACCCAAAAAAATGTTGAGTGGTCTTCGCCTTTAAAAATAAAAAATAAGCCACTGTTGCAAAGAGTGCAGATGTAGAGCCAAAGAGAAGCCAAGGCTTTATCGGACGAGGCTCGAGGGCGAATAAAAAGAAACAGATGATTGCGACCGCTAAAACACTGTGGGGATGGATGAGCGTGAGAATTCCGACCGAAAAACCCAAAAGACAAAGTTTCCAGTTTGGAGTTCCTTTAAAACTTCTCTTTGCCCATGAAAAAATAAAAAGAATAATTCCGAGGGCAAACGGAAAACCAAGTAAAAATGCACGCTGCGGAATGAGTTGTGAGGTGACGATATTTCCCCACTGGATTCCGAGACTGTCGATGAGAGTATATTCTTGAGGGGGAAACATAAGGGTGGTGAGAGAGGGTTTATGAATGAGCTCTTGAATGAATAAAATAAATCCAAGCCCACCGCTCGCAAGTAAAAGAGAAGTCGCCAGAAAAGCTTTTCTGTTTGAATCAAGTAATTGTCTAAAAAAAACATAAACCATGGCTAAAAAAAACAGAGTCGAAACGATACTGGGAAGAACAAATGCTGGGACGCGGTCGAAACCGAGACGCATCAAAAGTCCAGAAACCAAACTCGTCACGAAAGGATAATTGAATTTGTCTCCAATAAAAAATGGATGATAGGTGAACCAGTCAGACGGATTTTTATACGCAAAGACATTCGCATACGTCATATGAGACGCCCAGTCGGCCCAAAGAATTCGCCAACCCGCTACAATTCCTTCAGAAGTTCTGTGAAATAATTGGGGCCATAAATATAAAAAATAAAGTCCCCAGGTAAATAAAATCCAGAGGAGTCCGGATCTATATTTTTTCGATGACAAGGCCGTCCATTCCAAAAAAGTAATGAGGAGATTCGTTTTTAGGATTTTTTCCTGTGACTTCGATCCGTAAAATAGAAGTTCCCGCGGGCAAATCGAATTCGCCGAGTGTTATTTTTCCGGTATCGGTGACACTATCGGGTGTCCAAAGATCGACAGGCGCTCCGATCTTTTTTCCATTGAGTAAAAACTGGATGATTCCGTAATCGTTTGAGCGCGTGAGGTACACATTCAGGCGCGCCTTTCCTGCTTGAGAAATGGGGAGAGAAAACTCAATCCAATCGTCCATCCGATCGGCCATTCCAAACATATGAGAGTCTTTCGTCCACGATCCGTTCGGAAAATCTTTGGTCGGCTGGATTTGAAAAAAAAGATTGGGACTTTTTCCTCTCACTTGAAGATTTTCTGCTTCGATCAATCCTGGAATGATGAACACGGGTTTTGTTTTTTCAGTGAGATAAGGAAACGTAAAGAACGCGCCTAGAAAAACAAAAACGATTAGAAGAGCGCCCTCAATATAAGGAAGAGCCTTCGGTTCCTGATCAGCAGACATACAAAATTATCACCACCGAAAATTTAAATATCAACAGAAGTCTTTAATTAGTGAGCTGCTAATTCTGAATGCAAACGCACTGAATTTGAGCGCCGATCGAGACGAGTCGACAGTCCGGACGATCGTTACAGGAACAAAAGTCGTTTGGAACATTTTCGGCTTGAAAACAAGCTTCGTCCGACGGGCATTCCACCGATCCGTGGTTGAATGACGGGCAACATTCCACATGAAAAAGCTGGCTCTGACTTCCATTCGCGCAGAGTGGAACCGCGTTTTCGTACTCCGGACGAATGATCGGACCGTCGCAGCCGTAGCATGCATCAGGGTAGAGACATTTGACGGGATCTTTTTCGAGCTTCACGGGGACGGACCGACACCAATAATCTTTTTCTCCCGCCTTCACTTCGGTAGCTTCAGCAAATTGCATCGTTGGTCGCTCGTCCGAAGTAGAAGGGCGTGCTTCGGCTTTTTGAGCGATGACTTTGGCGTGCTGAACGAGAGTTTTATTAATGAAAGGTGCGTAATGATCTTCTTGCTGAACCTTTTTTTCGGTTCGAAGCGAGATGACGCTTTCTTTTTTTATTTGATTGCGAGCAGTCTCTAAATCCGAATGGAGTCCAAAGACGAGCGCATAGACGAGATAACCCGTAAAAAGAAGCATGGCTCCAGCTAGAAGATGGAACTTCATTTATTTTTTAAACCCCTTTTGACTGATTAACTTTATCTGCAAGCCGATTAAATTTTTCTGCAATATCACAGAAAAGATCTCCTTTTCGAAGTGTCAGATGTTCAACTCGACCGGATTTTTCGCAGTTCTCGAGATGTCTTGCGAGTGCAAAAATGGGTCCAGCGATGCGTCGGCTAAACCAGAGAGATTGAATGGCCGCGAGCGCGAGTAGGCAACTCACTAAAATGATTAAAACATATCCACCGAGTAAGATATTTTTTTGAATCGTCGAGACGAAGGTTTCGCTAAGAAGTCCCGCGATCTGCATCACTTCCGAGACAATGACTTTAAACCAAACGAAAAGTCCCACGCCAAGTACAACCAAAAATAGCCCGGTATAAAAGACAAAATTAAACAGAAACCATTTTTGGAATTTATTTAAAACGAGGAGCCGAGTTCTTGCTTTCATTCTCATATTCTAATGCGTTTTGGTGACTGCTGCGGGGCTGCAAGATCGCAGCCTCGCTTGCTGCCGTAAATCGTGATTTGGGGGCGTTGATTGACGCAATCGGTTCCGTTCCCTATCATCGTTAAATGTCGGAGAGTGTGGATCTTAGCATTGTTATTCCTTGCTACAACGAAGAGCAGCGCATTCCCGGTTTTGTCATTTCATGGGAAAAATTTATTCGCGTCGAGTCGGACCGATTTTTTAAAACGTATCCATCGGTTGAGATTATTTTTATCAATGACGGCTCTCGCGACCAAACCGAAAATCTTTTAAAGCAAGTCGTCCCCCAACTTTCAAATGGGACAGTGATTGCTCGATTCGAATCTCTTTCTATGAATCAAGGAAAGGGTGCTGCTGTTCGACGTGGCTTTCAACTT
>JAQBPA010000263.1 GCA_028287765.1 Bacteriovoracaceae bacterium
AGCAAAGTTATTTGTTTCATAGCGCACCTCTTAAATTCGTTAAATCGTTAATTGATCTCTCCTTATATGTGCAAGTCTTATGCCACACCGATAGAGACTTAAGTCGTTGAAAACACAACTATGAAAAAATTGCAATGCGAAGTGAATGTCCGATTCTGAACAAAAATTTCAGAGTTCATCAGACGTGCGCTTTCTTCAAATCATTTTTGATCCATTTTGTTTGCTAAACTCGTAAATTGATCTACTGGAACCTGGTTAGTATTCAAAACTGAGCTGTTTGGATTACTGATACTCGTTCCAAACGCTGTTTGAGCGGGCTTCACATTCGTCGAAATAATTTCTTTTTCGACGGTCTTTCGTTGAATCTCTTCTTCGTCTTTAATAGAAACCGGCTTCAACGAAGCAGCTATTAAACGAACATAATCCTTTATAAGAGTTTTGCCGCCGATAAGAAGTTCTCCCTTAGAAGTAATCGAGGAGTTTAGTTTTTTCAATTCTGCTTCTAGCCCGTTAAGTTCCGTTTTGGCCGCTTCGTAGTCCGCCGAAGAAAGACTGCCATTTTTAAAATCCTCAGCCTTTTTTTGGAGTGCATCACTTTTTTCAGCAAGGGACTGAGTGGCTTTTGCTAAACCTTGAAATATTTTCAAATTAAATGTCGAAGAATTGAGCTTATAAAGCTGATATTCCATTTCGGAACAATCATCAGATCCGGGCTTTTGGAAGAGATAGTGGTCTTCACCGAAGGTTAATATAGAAATTTTAGGGCCGTCACCTTTTTCTGAAATGACAGGAGTTTCAGAATCTGCTTCGTCAGGATTTATTTTTTTATCTCTGTCTAAAAAATAAGCGAGGGAAGTTGCATTGATTGCATCGTTATCTTCGGTCGGATTTTGTCTTGCTGCTTCTAAATCTTTTTCTCTTTGCATTAAGGCTTTAATCACCGGATCACTTCCTTTATATTCGTCTGGCTCCGCAGAAGTGAACTCCTTCGAGAAGGCGGGTAAAAGAAAAATTGCAGAAAAAATAAAAAGTTTTGCTGAAGATAAGTATTTCATAAGCTCCCAATTCTTACCAAGTCGTGCCCCAGGAGATAACATTGCAATTCCTATGCCATGCGTAGAGGCATCTTAAAGCTCATAAATAGTTTTTGCCGGGGCATCGCTGTCGCGGATTTGGGAAGAGGAAGTCGCGCTTGATGGATTAAGGGGTAATCAAAGATTCGGGCGCTTGCGCGGGATTTTCTTGATCGGGGAGTTTACGTGTAAATTGATACTTCTCCATGATCGCCTGCACCATTCCTACGGCGAGATCGGGCGCACTCTGAACGAGAGATCGGTGGACGAGAGTATAGCCGTAAGACGGATGCTCCTTTAAGATTTCCTCAATTTGATCTTTTAATTTTTTTTCTTTGGCATCGTGCTCGGAGACATCACGTTTAATCCCGAGTCTTTTCATGGCAATCTGGACCTTTCTCTCCGTGAGTTTAAGATCAGAATTTTTGGACAGCACTCCAAATAAACCTACGTATCCGTAAGTAGGAAATTCGTCGTGCGCTTTCAGAAGAGCGACTTCTAAAAGTTTATGTCTTTCTTTACGCGTTGGTGCTGCTGAGTCGTTTGCTGCAACTTTCGCTATCCTCGCCCTTTTGAATCGAAGCACTTTTACAGGGAGCTTACCTTCTGTAGAGAGCGACCCATGATCTTGAAAATATTTGAATTCTCTTTTGAGCGCCAAATCAATCTGATTCACTCGGCCCTTACTAAGTGCGACCCTATCTGCAACATCTTCTGTCGACCACTCGACGTCTTTGTAGGAAGTAGATCTTTTTAGAAACGGTACCTGATAAAGAAGGCCAGTTTCTTTAGCTAGTTCTTGGTCACCTTGAAGCCATCGTAGCGTAAGAATGGCTTCGAAATATTGGAACTCAGTTGAATTGGCACCATATTTATTTTTGAGAGCATCAAAAAACAGGCGAAGTTCTTCGATATAGAATTTTCTTGCGAGCGACCACTCCGTTTCACGTAGGTCAGATTGCGTCGCTTCTAAATATTCTAGAAGATCCAGTTTCTCTATATCTTTGCCTCTCGAATCACTCTCTAACTGAATATCGCTCGCGTATTGAATCCATCGATAGGAGCGGATTTTTGTCATCTCGTGTCGCCCACGGAAACCTTTTGGCTTTGGAGTCCAATACTTGTTGGCTTCATGGCGAAGCTCGGAAGAAAGATAGATTGCGAGTTTTTCTTTGATTGTTTTGCCCTGGAAATTTTTTGCCTTTTCTAAATCAAATTTTGAAATGAGTTTTCTTCCTTCTAGAAAAAGTTCCCGAAATACATCAGCGTAGTCGTTGTTATTGAGCAAAATGCGAGCTTCGGACATTCTCTTCATCAGAGTGCGAGTAAAACTCATCGCAAGTTTATTTACATCCTCTTGGTTTCTGCGCTTAAGAAGATTTGTAAACAAATCCAGATCATTTATTTCTCTAAATTCTTCTCTGCTATAGGGAAGGTCAGCAATGACATCGTTTGCAGAAAGATAGACGAGAGTTTTTGGGCAGGATTCAGTTTCAGCAGTCTGGGCTGAAATTGAAAATGCAAATGCTAAAAAAAATGGAATGACGCCAAAGACCCTGTTCAATGAAATACCCTTTATCACCCTGATCACAATAATGAGAAACCGTGCAATTTTTATGCCAAAAGTGAAGCGGGAAGTCAATTTTGCTGAGCGATGACCAGAGCCGATTCTTCACTTATTTATTAAAGCCGACTCGAAATTGGAACCTTACGAATTTGTTCTAAAATTTGCTGATAAATAAATGGATTAGCACAGAGAAGAGCATGATCGTCGGCACGAATTTCACGTCCACTCATATGAGTCGTAATTCCACCGGCTTCCCGAATTAAAAGAACGCCTGCCGAATAATCCCAAGGCTTTAAACTTAACTCCCAAAGTCCGTCAAATCTTCCCGCCGCAACATAGGCAAGGTTAAGTGCCGCAGAGCCATCGCGTCTCAAGGCTTGAGCTTGTTTTAAAAAATGAACGAAGTAAGGAACATTTTCGTAGTCAGGATTTTCAAGATCATAAGGAAAACCAGTCACTAATAAACTTTGATTGAGGTTTTTTATTTGAGAAACATGAATTCTCTTTTTATTGACGAAGGCACCCTTTTTTATTTCTGCGTGAAAGACTTCTTTTAAATTGGGATCATGAACAACACCGCACATGATATTTTCTTCTTGTTCGAAGGCGATTGAAACACAAATTTTTGGATAGCCGTGTGCAAAATTAGTCGTCCCGTCCAGCGGGTCCACAATCCATCTTCGAGAGGCAGCACGCGTCGTCGAGAGATCCCCTTCTTCGGCGAGAATAGAATCCTCCTTAAAATATTTTTGGATGACTTTTACGATAGCCTTTTGAGCTTTCTCGTCCACTTCAGTGACGAGATTAGTCGCGCCTTTATGACGAATATTAAAAGTTTTTCCGTGATAACTTTGAATTACTTTCGCACCGGCAGCAGCAGCTTCTAAGCAGACCTTCATTTCTTTCATGGATGTCTTCTTAACCTTTCAGCGCTTGATCGATATCCGCCTTAAGGTCGTCAATATTTTCTATTCCAACCGATACGCGAATGAGTCCGTCCACAATTCCAAGCTTTGCTCTTATATCGGCCGGAATTCCGGCATGGGTCATAAGGCCTGGGTGCTCGATGAGGCTTTCTACGCCACCTAAACTTTCTGCACAGGCAAAAATATTTAATCGCGACAAAAACTTTTTGGCTTTGTCCATGCCGCCTTTGATGACGAAGGTGATCATTCCGCCCGAATCTTTCATTTGCCGTTTAGCCAAATCATATTGAGGATGAGACTTCAGTCCAGGGTACGTCACTTTTTCTATTTGAGGGTGAGACTCGAGCCAGGTGGCGAGAGCTTTCCCATTTTCTGAGTGTCTTTGCATTCTGACGTGAAGAGTTTTGGTACTGCGAAGGCCCAGAAAACAATCGAGCGGACTTGGAATGGCTCCAATGGCGTTTTGATTAAACTGGAGAATCTTATGAAGTTCTTCATCAGAGGTACCGATAAATCCTCCGACTACATCCGAATGGCCCCCTATATATTTGGTTGTCGAATGCAAAACTAGATCGGCGCCAAGTGAGAGCGGATTTTGGAGGTAAGGCGACATAAACGTATTATCGACAAGCACTTTAATGCCCTTTGTTTTTGCGAAGGCAGAAACTTTTTCGATATCGATTAATTTTAAAAGAGGATTCGTGGGCGTTTCGATCCAAATTAATTTCGTATTCGATTTCGTCAATTTTTCGATATTTTGAATCGAGCTAAAATCTGCAAAAGTAGTCTCGACTCCCATTTGAGGAAAAACTTTCGTGAAGAGTCGATACGTTCCGCCGTAAACATCATCACAGCAGAGAATATGATCGCCCGACTTAAACGAATGAATGGCAGTCGACATGGCGGCGCAACCTGAAGAAAAGCAGAGTCCATATTTAGCGCCCTCAAGTGCTGCGAGATTTCTTTCGAGTGCAAAACGAGTGGGATTATGCGTTCGGCTGTATTCGAATCCCTTATGAATGCCTGGCCCGTCTTGAACATAGGTAGACGTCTGATAAATAGGCGTCATGATCGCACCCGTTGTGGGATCGGGACTTTGGCCTGCATGAATAGCGAGAGTGTCTTTATGTAAATTGGCTTTGTGTTCTTTCATAATTTATCCGTTTACTCCTCGATTGACGAAGAATTCTAAGAGATCAATTTTTGTAATGACGCCAAGAACTTTTTTTTGATCGACGACGACCGGTACTTTATCCATTTTCAGAAGTTCCTGAACCTTTTGAATGGGCGTTTCGAGATCGACCGTATCGACCTTTCGGACAACAAAAGGATCAATCGGTTTATTCAAATTGGCAGAGCCGCCGATCACCGCATTTAATAAATCGTATTCTGCAATGATGCCGTAAAGAGAATCGTCTGCGTTCACCACAGGCATTTGAGAAATTCCATGCTCTTTAAATCGAGCGATGCAATCTTTGGCTAATTCAGAAGATTTGCAGCTCACCATTTTCGTCCGATGAAAAACATCTGAGAC
>JAQBPA010000066.1 GCA_028287765.1 Bacteriovoracaceae bacterium
AATTACTTTTCCAATCAGCGAATCAAATTGAGGTGGAATATTATTTTTTTCATAATACCCAAAATCAACGCGCACGTTTTCTGATATTTTCAATCGGTGAATTTTGCCGCCCGAGGGAAGAAAATCCCGATCGGGATCTTCCGCACAAAGACGGGCTTCGATCGAGTGGCCGGAAGGTTTTGGATCGAGACCTTCGAGGCTTTCTCCGAGAGCCGCTCTCAGCTGAAGTTCAACCAGATCAATCTTCCAAACAAATTCTGTGACTGGGTGCTCCACTTGAAGACGCGCATTCACTTCAAGAAAATAAATTCCGTCTTTTCCGTCCCAAATCCACTCAACTGTTCCGAGCGAAGAATACTTTGCCTTTTGGGCAATTTCTTTTGAGGCGTTTAAAATTTTTTCTCTCAATTCTTCCGATAAAAAATTACAGGGCGCTTCTTCGATCACTTTTTGATGTCGCTTTTGAAGGGAACACTCTCTCTCGCCGATCGCAAAAACATTTCCAGATTGATCGGCAAGAATTTGAACTTCGATATGCCTAGCGTTCTCAATCAGCTTTTCTAAAAAGACTCGATCGTCACCAAAGGCTGCCTTCGAAATTCGTTTAGAAGATTCGAGAGCCGAAATAAAATTTTCTGCTCGATCGACTCGGAGCATCCCCTTCCCACCACCTCCTGCAGAAGGTTTAATCAGAAGCGGAAAGCCGAGCTTCGTCGCTTCATTGAGAAGATTTTTTTCGGATTGATCATCACCGTCGTACGAAGGAAGTAGAGGTGTGCCAATCGTCTTTAAAAATTTTCGAGATCCAATTTTATCGCCGAGGAGTCGCATACTCTCAGACGAAGGGCCCACAAATTGAATCTTCTCCGTTTGAACCATATCGACAAACTGCGGATTCTCAGACAAAAAGCCGTAGCCCGGATGAAGATGCGTTGCTTTCGCTTCAAGTGCGGCAGCCAAAACTTTTTTTGAATTTAAGTAGGTGTCTCGCGCTTCTTCACCTTTTAAAGGAATCGCGAGATCAGCTTCTTGCACGAACGGAAGATCTGCGTCCTGATCGGCATAACCCACCGCCGTTTTGAATCCTAATTTTTTGGCAGAACGAATAATTCTTCGCGCGATTTCTCCTCGATTAGCAACATAGAGGATCGGCTTCACAAATTGGTAAGAGCTTTCTTCCACGAAGGAGTTCGCTTCTCAAAAAACGCTTTCATTCCTTCTTGCGCTTCCGCTCCAACTCGAATCTCTGAAAGAATTTTTGACGTGGACTCTGAAACGTCGTCCTTCCAAAGACTCTCTCCCATCGTTTCTCGAATGAGTTGCTTGGCTGTTCGAACGGCTTCAGGCGCGGCTGAACTAAGTTCATTTAAATAGTCATTCGTTACCGATAAAATCGTACTCGTCGGCACAACCTCGTGAACCAAATGAATATCTTTTGCGACGGCAGCAGAAAATCTTTTTCCAGTCAGATAAAGTCTTCTTGCTTCACTGACGCCAATTTTTCGCATCACAATCGGGCCAATCGTCGCTGGAATTAAACCAAGCTTTACTTCTGAGAGCGAAAAAACTGAATTCTCTTCGGCGATCACAATATCACTCGCTGCAACGAGACCCACACCTCCACCAAAGGCGCCCCCCTTTACCTGGGTGATGACGGGAATCGGACATTCATCGAGAGCGCGAATCATTCTTGCAAGATTGAGTGCGTCTTCTTCATTTTCTTTTTGTGTTTTATTGATAGAGCTCTTCATCCAATGGAGATCGCCCCCCGCACAAAAAAAAGGGCCAGCGCCTCGGACGACCACCGCTCTTAAATCATTTGAAATTTTTGAAAGAGCCGCTCGAATTTCGGTCATCATCTCGGCGTTCATTGCGTTTTTAGAATCAGGGCGATTCAGCGTTAAAAAAAGAACGCTCGATTTAATTTCGGTTTGAATAAAAGAATTCATGATCACATCCTAAAAACACCGAATTTGGTTTCTTCGATGGGTGCATTCAAAGTCGTTGAAAGTGCGAGGGCGAGAGTGGATCTCGTTTCTGCAGGGTCGATAATGCCGTCGTCCCAAAGTCTTGCAGTTGAATAGTAGGCAGAGCCTTCGCTTTCATATTTTTCCAAAATTTCGGATTTAAATTGAGTCTCGGATCTTTGCTCTGCTTTTCCCTTCACCGACCAAAGAACCTGGGCAGCTTGTTCACCGCCCATCACTGAAATTTTTGCATTCGGCCACATAAAAAGAAATCGCGGCTGAAATGCCCGTCCGCACATTCCGTAATTGCCCGCACCAAATGATCCTCCAATAATCGTTGTAATTTTTGGAACTCTTGCGTTCGAGACAGCGTTTACAAGTTTGGCGCCGTCTTTTGCGATGCCGCCGGCTTCGTATTGTGAGCCCACCATAAAGCCTGTGATGTTTTGAAAAAATAAAATGGGAATTTTTCTCTGACAACAAAGCTCAATAAAATGAGTTCCCTTTAATGCGCTCTCCGAAAATAAAATCCCGTTGTTGGCGACAATGCCGACAGGATAACCATGCAGTCTCGCAAAGCCGCAAACTAAAGTCGTTCCGTAAAGCGGCTTAAATTCATCGAGTTCGGAGCCATCCAGAATTCGCATTAAAATCTCTCGAACATCAAAAGCCGTTCGAAGATCTTTGGGGAGGATCCCATAAATTTCTTTGCTATCAAATTCGGGATCTCTCGGCTTGTCGACCGCGAGAGAAATTCTCTTTTTAATATTCAGATGACGAAGAGATTTTCTAGCGAGCTCGAGAGCATGCTCATCATTTTCGGCCATCAAATCAGAGACACCGCTTTTTCGGTTGTGAACGTCTGCGCCGCCAAGACTCTCAGCGTCGATCTCTTCTCCCGTCGCCGCTTTCACAAGAGGTGGGCCCGCCAAAAAAATCGTCGCCTGGTTTCGCACCATGATCACCACATCACTCATCGCGGGGACATACGCACCGCCCGCAGTACAACTTCCCATCACCACAGAAATTTGAGCGATGCCGGCCGACGACATCAGTGCTTGATTATAAAAAATTCGTCCAAAGTGATCTCGATCCGGAAAAACTTCTGCTTGAAGAGGCAAATAAGCGCCACCCGAATCCACAAGATACACACAGGGTAAGCGATTTTCTAAGGCAATTTCTTGAGCGCGAAGATGCTTTTTGACGGTCATCGGAAAATAAGTGCCACCTTTTACAGTCGCATCA
>JAQBPA010000084.1 GCA_028287765.1 Bacteriovoracaceae bacterium
TTCTGAGATTAGATTTTTTGCGGTTTTTTTTCCTTCTTCAAGGACCTTTAATATTGAAGCGGTGACTTTGTTAATATTCCTTGTGAATTTTTTTTGTTCGTCCGAGTCCTTTCCCCTGCGCGATCTAACTAAAATTTCTTTAACTGTCGCCATCAGCCTCTTAGTTTCTGTTGAGGCAAATCCTTGATCCCCAATTCTTAGGACAGGTATATGGACAATTCTGTATCGATCCACGACTGCAGAATAGGTTTCTTCGCCATTTGCTTTTTTGGATGCCTTAAAAGTAACTTTTCCTTGCCTAGTAATGCGACATTCACACCATATGGCGCCAAGTCGCGGAGCAAAAGCAGATGAGAATATTTGCTTTTCTAGTTCTGACAGGCAGTTGAAGCTAATTCTAATTTTCGTGAGAGTTCTGCGACCCTCCTTAAGATAGTACGGATTTTTTGGGGCAAACTGTGAAGTATCGACATCAGAGCTAGAAATAGAAAAAAATAGTTCAATGGCTTTTATTAGAGTTGTTTTCCCTGCGTTATTTGGGCCGGCTATCACCTGGAGTTTCGGATTGATCCTAAAGGTGGCTTTCTTTAATCCTTTAAATTTTTCGATTTGAATTTCAGAAATTTGCATTATGCGAGCCCTTAAATGAACCTTGTACTACATGGGTTTCGTGTAGCACAAAGACTTATTCAAGATCTCGCGTGTAGTTGCACCATGGCGCATGTGATATATCCCCTGTTTAATTATTTTTTATTATACAAAAACAAAGCCCCGGAAGGATTCTATATTCCGAGGCTTATTCATTTTAGAGTGCGCCATTTCCGCTGCCCTTTGAATTGCTTGCGGGGCTTAATTTTGGGCTAAAAATTTCAGGATAGATGCATAATGATATCCAAACTTATGAATCCTCGGGTGTGCAACCGATGTGCAACAATATGCGGAAATTAACCGAACTCTACCGAACTACGCAGAACGCAAATACTCTGTCGCTACCCTGTTTCTTTTTGATTTTATGAGTACTTTCACTTACTTGAATTTTTCTTAAAAAGGGATTCATAACCCCTAGGTCGGTGGTTCGATTCCACCTCGAACCACCATTTACTTCCAAACGAAAAAGCTTGGCTCAACGGTTCTATGGGCTGAATTCCTTTCGGACGCTAACGCGTCCTCATTCGCTCAATCCATCCTCGCTTCGCTGTGGTGGTTTCGCTCACCGGAATTCAGGGTCGGTGGTTCGATTCCACCTCGAACCACCATAACTTTCCGCATCGGAGACAATTCTAAAAGTTTCTGAAATATTTCTTTTGAACGTCATTATTTTTCCCTTCCAACAAGGCTGAAGGATAAATTAAGACGTAAAAGAAAATTATTTATTCTTCCGGATTGAGAATCACATTTCGAACCGGCCCGACTTCCCAACTCAAATAAACATGGGGCCTTCGATCCGTCTCCGGAAGGATGATCGCCTCGAAAGGCAATGGTGTTGATCGATCTGAGCTGAGATCCTTACTAAGCTGGATAGCAGTGCGGATATCAGAACCACTGAAGGGATAAGCAGTGTCTCCCATTTTCAATCCTAGCCAGGTCTTTTTAGAATCAGGATGAGTGTGGATAAAATAGCCCTTCGATGCCAATTGTATATCTTCGGCATTGAAAGTGAGCGGAGTTTTCTCAATTTTTCCAAATTTATCGCTACTCCAATATGTATCTTTTATTGGGCCATCTGGATATTCAAAAACAATGGCGGCAGCTTCTCGAGTATGGCGCTTGAATAATAATCCACTTTCGGATCGCCATCGAAGATGATTGAATACATCTTGAAGTTCTCGAGATCTTTCTCGCTCACGGCCGATATACTGCTGAATTTGACTGCCATCCGAAAAAATAACGTTCACTGTTTTTCCAATCAATTCCGTCGGAGTTCCATAACGCGGATCGAATTGCTTATTATCACTTGTTGCGTAGCGAACAATGTAAATTTGCTCTGCTTCGACTCCAGCGTCTGCAATCCGCGGCTGAGATTTCATGCGATCGTGTAATAGAGAAAGTTTTCCGTGATCTCCCTGTGCAAGAAGAATTCTGGATACGTCATACCAGTCACGAGCATTCTGAAATATTCTCAAGGCTCTTTCTTGACCTTCCAATTCCTCGATGTACTGAGCAGCTCGCAAGAAGTCTGAGCCGGAGATCGAGAGCTTCGAAGGCTTGCCCAAAACCTCCTTTTCGTCCCACCTTAAAACTTTTCCAACTTTCGAAAATGGATTGAGTTTGTAGAGAACCACCTTGCAGGAATTCCAGGCCTTGCCTTGGCCGTCGGCAAAAATGAATTCTATCTGGACGGTTCCGAGCAGATAAATCCAAAGAATTATACGAATAAGCTTCAGCATATAAACCGCTCGATAATTTTCTCCCGGTCGTTTTTTGAAACGATGTCCTTCATCCAATACATCCCCGACGGATAGTGCCCTCAAAATAAGAATTTTTGAGAGTCCTCGTCAATTCCGATAATCGTGACGACCGAATTGTGTCGGCCGTCTACACAGCTTCTCGGTTTATCTTTCGGACAAATGTTGAAGCTGGTCGTAGATTCCCATTCCCTTGAGGATGAGCTCATTTTCTTTTATCCCAAGTAAAACTATTGCTTCTGAAGAGGCATTCGCAGGAATGATTTTATTTGGTAAATTTACAACGCCATAAAATTCATTCGCATTACTCGGCAAGATCAGGAGAGGAGGCGTTCCTGGTGGGGAGTCTTTTAGCTTCTGCCAACGGATGAGATAAAAACGACCTTCATGATCTTTTGGGAAATAACGATCTTCCGGAAATTCATATCCTAAAATTCTATGTTTCAGGTCCGTCTTGATTCTCAAAACTGGTCTCAGCTCTAACAGGCTAGCGGAATTTTTATGATCTGCATTTGTGGGCTCGATCCTTCGAATAAAAAAATCGACCGTTTTAAATACGGGCTGGTTTGAGCCGGAAATGGGTGCGTAAAGACGAGTCTCGGCGTTATCAATAGGCCTTATCCAAAACTTTGGCTGCTCTTGGGCAGACAAAAAAGATGAGGGGAAAAATAAAATAAACAAGAGTGCCGTTTTTCTCATAATGCGCTGTTTAACATCAATTCTCGTTACTTTCAATATACCCCACGATTTGGCGATTTATATAGGCCAAAGACTGAATTGGACATCAGTGCGCACACGATGCGCTGTAACCGGGCTTACGCCCCCTGGTTACGGAACGAAACTATTATGAGAACTGCAAAAGTGATCAGTCTTTCCCTTCCCCCCGAAATGGAAGTTGAAATGCAACAAGTTGCCAAAGAAGAAATGAATTATTTGAAGGCTCTGGGGGCAGGATGATCTAATTAAATCATCTTTGGTTCAGGTGCTTCACATTTGAGGCGCACTTGGTTGGGGCTTCTAATTGAGATTTATCCATCATACTTCGGATGAAATCTTCCAACGAAGTTTTCAGTCTACCAGTGTCTAAAAGCAGCTTTTCGAACTCTTCGGCATTAAATACAGCAACTACATTTTCATCACTGCACTTTACGTTTACCTGGTTAAAAAAATTTATTTCTGAAAGGCGAGTAGACTCAGAGAGCTCTGCTAATTTCGTTTTATGAAGGGGTTCTATTTTTAATGGATAAAATAGTTGCGTATTAGAAAAATTAATTTTGCTAATTAAAATATTTTTAGTCTGACTGGGCATATCTTTTCGTTCATGAATTTTAAAAACCCAAT
>JAQBPA010000180.1 GCA_028287765.1 Bacteriovoracaceae bacterium
GGATTTGCATGTGCCGTTCTCGCCCGTGAACTCGTTGCGAGTGGTCAATATCGAGCAATTATCTTCGAACAAAGAAATCATATCGCAGGCAATTGTCATACCACACGAGACGAAGACACTGGCGTCATGGTCCATCATTATGGGCCCCATATTTTTAATACCAGCAGAGAGGACGTTTGGAATTATATCAATCGGTTTGGAAAATTTGGATCTTTTGTAAATCGAGTCAAAGCTCATACAAAACGCGGAGTATTTTCTTTGCCGATCAATCTTTTGACGATCAATCAATTTTTTCAAAAGCAAATGAGGCCAGACGAAGCCGAAGTGTTTATCCGATCTCTCGGCGATTCAACTATTCTCGAAGCGAAAACTTTTGAAGAACAAGCCTTAAAATTTTTAGGTCGTGAACTTTATGAAAATTTTTTTTACGGCTATACCAAAAAGCAATGGGGCGTCGAGCCTCGAAAATTGCCGGCATCGATTCTTCAGCGACTTCCGGTACGATTCAACTACGACGATGCTTATTTTAATCAGAAATTTCAGGGAATTCCTTTCGAGGGTTACACCAAAATAGTCGAAAAAATTCTTGATCATCAAGATATCGAAGTAAGACTTCAAGAGAAGTTAGATCCCGCCCTAAAAAAAGAATTTCATCATATTTTTTACAGCGGCCCCATGGACGGCTACTTTGATTATTGTTTAGGTAGACTTGAATATCGAAGTCTCATCTTCGAGCCATTTCACGCAAGCGGAGATTACCAAGGCAACGCCGTCATTAATTATTGCGAAGAATCAATTCCCTATACTCGAATCACAGAGCACAAACATTTCACTCCCTGGGAAGAGCATCCAGAAAGTATTTGTTTTCGTGAATATAGCAAACGAACTGAAGCAGACGATACTCCATATTATCCACTTCGTCTCTCAGACGACAAAACATTACTTAAAAAATATCTGGAGCTCGTCGAAAGCGAAAAAGGAGTTACTTTCATAGGACGTCTTGGCACCTATCGCTATCTTGATATGCATATCGTTATTGGAGAGTCTCTCGACCTTGCAAAAATTTGTCTCAGCGAATCATGCGAAGACCGGTGGCCCAAATTTAGTAAGAATCCAATTTAAAAGGAGAAAAAAATGAATATGATGATTACGGGTGCAGGGGGATACATTGGAAGCCACGCTGTTCGAAAGGCTATCAACGAAGGACATCGAGTAATCGCTGTCGATGATTTTTCACACGGATTTCCAGAAGCTATCGATCCGAGAGCCATTGTTGCTCGAGCGAATATCGAAAATACAGAATTAATGTCGGATACTCTTCAAACTCACTCCATCGAAGCGATCGTCCATTTTTCAGCTTACAGCGAAGTGAGAGAAAGCATCACGAATCCAGCTAAATATTATTTAAATAATGTCGCAAGAACGATTAAATTTTTAGAGGCAGTAAAAGAATCTGAAGTGAAATATTTTATTTTTTCATCATCAGCAGCCGTCTATGGAGAACCTTTATATACTCCCATCGACGAAGATCATCCTAAAGCCCCCCTCAGTCCCTACGGACGAACTAAATTAATGGTCGAACAAATTCTTTCAGACTATTCCCAAGTAGCTAAATTTAAATATACGTCTCTTCGCTATTTCAATGTTGCAGGAGCTTCACCCGAGGGCGATTTGGGAGAAGCTCATGAACCTGAAACTCATTTAATTCCGATAGTTCTGAAAGTTGCCTTAGGAGAACTGCCCTTTGTTCAAATTTTTGGTTCAGATTACAACACTCCTGATGGCACTTGCATTCGTGACTATATCCACGTCGAGGATTTAGTTCAGGCACATTTCCTCGCGATTTCATTTTTACAACTCAATCACTCAGAGGTATTTAATTTGGGAAGTGAAAGAGGTTTCAGCGTACGAGAAGTCATCGAGACTTGTCGTCGAGTCACAGGCAAAAGCATCGAAACTCGTGAAGAGCCGAGGCGGGTTGGCGATCCCGCTATTTTAGTTGCAAGCAGCATTAAAAGTCGCACGGAATTAAATTGGACACCCAAATTTCCTGAACTTGATTCGATGGTTTTAGACGCTTGGAACTGGCATCGAAAACATCCAAAAGGATACAGGAGTTAACACGGCGGTACTCATGACAAACTGGATTTATGAGAAAAGCGTTGCAGGGGATATACTACTCACTTCCATTCTCATTTTAACCTTGTGGTTGCTTCGTTTTACAATGATGAAAATAATTCTTCGTTCCGGACGACTTTCGAATTCGCCGATTTTGATTTATTGGACAAAAAATTTAACGCTCATTCTCCTTTTCGTGGGCCTACTTTTTATTTGGTCGTCGGAGCTGCGAAGCTTCGCTTTAACTTTAGGTGCACTTAGCGTTGCTATCGCCATTGCTTTTCGTGAAATTCTTGTTTGTTTCATGGGTGGGGTGACGAAAACGGGGACTGGAATGTTTTCGATTGGTGATCGATTAGAAGTGAGGGGCATTCGCGGAGATGTCATTGATTA
The DNA here is from genome assembly GCA_028287765.1 of Bacteriovoracaceae bacterium. Taxonomy (GTDB): domain Bacteria; phylum Bdellovibrionota; class UBA2394; order UBA2394; family UBA2394; genus JAQBPA01. The sequence continues at coordinate 2,512 of JAQBPA010000180.1, forward strand.
TAATCCCATCAACACAAAACTTTTAGAAGTGGGTTCACAGCCTTCAAATGCGCATACCGGGCGAATTTCGATTTTTCCGAATTGGTACCTAATGACGGAGCCGATTCAAAACGAAAGCGTTATAGGAGAATATATCTTTCATACATTCCGCTTTCCGATGAGTCTCGAGGATGATTGGAGACTTGCCGAGCAAGTCATGATTGAGGCATGCCACGAGGTCATCTCACCTTACCGACTTCAAGTTCAGAAACGATTTGAAAGATTTGCTCATAAAAATGGAATGAGGCAATTTCGAAGTCCTCCACTTATCAGCATAGAAATTCCAGATCCCGGACGTGTAGATCTCGTCGTTCGTGTTCCTACTCCGATTCAAGAACGCTCGCGCATTGAACAAAACATTCTGCGCAAATTTCTCGATAAAATTCAAAACAAACCATCTGAAGGCAACCAAGCGACGGCAAAAAATATGATGGGCGTCGAGAAAGATCGCGATTTAACTAGTCCGAAAGAATCTTAGATCGCAGGAATAAATTTTTTTAATTATTTTAGCGTTCTCACAAGTCTTAGACTGACGTCTTGGTAACGATTTTGGGGGGAATCAGATCCGCGAAGATCTAAAAACTTCGTGCCAAATCTGCTGAGGTCACCACCTCGAAGCACTTTCTCAGAACCAGAAATTGGGCCAGCTGGATCAAGATTGTCTTCGTCTTTTGGTGTTTTACAATACCAATCTTGGCACCACTCCCAAAGACTCCCTTCGAAAACATCGTGTTTATAAGTTTGCGCGGCTAATTCCCACTCAGCGTCGGTCGGAAGTCGATAAACATATTTTGAATCGAGTGCGTTGAGTTTTTCGATGAAAGCATTCGCATCCTTCCAAGAGATCCAGTCAATTGGATGATCATAAGCTCTTTTTGTTTTTTCCAGTTCAACGGAATCTCTAAAAGATTTGTTTCGAATTCCGTGAAACCAATTTTTGAATGCTTTAAATCCTTTTGCTTTGGATGCGTGCGAGGGATTTTTTCCAGTCACGAGATACCGCACTAGCTGAGTGACTTCCACTTTTCCAATTTCAAAGGATTTCGATATTTTTACGGTCCGAGCCTTTTCACCTTCATGGCCACCCATATGAAATTCTTGAGCCACAACAGGTTCAAATTCAAATGAGGCAGGTTTTGACTTTTCGATCAAATCACTCAAACCTTTTTTTGCAGCAAGTTCCGTCATGATTTCTTTGTAGCTATCAGACTTAGCTGCCTCTTCGATTTTTTCGAATGCAAACGGGCTCGTTTTCGGCGAGCAATGAGAAGAATTTTCCTGTGCTTTTAGCGAGCTCAAGGGCATTAAGGCAGACAAGATAATCGAAGCGAAAATGGATGATCTCATAATTGCTTTTAATGCAAGTTCCGGGCCAGGCAAATGACTTCAAGTACTTAGCTCATGTTGAAAACGATATTCCTCAGCAGCACAAATGTGATAATCGACCTCTATGAAAATGATTCGCTTTTTCGAAACTAGCATTCTCTGTCTTATATTTGCTATCTCGCCCGCTTTTGCCACGCTGAATGAAGTGGCTTACGAAAATGTTCGACTGTCAATAGTCAATCTCCGACCTGACTCGACCTCCATCGAAGACAATTTTAATACGGCTTCATCGAGGAGGATTTCCACTTCCAAAGACTGGAACCGTCTTGCAGAAAATATTGCCAAGAAAATTGCAAGTGAATCGGATTCAAACACACAGAGTGAAGTTTTCATTCACTTGATGCGAGAACTTAAGGAGGCTGAACAAGCGAATCTAGGCTGGTCAATTTCCGACTATGATGTCACCCGTGGTTACATTGCCCTTTCGAATGAATCGGGGATAAAAACCTTCTGTGAAACTTGTGCTCGAGCTAAAGCCAACGCGATCACTTGCGATGAATTTAATGAACATACAGAAAAAATCGAAGCCCTAGTCAAAGAACTTGAGGCAGCCGAATCCGTGCCTGATACAAGCACTCCGTCCCAGATCACTCGTAATGATTCCATTTATGATGACACGAAAGGAATCCTCGGCCGGTTAAAAACTTCGGACCAAAATCCCCTAAAAACAGAATTTATTGAGTCGATCGCTAAAGGAATCGCCGAAAAATCTTATCCCGATGCTCGTTTCGCCGCATTCAAGTCGTTGCTCCTTGAACTCGAACTCGGCTCGAAAGTTGCTCCTGGTTTTCTCAATCAAAAAAATATTTTACGAGCTTACGCGTCTCTCGATCGAGACCAGGGTGCGAAAAAATATAAAATGGCATGCAGATTTTTTCGGTTTGGGGGAATTCAATTGAAAGAATTCGAAGTGCGAATAGACGAAATTATTGATTTTCCTGCGCGGGAATTTTCAGTCCCTTCGACAAAGTAATCTGAATCAGACGATGAAATGAATTCAACTTTCACTTCGGAATGACGGATCTGTGTCATTGATTTTATTTTTCCTCGAATAATATTTACTTGCATTTGCGCGCTTCAAAATATCATTTCCAGAAATTCCGTTCGGAAATCCGATCAGATTATTCGTAATCGAAGCTGGTTTTCATTTTAGACATTTCGAGATTCTTTCAATTCTAAAAAACGAAGCGTCTGACCTTAGCAGGACGGCGAAAGTTAGATTCGAGGCAGTAAAAAAAAGTAAACGATATTAAAAAATCAAAGAGGTAAATGGATATGGAAAACAAACGAATAATTTTATTAGCAACGCTGCTCAGTTTAGGTACTAGCTCACATCTTTTCGCACAGTCCTTTTCTCCAACCCCCTCGCCAACATCAAAACCAAATAGGCAGGGTTTCATCGACAATCATGAAGCCCCCGACGATGAAAGCGACGGCGATTCATCCGGAACTGACACAGATGATCTCGATATGAACAACGGCACGGGTGGAAACAAATCTGATACGAGAACAGATGGCAGTAGAATTTAATTTATGCCGATAAAAAGAAAATTGTATCACAAGGTGGCCTTAGCTCAGGGATTCTATTATTTTCTAACCGGAATTTGGCCTATCATTTCCATAAAAAGTTTCGAAAAAATAACTGGGCGAAAAACAGACAAATGGCTTGTAAAAACCTTTGGACTCATTCTCGCGTTAGAAGGACTTAA
>JAQBPA010000247.1 GCA_028287765.1 Bacteriovoracaceae bacterium
AAACTCTCGGTAAAGTAGTGGCTTGTAGAATGGAAAGCCCCATCGCACCGGCTGCTGTCTCGAGCGAAAGCTGTGGGCTCGTATTTTTGTAATGATGAAGGCCTTCGTACGTGAGGCTTCCGTTTATCCCAGCTCGAAGAAGAGCCACGAATAAATCGAAAACAGGATCATGTTCGGCCTCTTTAAAGAAAGCCTCGTAAGTCGGCGCGGGGTCAGCCTTCTTATCTTGAGCGAAAAGATGAGACGTGAAAAAGAAAGAGCTCGCGATAAGTAGAAGGATTTTATTCATTTTTAAAAAACTCGAGTTTTTCGCGAGAGGGTCATTTCGAAGAAGAGATTACCTCATTTTTTTGTTCAATTAAGTTAATTGATATTATGATATCATTAGATTAACTAATAGATCAGGAGGCCGAGTATGGGTTTAAATTCTCTTCAAACAGATGCTTTTTTAGCCATCGCGAGGACACAAAGTTTCTCGGAAGCCGCAAAACAACTTCACGTTACCCAGTCGGCCCTATCGCAAAGAATTAACAATCTTGAAAGTGACCTCGGACAAACTCTCTTCATCCGAAAATCGTCTGGCATTTTGCCCACAGAAGCCGGACGAAAATTTTTAAAATATTGTCAGATCAAATCTTCTCTCGAAGAAGAGCTCATTCAGAATATTAAAGGAAAAAAAACGGGCGAATTTGGCGGAACGCTTAGACTCGCTGCTTACTCCTCCGTCATGAGATCGGTGATCATGCCGGCACTTCTTCCTTTTCTTCGAAAGCATCCCGGAGTGCAGTGCGAGTTTATTACGCAAAATATTCGTCTTCCCGACTTACTTCAAAGATCAGAAGTCGATTTTATCGTGATGGATCATCCCTTCTCGTCTTTAGGAGTGCAGACAAAATCTCTCGGCCACGAAGTTTATATTGCCGTTGAAAGTGAAAAATACGATTCGCCTGATGATATTTATCTCGATAATGATCCGACAGATATGGCAACCGAGATTTTTTTTGCTGCCCAGGAAAATGTGCCGAAATATCGACGATCTTATTTCAGCGACGTCTACGGCATTCTGAACGGCGTAAGCGCGGGACTTGGAAGAGCCGTTGTCTCAAAGCATCTCATCAAACCGAATACTCCTGTTCGTGTACTCAAAAAGTATCATTCACTGAAAGTAGAGGTCTCACTCCACTATCACGATCAACCGTTTTATTCGCAGCTTCACTCCGAAGTGATCGAGCAGCTGGTAAAAAATTGTCCGCAATTTTTATAGGATTGATTTAAGTTAAGGAATTGGAACAAGGTCTCGCGCAGGTCTTTCCAATGGTTCAGTGAATGCATGATCTCGCTCTAACTTCTGCAGTTTCGCAACAGACTCCATTAATAACACACGGCTTTCATTCAAAAGCCAAACCTCGCCAGTCGAATGCAAATCAATCGTTGGATCAACACGTTCACCAACATCAAAGTTAAAGGAGTGATGAACATAACCTGGTATTTTTTCTAAAACTTCGGCCGCCCTTGAGCTGAGCACTTCCCTTTGGCCCTCTTCAAAAAAAGCTAATTCGTAAACGATCGCGTGCTTTTTCAAACGGTAGCCTTCATTCAGAGTTTCAAAAAATTTTGGATCTTTATAAGCCGTTACGCTCCGATCAATTTGACTATGCCCAGTAGCCAATTCAGCTAATCGCGGCTGACTGGAACCCATCATTCGATTGTTCATCTCAACGAGAACAGGTCCTCGACCCGGAACCATTTTAATCTCAGCATGGCCATTACCCGTTTTGATTCCAAGAGCAGATAAAACTTTAAAATTGTAGTTCGCCACTTCTTGTTGTGCGAGCCCATCAAAAGGCAAAAGCTCGTCAAAATGATAAATTAAATGCTTACCATCAGGGGTCATCCTTTTTGAATAAACCCAAATATCTGTGACCACGTGTTTTCCATCTCGACTGGTGGTGTTCACAACATATTCCGGTCCATCTAAAAATTCTTGAACGAGAATTTCTGCATTAATATTTCCCTGACTATCTTTTTCGCCAATCAACTCTTTAAAAGTCGATCTCACTTCCTCAGGTGAACGAACGAAAGTGACTCCGATCGAAGAGGCATCTCTAATGGGTTTGATTACCACCACGCCAGAAGGAGCATTAAAAAGTTTTTCATGTTCAATCCAAGCAAGAGCTTCGTCCGCATTACTCGTTTTGATTTGCTTTACTGAATCAATTCCTGCCGCCTTTAGGCGCTGAGCCATTAAAAATTTATCTTTTCTTCCCGGTTCGATTCCATTCGAGGGGATGGATAACCCACTATTTGCTAAATGAGTACTTAACTCGTCGGCAAAGAGAACACCGGAATCTGCGCCTGGAAGAACTGCGACAATATTTAGTGCTTTTAAGTTATCAATCATTGCAGGAAGATCGCCAAAAAAACCCATATCACGGTCATAGGTTTCCGGCCAAAAAGTTCGATCGTAAAGCGACTTTACCGGTTTTCCGCGACTATGAACATGAAGCAACTGAAGGTCCTCATGACGGCGAAATGCGGGAGCTAGAAATCGTCCTGATGAATATCCATCTACAACCAGAATAGTAGGTTTTTCTGGATGAAATGAACGTGCTGAGATCAAACTCGGTCGCGAAAGAAGCTCGCGACAAATTTCCAAATCATCCATGGCCTGAACGGGTTGCCCAAATGTCAAAAATGTTAAAAGGGTCGCAAACTTCTTAATATAAGAAGACGCCTTCAAATAAGTTCGATGCCCATCATCCATTCAAAAAAAACCACCCTTTTTTGTAGCCCTTAATGCTATTAAACCCCAGAGACGCCCTTAGCGCGGCTCTTAACAAACTAACTAAATACCTTAAATAGAGAAAATGACAAGTTCTTAGAAAGGGGCCCGGAGGGTTAAAAAAAGAAAAATTTAATCAGTTTACGTAACCGCTCGCAGTCAAAATATTTCGCAAAAACTCGGGCAAAAAACGAGTTGTAG
>JAQBPA010000150.1 GCA_028287765.1 Bacteriovoracaceae bacterium
CTCAGGAACAGGTTCCGCTTTGGCTTCTTCTTTAACTTCGGGAATTTTCGCTTCCGGAACTTGCTCTGTGGCTTTCATCTCAGGCGGTTTGACTTCAGCGTTTTGATTTAAGTTTTCATTTTTTGCAATTTCCTCCGGCTTCACAACAGGAGCAGCAGCTTCAGGAATGGGAGCTGAGAGAGACGGAGCGGCGACTTCTGGAGAAGGAACAGGAGCAGGAATTGCAGGAAGAGGAAGTGCATTCGCTTCGGGAACAGGGAGAGCGGGAAGCGGTGGAAGAGGTAAGGCATTTCCTTCTGTTGGACTTCCTTCCGGAGCTTTCTCAACTTGTTTTTCAGGCTGAACAGCCGGAGGTGTCACATCATTTTTTGCAACTTCCGGAGGCATCTCGCCTCCTTTTAATATTCGAAGAGACATCCCGTCGCTCGTCAACTCGGCCATATAATTAGCAGAATTTTTCAGAACAATTTCCATTCGAACAAGGGAGGAGAGACTATCTTCGAGCGCCTGAACTTTTAATTCTTTTACGACGTCATTTTCGGCCACGACAGAAGTTGCGCCGTCTTGAAGTTTAGCATCGATGATATCCACCACAATGCGCTCAGGATCCATGAGCTTAAATACATTATATTTTGGTTCTTTATTTGCATGGACAACCAGTTGCGTTCCATCTGAACTCAATTCGACCTTAGAAATCATGAGCGCTGCACTGCTCGTTTGATTTGCTTCTTGAACGCTTCCGCTTTTGGAAACGCAACTGGCCATTACGAGAGCTCCTAAAAAAATGAGACTCAGTTTATTCAATTGTTTCATGACCACACTCCCTCTAAAAATCATTTGAGTTCATCCTTGCTCGTCATTTTTAACGTATGCTCAGTGACAAGTAATTTTCCTAATGGATCTCGGTATTCTTCCGCGACCACGACTTCTTCTTTTAAAATCCGAATCACTTGGCCCTTATTTCTTCCGATTCGCGTGCCTCGAGAAATCACGTGTCCATGCCCTTCTCCATCCACAACAATAGCTTTCGGATTAGAAATTCCCCATAAAATACCGGTGAGAGCAAATTTAGTGAGATCAAAGTTGAGAAGCGGATCTCTCGAGTCTTTTACCTTTGAACCTTTTTCTGAAAGGAACGATCGGAAGGGATCTCTTTTTCCAAACGGATTATAAGTATAAGTCATCGCATCAGAAGCCGCGACTGGCGGTGGAGCGAGAGTTTCTTGTGTTGCTCCTGCGGTCGGCTTCGTATCTTTGGGCAAATCGGTGTCTTTAGACAAAGGTGTCGCGTGAACACCTAAGAAAAAAGCCAATAAAACAGACAGTCCGGTCATATTCTCGCACCAAGAAACATGAAAGTTAAAGCGACACAGTCCACAGTTAAAACAACGTCGGAATCTGATTCGCCTTTTGAAGAAGCCATGACCAGCTCAGAAATATTCACAATACGCGAGAGCTTACCAATGCGATCAAAAAATACGGCGACCTCATGATAACTTCCCGTAAGAGAAAGCTTGATCGGAACTTCGGCATACAAACTTTTATTCACTTCACCCTGAGGTTGAAATGTCTTAAATACCACTCCAGATTTTTTTCCGAGTGTATAAATGTCTCTCAGAAGACTCGGAATTTCTTTTTCTCGGGGAAGTTGAGTGAGTGCCAGTCGTAAATCTTCTTCGAGCTTTTTTGTATTTTGCTGAAACGTTAGCAAATCATCTGCAACAGCCTTTTGTTCTTTGTATTTACGATCGAGTTCTTGATATTGGCTTTGAAGTGCAGTGACTTGAATGGCAATGGGCTGCCATGACATGAAATAGAAGAAAATCGGAATGACCGCGCCCAAGCCTACAAGCACGGCAATCTTTTGCCAGAGCGGAACTTTACTTAACTTGTCTAAAATCTGATTCACCATTTCTTACCTCAAATGTCGTATTTGACAGCTACAGTGACTGTAAACTTATGCATTTTATTTCCGTTTTGATCCGCCGCAGTCACAGCGCTCAGCTGAACATTAGAAAAGAATTTAGACGCTTTTAATGCATCGAGAAAATCAGCGATCACAGGGCCGCTTTCGGCAAGACCTTCCAGACTGACGTTTTTATTTGTTTCTTTATAATTGGTGATCCAAAGCTTTCGAGGAACGATCTCGGTCAGTTCATCCATCAGCTTCACGGGACCATTTCTACTTTTTTCGAGAGAACGAATAACTCCAAGTTGCTGCTCGAGGTTTTGGGCTTGTGTCTTATATTTTTCGACTTCGCCTACCTTTGCTTTTAGTTCATCGATATCTCTTTGCTTTCTCGCGATCTCGGCATGTTTTGCAGTGACTTCGGATTGCTTACTGATCGTTACGAAATAACAACCAATGGTCACCAAAATCAAAGCGACTAGTCCTACTACCGCCTGAAGAATGAGAGCTTCTCGCTTACGAACTTTTGGAACTGGAAGTAAATTAATTCGAATCATGCGGGTTTATCTCCCAGCCTTCGGCTCGCAAGCCCAACCGCCACCGCACTCATCGGAGCAAGATCTTTTAAATAATCGGGATCAAATTCTTTTGGATTAAAACTGATATTTCTAAAAGGATCTGAAAGCTCAACTTTTGTATTGAGAGTTCCCTCAAGCGCATCAACAAGTCCCGTGATTTTTGCCGTTCCACCACTGAGTACCACTCGATTGAGACGGAGACCCGCGGCGGTCGCTAAATAAAAATCGATACTTCTTTGAATTTCTACGGCAAGAGACTCAGAGGTACTTCTCAGAATCGATCCGACTTCTTGAGGAACGATGGCTTCCGTTGTCGATTGAGCACTACTAATATTTCCACCCAATTTTAAAGCTTCCGCTTCTTCATAACTGACATTCAGCTGCTTTTGGATTTCTTCGGTGAATTGGTTTCCACCCATATTAATGTCTCGAGTAAACGAGGTGATGCCGCTCGATAAGATATTAATATTTACGAGACTCGCTCCCACATTGACGAGAGCTACGATTTCATTTGGAGCGGACTCGGAATTTAAATCAAAACAATTTTCGATAGAAAAGGCGGCGACATCGACGATCAAAGGTTTTAGTCCCGCCTCGTTAATGACAGCCGTATATTCTTGAATGATATCTTTTTTTGCAGCAACGAGAAGGACTTCCATTTGACCCGACTCTGCAGACGTTCGATTTAAAACTTGAGTGTCGAGATAAACGTCGTTCACCGAAAACGGAATATATTGTTCCGCTTCCCACTGAATACTTTCAGCAAGTTCCTCGTCGGTCATCGCTGGTAATGTAATTTTTTTAATGATGACTGAATGTCCGGCGATAGAAGTGATCACTTCGCGCGCATTTATTTTATGACGGGCAATAAGATCTCGAATGCCTTCAACAATCGCGGATGAATTCATGATCGCTCCGTCAACGATCGCTTCTGCTGGAAGTTTATGAAGACCAAATTTGTGAAGTCTCCAGGACGCACCCTTACCGGGTTTGAGCTCGACAACTTTGATCGAATGACTTCCAATGTCTAACCCAATATAGCCTCTTGCCATGAACCACCCTGTTCTAAAGTTTCGTGGGCCTGATCTTCGCTGCTCTCCCGCCAACACTGAGTCGACGAAAAATTACATTACAAACTTAAAATGAAAGGCAGGCCCTCATTCATCGTATCGGTTGAAAGCGAGAACCGTCAAGTTTTCCAATGATTTCAAATAGTTAGGAGCGATGCATTAAGCGCATTGCGACAAAGATTTTCGCATTTTTGCGCGTCAACTTTTGCACAAAGTTTCTACTGAGACGTAGAGAGGTGAACGTTCTTCCATTGATTTCGATATCTCCAAGCGACGACAACCACAATGGTTCGATCATTTGCTCCGGCAGAACCGCCCGGCCAGTAGGTGCGGTAATATCTCCAAAATTGTTTTGCCGGCAGATTACTGTATCGAGAATCTTGAGTCATCGTACAAAAACTATCTCCAGCCTGAAAACCCTGCACTTCTTGCAACTGAGAATTCACAATATCAAAAGTATAAGCATTACTGGCCGAGAGAACATTTGAAACACCGCACGCAACACTTGCGCCGGTATCGCCGAATGCGTTTTTGGGTTGAGGATAATAATCATTTTGATTCGATCCAAGATTATAGAGGCCACTTTTTTCGATAGCAGGACACTGGCCTGACGTAAAAGCAATTGGCGTGATGCAATTCGTTGCCGTTCCAAGCGAACCCGGATCAGCTCTTCGAAGACTATCCATTAAATCAGCCGCGATATTGGTCGCATCGTTGACTTGTTGCGCTACAGTATTGCTACGAAGAACAACTACTGTAATCCCAGCGAGACCTAGCAAGCCAATCGCAAGAACGAGCATCGCCACCATAATTTCGATGAGCGTAAAGCCAGCTTTTTGTTTTGATTCGATTTTCATTACCTTCTCCTCACATGACTCCGAACTAATAACAGTTATCTTGACCGTCGGCGCTTCTTCTTGGAGTGAAGCATTTTTGCGCATTCGTTACGCCGCCCGGACTAATCGTCACAAAATATCCTAAACAAGAATCGGAGGCTCCTGGATCGCAGCTTGCCATGCGAACTTGAAACACAATCGTGTTTCCACTTGCCGTATGCGGATAGGATGAAACAGGGATCGTTCCGGTAGATGGATTTAAAGATGAACTAAACCATAGAGAATTTCCCACAACCAAAGAACTTCCGACTGCACCATCGGCATTCAAATTGCTGATAGCGCTGTTCGGACCAGAATAAATGGGAGTAAAAACGACGTCGGTAGGAATCGAATCGAGTGCAAGCTTTGGATCAAAGTCCCAATTCGCGTAACCGTCTGAGGCATTGCCTGCGTCAATTGTGCAGGGAGTGGTTTGCAATAAGATTCCAATGAATTGCGCCGGTTTGTTTGCCGCAGCTCCGAGAAACGATCCCGATGAACTCGATTGGAGCACTGGCGGCGCACTGACGGCCGTTGCACAAACGCGATCTCCGCACATGATAATTCTAGTCGGACAGCCACGAAGTGCCGCCTCTCCGCGTGCTTTTGCTAAATCAGATGCCAAGGTTTGTGCCGCTGCAACAACGTCCGCAGACTGAATACTCGACTGGAGCGAATTCACGCCAATCACAGAAACAATAATTACAATCAGAACCGTAATCATCATTTCGAGCAGGGTAAAACCACGGACGGTGCTTTTCTTATTAAGATCTCCCATAGTTTAGATTATCTCTCAAAGACGAGAGGATAACTACGGGTGTCTCCTAAAATCTAAAAATCACTTATATTGAAGCCCAACGTCTTTATCGAGCATATAGCGCTCAAGGCCATATCGTTTAATTTTATAGAGCAGCGCGCGATGGGAAATTTCAAGAAGTTTGGCCGCCCAAGTTCTATTACCGCCCGTTTTATCTAAGGCTTTTTTGATCAGTTCTTGCTCCATAATGACCATCATCTTTTTAATTGAAAATTCGTTTGCGGCAGCTCGAATAGCTGGATTGATCTCCAGATTTCGAACCGCATCAGGCAAATTCTCCGGCGAGAGATCATTCGAATTTTCTAAAACCATGGCACGCTCGATTGTGTTTTCGAGCTCTCGAACATTTCCTGGCCAGCTGTAGTCGGTCAATTGATGCAGACATTCGGATGAAATTTTTTGAACGTTTTTGCTCATCTCTTTATTAAATCGTTTGATAAAAGTATCGACGAGCAGAGGAATATCTTCTTTTCGCTCTCGAAGAGGCGGCAAATGGATGGGAAGGACATTGAGTCGATAATAAAGATCTTCTCTAAAACCGCCTTTTTTAATTTCTTCAGAAAGATTTTTTAGAGTTGCTGTAATGATGCGCGCATCAATTTTAATTGTTGTACCCGCACCCACTCTTCTAATTTCTTCTTCCTGAATAGCTCTTAAAAGCTTTACCTGAAGTGAAAGCGGAAGATCTCCGACTTCATCTAGAAATAGCGTGCCGCCTTGAGCTTCTTCAAATAGTCCTTTTTTATCCTTATTTGCCCCAGTAAATGCGCCTTTTACGTAACCGAAGAGTTCACTTTCGAGAAGGGTTTCGGGAATAGCACTACAGTTAATGGCAACGAAAGGTTTATTCGCTCGCGGAGAATTAAAATGAATCGCGCGTGCGATGAGTTCTTTTCCTGATCCGCTCTCGCCTGTAATTAAAACAGTCGTTTTAAATTCAGCAATTTTTCGAATCGTATCAAAAATTTCGATCATACGGGGCGAACGCGCGATGATATTTGCAAAAGACGTTTCCTCATGAAGCACTTTTTTGAGTGCCTGATTTTCAAACAAGAGTTTTTCTTGATTCGTAAGACGCTGCAGACGGAGTAAAATTTCGTCGGCTTTAAAAGGTTTACTCACATAATCGTAAGCGCCTTTTTTCATTGCTTCGATGGCGG
>JAQBPA010000258.1 GCA_028287765.1 Bacteriovoracaceae bacterium
GGAAGCAAATCTTGAATGGGTACTTGGTCTGTTCAGAAATCCTAGTGTTAGGTGGCCAAGCAATTTCGCAGATACTTCGAGACGAGAAGTAATTGAAGCATTGAAGAGACTGGGCATGGATGTATCGGGAGTTGAGTAACCGCTCGATCAATCATGTCGAACCGCTAATTGAAGCTCCTCAGCATACCTGACAGTGTTGAATTGCTCTACGGCCTGATCTTCAATCGGTTTAGGTCTGAACCAGTGAGAATTGATGTAATGGGGAGATAAAAGGTTTGAGTCTATTGTTCGCCTGAACTGCAAGTCAAACAGACAACCTTACGTTTATCCTCTTTACTGCCATCGTTATCGGCCTTCGGCGAGCTGCTTCCGTTTTCATTACGAACGAGTTCTGATTTATTGGGAGTGCCTGTTCCCGGTCGGTCGAAGAGCGCTCTTGCTTCCTTATCAGAGTCGAGTTCTGCCTTTGACTTTATTTCTGTTCCGAAAATTTTCTCGGCTGCTTTGAGCATGGCTTTGCGGTCATTCAAAAATTTCACACGACCTTCGTAAATTTTGGGATTAGATAGCTCCATCTCGATTCTTTTATAATCTTCCGCGATCTTTGCTTTTCTAACTTCAGGATTAAGTTTCTTTAGATCAAAATAGAAACCAAGGTTGAGGTCATTGACCTTGTCGAGCCCTGCAGCTTTTTCGTCATCACTGAGCTTTTTCTTCAAGTCTTCTTCTGAGGGCTTCGTAGCGGCATCACTGCTGGGTAAATTTGGCTTAACACTTCTCAGCAATTTGTGGCTGTGGATTCCATCATCAGAAGTAACATCTAGGAGACCATCCTTTTTGAAATCTTTATGCGACATTTCAATCACTTTTTCAGATCGACCTTCTTGCGGAGAAAAAACGATGTCACCATTTTGGTAATGAAGTGGCAAAAAGTATTCGCCACCTTTGATATTTTTTGATCTTGCATAGTTATGCGCATAATTTGCCGCCGCTTCGAGAGTTTTATCATCAATGTATTTTCCAGATAGATTTTGGATAGTGCCATCTCGTGTCTGAATGTAATAGGCAGTGTTGACAGGCACTCCACGGCTGTCTCCAAAACCGACCACTTTTGAAGAAGTTCGTATTGCAATCGGCTCGTCCGAGATATTGTAAAAAATTCCAACAAGCTCTGCTTTCACTGGCTGCTTCGTTTGGTAGTCAGGAACAAGAATAACTTCCCTCGTGAGTCCGCCCAATTCATCGAGTTTTTTCTTTGCTTCTTCTGACGAAGACGGAACAAACGCGGTCATACGCTGAGCATGAGCAGCGCCATTCAATAAAAATAAACCCATCAGGAATAGAAAAAATCGAAAATTTATAGCTCGCATAATTTGGCCTTTCATAAACTGAATCCAAGACGATTCCTACCATTCTGGCGTGCAAATTCCATGCCTCAGATAGGATTTTTTGGGGCGTTTTATTCATGTTATACGGCCTTAATTGGCTAAACTCCGACGAAAGTCAGTCAGCTATGCATCTCTTGCGGAGTTGGATTGTAAATTGGGTTCAAGCAGCTTTTTAGTTCCCTGACTCCTTAATAGGGAAATGGGAACCAGAATCTTTCTCAGTCGGTTTTGGGGCCGGATGGCGGACCATTGTGTAAAACAGGTTGCGGGGTGGTACCCGCACCGAATTTCCCCACGAGAAGTTCAGAGTTGGAGAGGGGAATGGAGAGAAAATGAGATCGGCGAGGGTTATTGAAGGAGAGCTTCTGAGGTCAAACCGGTTTGACCTCTAAGCCAAAATCTACAAAAGAATCCCCGCAATTGCGGCATTCAGAATTGTCGCCGTAAATCCGACAAACAAAGCGCGAAGTCCCAATCTCGCCAGATCATGTCTCCGATCCGGAGCAATGGCTCCAATGCCGCCGAGTTGAATTCCCACTGACGAAAAATTTGCGAAGCCAGTGAGAGCAAAGGCCGTGAGCAGATACGATCGCTCACTCATATAGCCGGCGGTTGCTTTCCAGCCTTTCATGACGAGATAAGCGTAGTGTTCGTTAATGGCGAGTTTTGAACCGAGCAAGCTTCCCACTTTGGAAATATCTTCGCTCGCCACTCCCATCAAAAAAGCGATCGGAGAAAAAAGCCAACCTAAAACTTTTTGAAGCGAAAGTCCTGGCACCACCAGACCGAGTAGCGCATCTGCCATGGCCACGAACGCAATGAAAACAATGAGCATCGCCGCCACATTCAGAGCAAGTCTAAGCCCATCACTCGCGCCCGAAGCTGCGGCATCGATTCCATTTACATAGGAAGACTTTTTTTCTTCGGTCTTTACGCTTCCAGCGGTTATCGGCTTTTGAATTTCAGGCATAAAGAGTTTGGAGAGATAAAGACTACACGGGCATGCCATCACGCAGGTTGTGAGGACGGCAACCGGGTCGGCTCCGTAATTAATGTAGACCACCATCATTCCGCCGGAGATATGGGCGAAGCCACTCGCCATCAGCGCAAAGAGTTCCGAATTCGTCATCTGAGGGATGTAAGGTTTCACGATGAGAGGCGCCTCCGTTTGTCCCATAAAAACATTTGCAGAAACCGACAGTGTTTCGGCACCGCTCGTTCCCATCAAATGCATCATCCCACGCGCCATCATGCGAACGCATTTCTGCAAAAGTCCATAATGATAAAGAACGGTAAAAAAAGCAGAGACAAATAGAATGGGAGGAAGAGCTTTGAATGCAAAAATAAAAAGAAATTCTTTTCCCGGATTGAGAGCAAGATCACCGGGACGAGCCAGATTTCCGAAAACAAATTCGGCGCCCCGATCTGAAAATGAGATGAAATGAGTAACGATGCCTTTCAAAGATTCAAGAGCGCGATGAACGAATGAAACCTTGAGGACGAGGAGAGCAAGTGTGAGTTGGAGCGCGACGCCCCAGCCAACGGTTTTCCAATTCACCGCGCGCAGATTGGTTGAGCACATGGCTACGATTCCAAAAAAACAGAACACTCCAAAAAAAGCTTGGCCACGGAGTCCAATTGCATTTTGAAAAACGTAAGCGGATATCGCTAGGGTTAGGATCGCCCCACCAATTCCGATTCTCCAGCTAATCGGAGTGCCTGGGCGAACAAGAGCGGGCGGATTTTCAAGAGCTGATTTCCTTAGCGCCACAGGGAGGACGGTAACGAGAGAAGCTCGAAGAAGTCGAGCGGAGTTTGGGGTAGATAAAAAATGGTGGACGATATTTAGAAGGACATACCTGACGCGTTGACAGGTTTGAAGAGGACTGTGAATCTGATTTCAGAGATCTGAGAACTGTGGTGCATACGGAGGATGGATACAATTCATGAATGTAAGTTTCAGAATACGACTGCCAAATGGAACCTCCTTTAGCGAGTCTGAACTCAATAAGAATTTGAAATTGCTTCGCGAAATGTTCGCGAAGCATGGATCTTTCGAAGGTGCTTTGACTATCGAAAATCTAAAGACCAACGAACGCTCAAACTTGGGTGACACACTCGAGGTTTTAATATCTGCCTTTTGCCTGGAGGGCTTAGAGCGATTGAAAAACGTGGGCAAACATCACGTCGATTTTTTTTGATCGCGAAGAGACGGTAGATTTGGTGGTCGACAAAAGTAAGGTGACCCTTTCTGGCAGTCGCATTTCAACCGGGAGTTATCCGTCCGTCAGCAGCGTATTTCAAAGCGCTCGCCGACTGCGGAAAACGTTATTTAAAATTTTTGGAGAAAATCCAAACGCCCTAGAACAAGGTCTCAGTGCATTTGCCACCTAAGATCGGATATCGAAAAAGCTCGATTATTTAGTCATTGGCATCTGATTTCTTGATATTATGCCTTCGAAGAAAAACGCCCTGGCTTACCACAAGGAGGCTGGAAATTGTTCAGCCATGACTGAATCTTATTGACTAAAACAGGCGTTTTTATTCGTTTCGAGAGAGCCGATCGACTTTTCGAACCAAAGTATCAAACGAGGATAGCCGCGAAAGATGGACTCTGCAAACATCCTTGAGAGCATTGTAAAATGTTGGAGTGAGAAAATCTTGATACTGCTCTCGATGGCCGCGTGTTTTGATCCAATTGATCGTATGATTCACAAAATATTCAATTTCACTGGGCGGAACATTCTCAATAACATCCGGATGTTCAAGAAGTCTCGCCATCAAGTCTATGCGGCACTTAATGCACGTTCCGTCCTGAACATATTTCACTTTGGAAGCCGTATTCGGATTTCGATAAAAAAACGCAAATAGGTTTGGCGTCTTTCGTTCCCAATGCTCATAACTCAGAGCTCGCCTTTGTGGCATCGCAAAACAACTCGACGTATGCTCCAAAGCTTCACGCCACCGAGAATCTCGATAAAGCTCTCTCAATGTATTCACTTCATCGATTTTCGGCCAGGCGCCCTGAATCGGAAGTTGAAGCCGACGAAAAGCCTCATTTAATTTAAGAAGAGTGCACTCTCTA
>JAQBPA010000027.1 GCA_028287765.1 Bacteriovoracaceae bacterium
TGTTTTTGCATATGGAATTCTTTGTTATTACAACGGGTAGTAACGGAATAAGGGAATTCGTATTGTCGAATGCGATGCGGCCTTGGCATGACAAAAAATAATTGCAAGTTGCGGGCCAACCCGCCAAAACATTTGAAACGGCTGCTTTTAAAACCTTTCCGGCCGGAATTTCACGAAATTCGGCCGAAATAAAAAAATTGCTCTGACCCCTGTTGCCTGTTGCTATTGTCTTAAGAGCACGGCATTTGGAAATTGGGGAAGATGGGGCTGTCGGTTACTGTGATCGTAGCGGCGAGGATACTGCCGTCCGATTTTGTAACCTTCACATGATAGGTTCCCATTTCGATTGGAGCGATAATCGTTGCTGAGGTGTTTGTAGATGAAACTGTGAGAGTTCCTTTTTGTTCCGTAATATTCCAGCTCAAAAGCTGCTGGCCTTCTAGAGGAGTGCAGATCTTTTCGAAGATCGCATCAGAGCTTTTAAAAATCTGAAATGAAACATTCGAGCCAGCCGGCACCAAGACTGTCTTGGGAAATAAACTAAACGAATCTTCACTTGGTTTTGTGATTACCGAATCCGTCTTTACGTTCGCATCCGCTCCAGTTCTCGTTGAAGATGACGTCTGATCATCACTTCCGCAAGATTGAAGAATGCTAAAAAAAAATCCAATGAAAGGAAATATCGGAAGACGTCCCCGGACTTGATATTTAGAGAATAAATGCACAACTCTAAAATAATGCAAGTTTTGAGACAGCCGCCTTTTGCAGAGTTCCCCCGTTATTCGCGGCTAGAATGCCTGTTTATTGGAATTCATGTCGTTCGAAGTGGGACATGGAATTCCGCGTAAATCCTCTAATCTACACTTCATGAATAAATTCATTTGATGGAAATCGAATTTGCGCGCCATAGATTCCATTCACTGCTCTTTTTCCGGCGCCTACCACCATTACTACCGATGCGTCTCGCTGGAGCTTCAGAATCTTTTTCACTCGCGCGGAATCAAATCCTTCCATCGGGCAGGAATCAAATCCCGATGCTCGAAATGCGAGCATTAAATTTTCACATGCGAGTGCAGTCGATTTTACTGCCCAGAGAGTCATCCCTCTTTGACTTACCGGTTCGCGAGGCATTGCTCGAAAAAAGCCCAATGCAAAAAATGCGATCGCCTTCATCGCGCCAATTATTCCGAGAGGTCCTTGCGTATACGCGAGTGGGGCAATTTTTCTATAATACTGAAGAACACTCTTCGGTGTTCGTTCGCCGGTTTTGACGGCATTTTTTTCTAAGGCCTCAAGCATCTGCCTGCATCGCTGCTTCCAGGTTTTTGTTCTTGCAACACAGACGATTAACGCTTGCGCTGTCTTCGCCGCCGACTGAGACAGACAAGCTTCAACAACTTTATCTTTGATCGTTTGTGTTTTAATCCAATAAAATTCCCATGGTTGAAGATTTGAGGAGTTAGGTGCCAATAGTGCGAGTCGAAGACATTCTTTAATCACTGCATCGGGAACTGGATCCGACGTAAAAACTCGAACACTCCGTCGACTTTCGACAATATCTCGAAAAGCTTGCAAGGAAGTTTCTCGAGCAGCTTCTGTGTAATTTAGTTTGGGAGGTGTTTGCAAAATTCCGCTGTTCGATGTCGCCACAGAAAGAGTTCATCATTTTAACCGCGGATTGAATATCAAAACCTCCATTCCCAAAAACCTTGCACTTCCGTTTAAATCTGAGAGGCTTTTTCGATGTTTCCGATCATTAATGACCTAAAGAAATACCGAGTGGCTAACCCAACGGAAGCTTTGCTTGTTGATGATTTCATAAACTTTTTAAATCAAAAAAAAGAGCAGCCCTTTTCGCGAGAAAATCTATCACGGCATATCACTGCATCTGCATGGCTTTTGAACCCAAATGAAACAAAAGCGCTTCTTACTCACCATCGAAAATTAAATATTTGGATACAATTGGGTGGCCACTGTGACGGAAGTTCCGACGTGCTCTCTTCTGCCCTTCGTGAAGCTGAAGAGGAATCTGGGATCATCGGAATTGAACCGCTCTTGCTTTCCATTTTTGATATCGACAAGCACTTGATCCCCAAAATTGCCCTGGAGCCGGAGCACTTTCACTATGATATTCGTTTTATTTTTAAAGCTCCTCACGAAAATTTCATAATCAGCAACGAATCGAAAGAACTGGGTTGGTTCGAACTCAATGACTCTTTTTTCTCTTCTGAAAGAGCCCTCTCCATCATGAGAATGCATCAAAAATGGAAAGACCTATAAAAATAATTCAGGCCTTAAGTTGTCGATCAATTTCCGCATTGATGAGTGAAAAGCTATGTCCTTTTCGCATAAGAGCGGCCCCCATTTTTTGTTTTAACTTATAGAGCTCTTTTCGATCTGTAGGCATTTGACGAACCTTTTTCATTTGCGCTCCGACAAGAGCCTTCATTTGCTCAGCTTCACTTCGGTCACACTCCCCAAAAATTTCTCCTATTCGATCGGTCGACAGAAATAATTTTTCCTGACTTAACATTCGCTTTATTTGCGAAATAGAATTTCCTTTCGACATCCACGTTCGGGTTCGTCCTTCAGCGTAAAGATCGTCTCGCAAATATTTATCCTGAATTAATATTTTGAGAACGACTTCAATTTCATTCGCTGGATATTTTTTCTGCTTTAATTTCCAGGAGAGTTTAAAAGTTGAATAGGCGCGCCTCGATAGAAGATCAATACAGTAAGAATAAATATCCTTCAGCTCCTTTGGACTTTGCCTATTCCAAGAATTCATTTGAAAAGTATCGGCTTAGCTAAAAGAGGATCTAGCTCACCTTCCCATTTTGAAATCACGACTGTCGCTACGGAATTTCCAATTAGGTTCGTAATGGCTCGCGCCTCTGACATAAAACGATCGATACCAATGAGAAGCGCAATGCCTGCGACAGGTACCGTATGCAAACTTGCAAGTGTCGCCGCAAGGGTGACGAACCCTGAACCGGTAACACCAGCCGCTCCTTTCGAAGTGATCAGTAAAATTCCAAGCGTTGTTAACTGATCGCCGAGAGTCATTGGCGTGTTTGTCGCCTGCGCAATAAAGAGGACAGCCGCCGTTAAATAAATCGAGGTTCCATCGAGATTGAACGAATAACCCGTGGGAATCACAAGACCCACGACCGACCTTCCGCACCCGATGCTTTCCATTTTTTCGATAATTCTAGGAAGCACCGACTCTGATGACGATGTGCCGAGAACAATCAAAATTTCGTCGCGAATATAATAGAGAAGTTTTAAAATACTAAAACCACTTAAACGAGCAATGAAACCCAGAATAACCAGAACGAAAAAAATGCAAGCGCCATAAACAGAAAGCATAAGTGCTCCGAGAGAAAAAAGAGTTCCTAAACCAAATTTGGCAATGGTAAACGCCATCGCTCCAAAGGCTCCGATGGGCGCAAGTTTCATAATCATATGAATGATCGTAAAGAATGCCTTCGAAAAAAGTTCAAGGCCAGTAACGAAGGACTTCGCCTGATCTCCCATACGCGCAAGAGCGAAACCAAAAAGAATCGAAAATAAAAGCACCTGAAGAATTTCTCCACGAGCAAAAGCCTCTACAATATTATTAGGAATAATATTTAAAATAAAATCCGTCGTACTGAAAGCTTTGGCTGATTCGGTATAAGTCGATAAGGCTCCCGTATTAAGCGTCGATAAATCTGCGTTCAGACCTGCGCCAGGTTTGAGGAGATTAACCGTGAGAAGTCCCACGACAAGAGCGATCGCGGAAACGATTTCAAAATAGAGAAGGGCTTTTATTCCTACTCGCCCGACTTCTTTCATATCCTTCATCTTCGCGATACCGAGAACAACGGTTGAAAAGATAATCGGAGTAATCAGCATTTTAATAAGACGAATGAAACCGTCGCCAAGCGGCTTAAGATTTTCGCCTGTACCAGGAAAAAAATAGCCGACACCCACCCCGAGCGCGATCCCAACAAGAACTTGGAAGTAAAGTTTTTCGAAAAATCTCGGATGCGCCATGATTCCAGTTACTTTGAATCAGATAAAACGCTGGAGCAAGGCTTCTCGAGTACACAGTAACATAAATTATTACCATTTCTGAAGAATCCATTTGCTTTGAATCAAGGCGGGAGGGCGGCATAAGGTTGTCTGACTAACAAGTCAGCCGTTAGCTGAACCTATGCCGTCTGACCAACGCGGAGTCAAAGCAAATGGGTTCTTCCCGAAGGGCCGAAGAATTTTTCGCTTGGAACTTCGTTGTCGCTCGTTACATGTCAAACGGAACGTCTGCCTTTAGCAGAACAACATGCGCCTCGCTCCGGCCTCGTCCAAACGAAAACTTCTTCGGCAGAAATGGTAATAATTTATGTCACGGTGTACTAGTGTCCGAAGGCAAAGCGGTGGTCCAAAATATCCTCGTAGAAAGCACCCATTGATTCATTCGGCTTTCGAATATGCACTTCCAAAACCCAAAGAAGAGGGGCCGGATCGAATTTAAGTTTAGCGAGCCGCTCTCGAGAATATTTTTGATGAGGAAAGTCGCTGATTCGATGACCGTCGACATTTTCAATCAGCTGATAGCCAAGTTCTACGGCTCTTCCTTTTAGAAAATGATATATCTCATCTCCTGAAAGAGATTTCTGTTTCCACAAAGCAGCTACCTCACTAAAGAGATCTCTTGCAGTCTGCGCACATTTCTCAGCCTTTAAATTATTTCCAAAGACAAACGAATCACCGACATCTCCCTCGTAAAGAATTTCCGAGTCGTTGTCTTTCCATACGGGACCAATATCGACAAAAACCGGATCATTTTTTTGGAGCCTATAGTCACTTTGCAGTGGCTCATGAAAAGTAAGTGTTGTGCCAGGACCAAACCGAATAAAGGGTTTATGCCAATGACGATCGACCCCGAGCTTCTCCAAAATAGTCATCGCTAGTCGCATCGCCTCATGTTCAGTCATCCCCTCTTTGAGACCTGCTTTAATTTTTTCGAAGCCTTTCCAACTCATTTCTCGAGCCCATAAAAGTTTTTCTTTTATAAACTCTGGGGCTACAGATTCAAGTTTGGATCTTTCCGGTGATTCAATTCTAAGCGGATGCACTTCTAACACAGACTTTGGTTAGCAGAGTTTATATTCTGATGCAAATTTCGATGCTCCGACCTCGCTTTCATTTTATAACTCCTGATATGAATGGAACGTGCCGTTTAACAAATATGAACTCTATGAAGCCTCGGTCTTAGACGCTTCGGAAGACGTAAAACTTTTTCAGAAATTCTATCGCAATCAGTTTAAAAAAGATCCGCTCATCTATCGCGAGGATTTTTGTGGGACCTTTGCCCATTCCACAGAGTGGGTGAAACTTCGAGACAAAAATAAAGCCTATGCATTAGATCTTGCTCTTGAACCGATCGAATACGGATTTAAAAATCATTTTTCTAAGCTCACTAAAGATCAACAAAGCCGTCTCTGGGTTCTGAAACGCGACGTCCTTACGGGTATTCGCGAAAAAGCAGATTTAATTACCGCTATGAATTTTTCTTATTTTTGTCTGAAGCAAAGAGAGTCTTTAAAAAAATATTTTCAAAAAGTTTATTACTCTCTTAAACCAAATGGACTTTTTTTGATCGATGTCATGGGCGGAAGCGAAATGCAAATGCAAAGCATCGAGCAGAGAAGAATTGATTGGGGAAAAAAGAAGCCGAAGCTCATCTATTTTTGGGAGCAAAAGAATTTTGATCCCATTACGCACGATGCAAATTTTTCAATCCATTTCAAGGTGGGGGGAACCAAAAAAAGAATCAAAGACGCGTTTACGTACGATTGGCGCCTTTGGACCCTTCCAGAACTGCGTGAAATCATGATTGAAGCCGGCTTCAAAAAGGCTGACGTCTACTGGGAAGGCAGCCATCGCAACAATAATGGAGACGGCAATGGTATTTTTACAAAAAAAGAACACGAACAAGGTTGCGAAGTTTGGATAGCTTACATTGCCGCCGTTAAATCCGAGAAATAAAATTAATTTTTACCAAGATTTGCTGCAACAGCCGTCGCCTTTGAAATGGCTTCTGCAAAAATCGATGGGACATTCCGCTCTTCTAATATTTTAAGAGCCTCCGCGGTGCATCCGCCCGGCGTCGCAACGTCTTTTTTTAAATCTGTTGGAGAGCGATTAAGATTCTGAACCATCGTCGCAGCACCGCGCGCGGTTTGCGCAACGAGATCGACCGCTTGCTCTCTTGTAAGACCTTCTTTGATTCCCGCTTCGATCATCACTTCCATCAATAAATAATAGTAAGCCGGACCACTTCCGCTCAGAGCTGTGACCGAATCAAAATGGACTTCATCAATCTCGAGACATTTGCCAAGGGTAGAAAATAAAACTCTCGCAAGTTCCAGATGTTCCTTGGTCGCATTGGAGCCTTTACAGATCGCCGTGACACCCTCTTGTACTGTACAAGGAGAATTCGGCATCGCTCGAATGACAGGACACTTCTTTGTTAAAAGTTTTTCAATTTTTGAAATAGAAGTACCCGCAGCAACTGAGATGATCAGTGTTTTTTCGGATAGAGGCATTTGATTTAACTTCTCAATGATCCCTTTAATCTGAGCGGGCTTCACGGAGAGAAGGACGAGTGTCGTATCAGAAATCCAATCACCAAAGTTTTCCGCCGATCGAATTCCCATTTTTTGAATGGCAGAAAGATTTGCTTCAGATCGAGCTGAGGCCCAAATATTTTTTGAGCTAAATTGGGATTTTAAAAGTCCTGAGATGAAAGCTCGGCCAAATCGGCCACCGCCAATCACACCTATTTTTTGGTTGGATAAAGACACTACTTGATCATATTAAACGAAAGAGTTGAGGACGACAAAGAAGACTATTATTGAGCATTAACTCTAAGCTAGTCCGGAATGATTTTGCTTAGATTCACCCCGAGGACAAAACTTTTTCTGCTTTACAAGATAACGACCCATTTGGGCGATCGAGTCGAGAACAGGTTGAAAGCGTCTTCCTAACTCCGTAAGAGAATATTCAACCGTGGGTGGCTTTGTGGGAAATACTTTGCGGTCCAGAATTCCATTCTCCTCGAGTTCTTTTAACCTCTGCGTAAGAACTTTAGAGGAAACGCCGTCAAGATCGCGCTGCAGGTCTCGGAATCGCCGTGGACCATTTTGCAAATACCAAACGATTTCTGGCGTCCAAGCTCCCGATATAAATTGAAGGGCCCGCTTCATCGGACAGTCATCTACCGGGGGTTGGACTTCGGATTGGATGGGTTTAATTCGTGGCATATTCGTATTATGCACTAGGGAGTTTCAAAAAACAACATAGTTACTTTAAGGTAACTACTTTCTTTTAGTAACTTAGTGATTTAAAGTGGCTCTATGGAGGAACAACATGATTCAAAAATTTCTAAGAACACAAAGTCACTGGGCACCCACCATCGCCCGTATTTCCGTTGGACTCGTTATTTTACCGCACGGCCTGCAAAAGACGCTCGGTCTCTTCGGTGGTTATGGGTTTGGTAAAACTTTAGAGTTTTTTACCTCCCAAGGAATGCCAACGCTCGTCGCAACTCTGGTTATTCTGGGAGAATCATTCGGCGCCTTGGGACTTATTTTAGGGTT
>JAQBPA010000033.1 GCA_028287765.1 Bacteriovoracaceae bacterium
GCTGGGTTTCAGAGATTCAAGTACTTTTGTCATTTTCTCCTGAAGGTCTTGTCCGGAGGATTCGTTAACATCTTTGATGAACAGTCGAATGAGCTGCGAATCTCCATTCTTGAAATCTTCAGCCTTCAGATTTTTTGAGTCTGGATTCTTATTCAAAATGGAAGTTACTTCGCCTTGAAGTTCCGAGAAGATTTTTTCAACAGTTTGCTCAAGATATTTTCGTCTTTGAAAATTCAATTTGTCTTGCTGCTTCTGAGCACTTGTAACGATCGCTTGCGCTGAAGAGATCGGCGGAATGCATTTTATTGATGAGAAATTTTTTAAATACGAAGTACCGCGCTCTTGTGGCTGATAAGTATTGTTCGAACGCTCAAAGTCTCTCACCTTTGCGGTCAATGCGACTAACCTCCGAGCAGTTTCGAATCTGAGGTCTCCATGATCCTCTCGATAAGAATCAGCTTTATTGATGTTCAGCAAAATAAATCTAAAAAATATTTGAGGAGCTCGAAAATAAGCAACAAATTCGCGAGCTGCCAGATCATTGGCTTTTGAAAAATCGTACGGGGCTGCAATTCGCATAAAATCCTTGGCTATTTTCTGGTCTTCCGTCGACAGATTGCTCCATAATTTTTGCACTGAGGTCCGATAATTTTGATTTGTAAAATAGACGCCATGATTCAATTCGTGGTCGATAATTGCGGGCTCTGACGGTTGCTCAGTAGCAATAAGTGCCATTTCTGAATTTGCGATCCAAATCCCATTTTTTGCTTGGATAAAGTCCGCGTTTTCCAGCTCATCTTTGATCCTTCTCTCCCACTCATTCAGCTCAATTTGTTTTTCTTTTGCTTTGTTAAAAAATTGAACGATGTCGTCAAGCTTAAAGTCATAACCTTCAAACCCCTGGGCACCGCGGTCTTTCATTCTTTTTAACTCGGCATCAGATAAAACCTCGCCTGGCCGAAGTTCGACAAAGCTGCTTAGCCGGTCCATAGCTAAGCTTGCATCCATCTCATTTCCAAATTCCAAAAAATAAATGGGTAAAAACGCGTATTTTCGAACGAGATATTTTTCATTGTCTTTGAGTCGTAAATTGTAAAGCTCTGAAGCAGAGGAGAAGGTCAATGGTGTCATTAGCTGGTATGGAAAGTTTGAGAATAGATTGTGCTGTTCGGTGTTTTGTTCGACAGCCAATGCAGACCGAAAAGAGAGGCCTGAAATTGAGATTAGGAGAAAAAGATAAAATTTGAAGTTGCATATTTTCATGTTTCGCCTCCTATCGAGTGCAAATTTCATGCCATTTCGCAATGGACCCATCTCCTGGAATTCCCAGAAAATTTAATATTACTAGAGACTTACAAGCGGACCTGCACTTGCAATGTTAGTAACGAATGAGGCATCAACTCCGCAAAAAATGGAGTTTAAACGAGAGTCGGAAAAAAAAGACAAGTTATTACTATCGATTATAGTGGCGCGAAAATTGTTCTTTCATGAGGTTAGACATATGAAAACTATTCGTTACCTAAGTCCTATAGGCAACTTTGCAGGATAAGTTATGAGCATTAGATGAAAAAATCGGCCCCTCAAACACATGTATTTCCGGATCAATTTTTGGCGCGATTCTTGCACATATTCACGGTATGAGGACAAAATGGTAATTCGCAAATCATCAATAGCAATTGCGATTGCGCTCGGAATTGTAACCTTCGGACACGCTCATGCTATCGCGCCTTCCGAGGATTCGAGTGGGGGAAAGATATGCCCAAAATTCTTAGCTATGATTTCAGCTCGACCAACTCCAAAAATCGAAAATAACTTCATACTAAACAATCCCGTGGAACGCCGTGAACAGCGGACTTACCCGCTTGGGCTGGTTCTGACCGTAATTTCCGGTAAAATGTTACATCAATCAAGAAGTATGGGCGATATTGGATCGATCATAGGGTTTGTGGTCGGGGACAAGTATGATCCATTCGATATAGCAGAAGATGGTCACTATATTTACAATGGCCCTCCGGCTGTTGCGTTTCACAGGGGAGGCGAAGCGAAAGCTCTTTTACTAGCGCAGTATCCTCAACTTGCAGACATTAAATATCCACAGTTTAAGAACGGAAAGGACGTCTATGACTTTGTAGCCCAGCAAGAAAAGATATTCGGCAGCACTCTTCCGGTAATTCACCTTTTGGATTCATTCCCGGAATAAACTTCTCGCTCGTTCCAGTTTTTGTAAATTCTGCCGCAAACGTATTCATGTCTCCGGTCGGAGGCGTTTTGGAGAAGTTCGTTTATTGTTTTAAGAACCGAAGTTAGTTATCGCTTTTCCTTAACAGGGGAGTTTGATAATTAAAACGATGATCAGATTTGTCGCAATTTCTTTATTTCTTCATAAAGACGAGTTAACCGAGTCAAGAATTACGCGTACGGATAAGCCAATAAATAAACCGTCTTGATTACGGCTTTATTTGTGCATCCGCGTCTGATGCTCCATCGTCTTGAATTGTTAAATTCACATCGAAGTTTTCATCTCCTCCACTATGAATCGAAAACGAAAGGTTTTTTAAATTCATTTGATTAGTCGTGACGAAATCATAGACTGCATCACGAGCTTGCGACACGCCATCTGAATTCAGAAATCCCATTCTCGCTTGAAAAATTTTGCGTGGTTCACTTCCTTCGATACTCGGAAGAAGCCATAAGGGAAATACCAATGTAACTTGAATCGGCTTCGATTCTGTTCCGCCCGCGCGAACTTTAGAAGCACAAGTGACTGTCGGCTTATCCACAGCTTCTGGTGAAGCAGCGAAAAAATCAGGGAACAATGTCACCGGGGCAACAGCGTCGCCCTGACAAACGGTTTCGTGCTGTTCTTCCGCTTCTCCTTGGTCATTTTTTTGTGTCCAATTTTTTATAATTTCGTAAGTAACTTTCGAATTGCGAAGAACGGCCGTGGGCGTCGCTGGGGTATCTGCTTTTTGCAGACCACGAATATTTTTGCCGAGCTTTTCGATTTCGTTTCTCGTAGTGGCGTGAATCACACTCGAAAAAGCAAACAAAAATAAAATGCTTAATAAGACCTTCAAACAAGTTTTAGACATAAAAAATCCTCCACGCCTATCGTACCTATTCCGGTTCAATGAGTCTGGCAGAATATTTTTATCTGTAAAAAAATTCGAACGAGTGTCTTACACATTGCAGCATCGCAATAGGGCAGCGGCCCAAGTGCTATTCCAGTAAACTTGACTCTTCCCAACCAACTCGATAGTTCAACCAAGCGTGTCAAGACGGTTTCATATATTGATTTTTAGTCTTCTGGTCGCCTCTCCTGCGGGAATTTTTGCATCCCAAGAATGCTTAAATCAAATTATTCAAGTCTCAAAAAAATCTAAGTTTAAATTAGTATTGAAGGAGTTACCCATCGTTCAGACCGAGCGAATGAAAAAATTTCCTAATATTGAATCCGTTCAGGCGGGTGCCGCTCTGACACCTGTTCCAGGCCTTCCTTATATTTTTTCTAATGATGACTATGATTCCGGCTCTTCGCTTATAAAACTAAATGGAGACACTTCCACTCCTCAATGGGAAATCATTCCAGGATTTACAAATCATAATTTTGGATCACACGAAACAAAGTTAGGTGCCAACATTGTATCTGATCGTTATATAGTTTTTCCTCACGAGTCATGGCTTGGCCCCTATCCGCGCGCAAATGGTCCGCTCAATAATGAAATCCTGGTAATTGATCATCAAAATCCAACAGCACCCACTCGTATTTTAAAAATTGATGGAGCCGAACTCAGAACTCTCCATTTTTCTCCACAATATACTCGATATCTTGAAAATTCTTTCGATCGTCATCACCGCGCCCTCTATGGCTACTATCTCAAGCTTGCTCCTACTAAACCTTATATGTTCATCAGCTTTGATACCGGCAAAATTTTAAAGATCGATCTTCGCTCTGGAAAAGTTGTGGGAAGACTCGATCACCTCGCAGATCTTGAAAGCGAAAAGGTACTACAAGTTCCAACACTCGACGTCGGGGAAGATTTTATGGTGGCACATTCAACCGGCCGAACGACTGCCCAACTTATTGACATCAAAAAATTCGAAGTCATTCGAGAGTTGCCCCGCTGGCAAGGCCTTGGGTTTTCTCCAAAAAATCCTGAACTTATTTACAACGACGCTTCAACGGATGAATATATTTTCACCAAAAATCATATCCTTCGTATTTATGAACCTACTTACGGCGAAGATTTTCGGGAACTGCCGAATGATTCATCGAATTGGGCAGGTGAATATATGCGTCTCTCTCCTGAGCAGCCTCGCGAAATCGATATTCACTCCTTTCACGAAACTTCACTGAATCAACTTCAAGTGACGTTTGAAGGAATAGACAGTATTGCGGTCGCAAAAGATGAATCTTCTTTTTTGGTTGTTGAGCACAACGAAGGGCGCAGAAAACTTGTGTTACGTGCGTTTAATTTGAAAAGTACGGAAGAACTTCTCTCAAAAAAAATAATATCTTGGCAGTCAAAAAATGGCGAGGCCACTGTTCGATCCTCTGTACTCAGTCTTTCAGACGGCTCTTACTTAGTAGCGGCGGGGGTTTGGGAACCAATCTTCTCGCACCCTTCCCAAGTAGAACAAAATAAGGATGGCAGCATTACCGTTAACTTAGAAATGGATAAGACCAAACCCAATCCTGCCGATCCCGGCGCCGGAGAATTGGTTTTATTTCATGTCTCTAAAAATAAAGTAAAACAAATTTATCAACAACCACTGCCATATCCCATCGAATTTTTGCAGCTCAATGAATTTGGGCAATTACTCATTCGCTATGATAGCAACAAGATTGCACAGGCAAAGGTAGCAGAAGGAACTATTCCGCCGCATCCTGGGATTCATGTGTTCTCAGTTGAGATGGAGTAATGATCTTTTGTTTGAGAGCCCGTACCGGGAGTCGTTATGTAAACCAATAGACGGAAAGTTAACATAACGACTCCCGGTACCGTTTATGTTCCAGTTTTTGCAAATTCTGCCGCAAACGCTATTCATGTCTCCGGTCGGAGGCATTTTGGAGAAGTTCGTTTACTGTTTTAAGAACCGAAGTTAGTTACCACTTTTCCTTAACAGGGGAGTTTGATAATTAAAACCATGATCAGATCTGTCACAATTTCTTTGTTTTTTATTTCGTCTGTTGTTTTAGCGCAAACACCTCCATCAATCGAAGCCCCGATTGATCTAAAAATATTTGTCGATGATATCGGAGGAATATGGGTTCGATATCGAGATGTGGACGAAAAAGATGATCATTTCGGACTTTCACTCATCGTTCGTGTGTCTATTAAACGAGGCTCTACAAAAGAACGAATGGAAGCGTGGTTAGGGCTAAGTAATAATGCAAGTCGATTTGCCTATTCAGTCCATGTCCCTAATTTACATAAATTTCCTTATAGAAATGGATCTGAACCTTACCGGGCGCTGGAGACTCATGCCGGCAAACAATATTTCGTTGAAACTGCAACGAATAAAGCCGCGGAAATCTTGTCTAAGAATTTTATCCTAGAGGCTGGTGACTTGATTACGGTGGAATATATTGCTCGTCACTTGACTGATAATCAGATTCGAAGCACGCCTTATTCAAATAGTGTTAAAATTTTTAGAGATAAAACTAAGGGTCTTTTGGCGGGCAGTCAGACTTGCTCGAACTATGATTCCAACGATGAGAAGTGTTGGTTTTGAGTGGCATCATAAAACCCTAGGCATCGAGATAGACGGATAGGTCCGAGTAGATGATTGCGGCAAAAATTATTTTACCTGTGCAATTATTTGAAGTGCCCCTGAACACGTCGTAGGTATTTCTTTTTGTGGCTGAATTTCTAAAAGTTTTCGAATGAGTTCCGAATTCCAAGGAACTGTTGAAGGTTTTCCTTTGAGTGGGGGTTTAATTCCTTTTTCAATTTCGGACGATAGCTGTTCTAGAAGGGATGAGCCTTTCACCCAAAGCAGATCGTCTATTTTTCTTGCAAAATAAGAGCGGTACTTTGGGGACGACGAGCGAGGAGAAGCAAATTTCTCTTTTAAAGAGATGAAGTTGATCTGCAAATCTTTAAGAGCGGCAGAGGTTTTTTCTGCGAAATTAAGATCCGCAATTGAATTCATATTGAGATTTAAAAGTTCTTGGGCTTTCTCTTTATCGATTTTTAGATTTAAAATATTTCTGTAAAAAAAGACGAGTCTTAAATATTTTGTATGCGGAAGCCCACTGATCAGTTCGATGTTCTGCTCTTTAAAGGTGTCTTCAATTTCTCGAAGATGAAGATTTATCTTCTTAAGCCATTCGATTCTCCACTTTTCCAGATTTTCTATTCGTGATTTTTCAATTTGAGCCAGTTCTTCTTTTAATTGCTCATGTCTGTTTATTGGATAGACTACAAGTTCGTTTCGGAATCGGTCGGAGTAAGGTTCCAAGTCGATCGGAGTTGATCTTTGAATCGGATCTGATGGTCGACGTCGTTCCTGTGCTTTTGAAAGAAAAGCCGTTGGACCGACGGGAATATCTGAAAGGGCCTTAGCAAATTTTTTTATTTCCTTAATGGTTGTTGGTGTGCGTTCTGCTTCGCTGACACCTTTTTCATTCGGATCTTTCGGGGTTCTTGGCGTTGCATCCAAGACATCAAGAATTTTTCCGTGATCGCCGACTATCACGACTTGAGAATGTCCCGGAAATTTAAGCTCTCCATTTTGATCAGGAATTAATTCACCTACTTGACGGACTTGGATATCAGAACTCGCTTGATTATATCGAAGAACTTCTTTCAATAAACGATTTCCATGATCACATTTTCCAATGAATTCACCTTTCTCAACATTTTCGTGAAAGAGTTTGGTGTAAGTATTCAATGATTCGTTAACGTGATCGGGATGAGCTGGTTTATGAAGAGAATAGTAAGTGTTTTGAGAAATTAAATCAGCAGTGTTTTCAAAACTTAAAGCAGTGGGCTCATCTAAAGCTGTTTCCATCGTCTTAGCAAGATGAGTGAAGCCGGCTTCTTTAATCTGTCTTGCTTCCTTAGAAATTTCACTTTTATCCAAAGCAGCTAAGCGAGGATCGCCTTCTGGTAAAAAAAGATCAGGATCGTATTTGAATTTTGCAATCAGTGTCTCCGGTGTTCCGAATACGTTATCTAAATAATAGTTGCCCGCGTAATCTCGCATGACAGAAAAAGCGGCAGAGCCATAGTCCACAGCGACAAGTCTAAATCCAATAGGTGTTGGAATGGCGAGTTGTCCATTGCTTCGTCTGAGCGGATGTGTCGAACGAATTTGTAAGTCTGCATCTGCTGTTTTTGGCAAAGGAGAACTTACGAATGCAATAAATTCATAGTCTGTCTTATGTGATGTTCTTTCGAAATCGCTGCGATCAGATGAAAAAAGAAAAGGGATTGCTCCGGGATCCATTCTTTTACCGGTTCGAGGATTTTCTACAATAAATAAAGTTTTTGAGGAAATACTCGAAGCCATCGCTCCATCCGAATCGGCATCGAACGGGAGTTGATCATGTTTTGCTCTTTCATTTGCCGCATCTTGCGCCCTCTGCTCCTCTTCAAATCTAGGATCTTTCAGATCAGGAGAGAGGCTATCCACTTTTTTTCCATTTGTTCCCGTTACCTTTGAGAGCGCGTTTAAAAAGGGGCTCATAAGATGAGAAATCTTTTGAACAATGGCGGAAGGTGGCCTAGGGGGTTCCGCTTTTTTGGGCTCACTATAATAATCCGAAGGAGGGAGCATGAGTTCGACCAATTTCAAAACGAGAAAGCCATAGGCTAGGGATTTGGCAAGAGTCAAGCTTGCCCAAGCAGTCGCTCTTGCTCCGTTTCTTGCAGATACGGATTTAGGCTTTATGGATGAATGTTTAAAGAGATAATCGTAAATCTCAGAATTACTTTTTCCAAATTGATCGCGATATTCCCAATAATAAAAATCTTTAGAGAGTCCCCACCATTTTACATCTCGAACGAAATCAATAAATTCTTTGCTGAAGGGTTTGAATACGGTTATTCCTGACTGAGATTCCAATCCGAAATTGGAGTCGTAATCTGAAATGACCTGGACGGGATCCATTGAATAAAATTCTCGTTTAAACATCTCCATCGTCGCCTGATAATCACGAATCTTCGGAAGGTTCTCCCGCATCTTGATGGTCAGCTCGCTTAGTTTCTTTGCCATCAACTGAAGAGCATTAAACTGATAATCTGCAGATAAAGGATTGATAACTTTTTTTTCCAATTCGATCGGCTTCAAATTATCCAGAGATGTTTTAATTTTTGAAAGTTCAGCAAGAACAATTTTTAATGAAGGGTATTCCAAATTTTTATTTCGATTGACGCGTGGCTCTTCGTGAAAAATCTCATATTTGTTTACAAGTTTTTGATACTCTCGCTGCAATTCGAGAGAGGCATTACTTGGCGATTCTCCATAAGTACTTTGGAATTCCATTCGTGCAAGTTGTTCTGCTCTTTGCGGAGTGGTTGGAGTTGTCGCGCGAGAAAAATCTGGAACTTCTATTCTAGAAAAAAGTTGTTGAAATCGTTTGTATAAATCTTTAACCTTGTCTGTCTGTCTGTCTGTCTGTCTGTCTGTCTGTCTGTCTGTCTGTCTGTCTGTCTGTCTGTCTGTCTGTCTGTCTGTCTGTCTGTCTGTCTGTCTGTCT
>JAQBPA010000044.1 GCA_028287765.1 Bacteriovoracaceae bacterium
TTTCCTATGCAAATTTTATTGCCCTGAAAAAAATGCATAGCTCAAGTTATTGAACGAAATTTAAATACTTCTATGTAGGCCAAAATGGTCGAATTTTCTGGTCCAAAGTTGATTTTTCGGTATATGACTTAGGTCGAGATGAAAGCGAAGGGGCTCGTCATTTTTTGCCATATTTTTGGGGGAATTCTCCTTATAAGCCAAATCACCTTGGCCTCCGAAGTCGAATATAAATTTCCGAACGGCAGCAGGATTTATTGGGAGCCTATTGAAGGAAGGTCATCGGTTGGGTTGCTTCAATATGAAAACAAGGATGGCTCTTCAAAAGTCATCATGAATGCCCTCATTCCAGAGCCTCGCTTTCCGGCATCGGATGGATCACTCCTTCCTCTTCTAGGTCATGGCAGCGAGGAGCTGAAAAGTTTTCGACGTAAAGTGAAGCAGAGCCCTCTGATTATGTTCGAAATTGCTGGATTTAAGTTTATCTATCATCAAGACGGGACAGGAAGGCCCTTCCAACTTTCTAAAAATACTAATCTTGAACTTTTTAGAAACCGACCGG
This sequence comes from Bacteriovoracaceae bacterium, assembly GCA_028287765.1. Classification (GTDB taxonomy): domain Bacteria; phylum Bdellovibrionota; class UBA2394; order UBA2394; family UBA2394; genus JAQBPA01. The sequence goes on from JAQBPA010000044.1 coordinate 560, forward strand.
TGGGGGGCCTCGACTTGAGAACTATACCGGTGAAGGTCAATCAGCGCGCCTATCTTGCCATTTTATTTTACGATGCGGCGTCGCCAGATCGTGACCTTTACAAGTCGATCATGATCGTCGACGAAAATTTAGAGTTTTTTGGTCAAGCTCTCGATTCATCCATTCCAGAACAAGATATTGAAGTCGACTTGTCCTCGGAGAACGGGCTGCTTTTGAGGGATAATGAAAACCAGTATGTCTTAAATCTTCCTGCAGAACGGGATCTCAAGAGAAAAGGAGCGGAAGAGCGTGCGTGGAAAGCCGTGACAGAAAGATACTTACAATGGGCAAGTTTGGAGTCCCTTGAAAAGTCGAAATGGATGGAGCTCATCAGTTTTTTAAAAAATTCATTCCCTACCGATACAGTTTTAACGGCGGAGTCTTTTCCGAAACAGCTTTTGGAGAAGATGAGCGTTCATCATCTCCTCGAGCTGATGGCACAGGAACCCTCTTATTTAAACTTTTTAATAAACTCGTACGCTCATCTTGATGACAACGTTTTGTATACGATCGCACTTGCGACGGATGATGCCAAACTTTTAACTGACACAGCTACGCTTTTGGTGAGAGCGCCTGATGACGATAGACAACGAAGATTGGCGAATATCCTTCTCAAATCAGATGATCTAAAATATCGAGGTGTAGGAAAATTATTCAGATTTTCTGAGTGCGTGGCCGATGTCGCGGCGCTCGCTAAACCCTAATTTCTTATAAAATCTTTTTTAAATAATCGACACGACTCTCAACGATGAATTGAAGGGCTTGAAGCGATTTAGGTTTTATTTTGGACGGAATTTCGATTTTTTTTACAAAATCGGGAATGGCACTTTTGCCTAGAATATTCTCAAGCATGACCGCCGTCGAATGTGTCCAGTTATCCACGTCCTTTTCGACCTGGTGAATTTTTCGACGATTGGCATTTCTTAAAAGAGAATTACAATCAGAAATAAGCTGTCTGAGAACCACTCGCGGCATAAAACTTTTTAAATTTCGTCTCAGCTCCCCCATGCTGAGTCGCTTATCGCTAAGTGCCTTCTGGCTAATTTCCGTTTTAAGCACAATAGGAACGAGCGAAACCTTCCATCGAATAATTACCTGCCCTTTACTTCTTTCAAGGTCCCGGTCGAATGTCAGCCATTCGCCTAGTTCGGAGTCGAGAATATTTTCCATTTCATCGATGATTGATTCAGTCTCTTTTGCCATCTGGACGGGTATGACTGGATTTTATAAAAATAGAAATATTAAAATCCAAATCATCGATTAGTTTGTCGAGTTTTACTATTTTCGTTTAAACTACGGCTGGAAAAGGGGGGAGGCTTTATATAAGATGTGTTTCTCATCTGGATTTATAAGCCACAAAGAGAAGCGCAAATCCAAGAGACCATTCTGCCCAAATATTCGTGATGAAGTAGGGAAAGACGATGAGTGCGATACCGAGGGGCACCCAAAAAAGATTTCCGCGTCGTTTAGCTTCTTTAATTAAATAGACACCGAAGGTTCCAAAGACGAGACCAGCAAAAAGTTCTGAAATGAGAGAGTCCGTTTGAATGATTTTAGATTCTCATGATCCGGCAGATATGGCTAGAAGACTTAGACCTGGTTACTTAGGCGTCGCTTTATTTAAATATTCCGATAACCATGAATCGCCAGAATTTTGCAATTCGGTCGCGACTTCTCTTAGGAGCGCCGTAGAAATCTTACCCGTGATTAAAACCGAACGAAAAAATGAATCTCGGATTTCATTATTTTTAGCCATCATCAAAAGAATCTCTTTTGAGAGACTTGAAACTTTTCCAAAACTTTCCGAAATTTCTAACGGCGAACTAAAAGAATAGGTTCCGTCGTCTTTAAGCAAATGAAGATAAATGGGAATGCTCTCTTGATTCAAACGATAAAGCTCTCCCACGGCTGCAGAGCGGATTTCTGGTGAGGAATTTTTTAGACCTTTCAGAAATAATTCTTTTTGCGATTTATTTGAAAGATCCAACGCAGCAAAAAGTGAAGCAATAGATTGAACGTTGATCGGTCTTTCTCTCACAATTTTGAGCGCTTGATCTTTAGCCGAAATTTTTTGATAAAGGCCATCATTCACTTTTTCGGCAGCCGATTTAGTCAACTCAAACATTCGGTATTTTAGATTCGGTTGTGTAATATTTTCGACTCGATAGAGTTCCCTCACGATGATGGCGTGCAGATCTTCTGCGAAAAGCCCGCGCTTTTTTAAACCGACAAGAATCGAGATATTTACGAAATCAAAATCTTTGAATCCTTCGACAGCGATCAGCTTAAGAGTCGAAACTTCTTCCGGGCTCTTAGAAAAAGTGTCGATGAAGGCGTCTGACTTTAGAAGCTGATCAAACGTTTTCTCACCCGTTCGGATAGTCTGACCTTCGGGAGTAGAAAATAATTCTTGAAGAATACTCAGATAGTCCATTCTGAGCTTTCGGACTTCGGGAGAATCTTCTGGAATTTTCGAAATCTCGACTTCTACTTTGGCGAGATCGCGAATGACTTCAAGCCTTTCACTGTGTTTACGTCCTACAAAATTGTGAACCGAATCTTGGAGGCTCACTAAGCGCTCGCTGATCGGCAACTGATCGATCGTTGCATCTTCTGCAAAAGAAAAATCGACAGAAAGAATAAGAGCACAAACGAATAAAAGAGGTAAAAAGGACCGCATTTCGCCCTTTAATTACCTCACTTAAGGAATTCGATCAAATGGCTGAAAGTAGGGCTATAAAGCCTTCATGGCGTGTTTTAAATATTCTCAAGCGTGAGCTCTCCGAGATAGTCCTTTTTGCCGATGTCGAGCCCGTTATTGCGAAGAATGGCGTAGGCCATGGTGAAGTGAAAATAGAAATTAGGAATCCCAAACTGTGCAAAATAGTTATCGCCTTGCATGGCCTTACCTTCGATTCGAGGCATTTTAATTTTTCGAGTGGATGCACCCTCAAAATCTTTTACAGAAAGTGTTTGAAGATACGCGATCGTCTTATCAATTCGCCCTCGAAGATCATCGATGGTCTGCTCTTTATCTTCGTGAACAGGAGCCTCTTTCGCAGTTAGACGAGCAGCATTAAATTTGGCGATATCGCACATGATTTGAATTTGTCGGGTGAACGAAAATTGATCGGGTGCAAGTCTTCCGTTCAGAACATTGGAAGGTTCGAATTTTTTGGTTTCGGCATAGGTCTGAAACTTATCCAAAATCAATTTTAAATTTTTGAGCCCACGTGAAAATTCTTTTACAGCTATTGTATGAAATGTTGTTGCGTCCATTTTTTGGTTCTCCTTAATGCGTGAGTATTGCGAAACGAAACTCTAATGTCTGTACAATTTTATCGGCGGTATCGCCACGGCCGATAATCGGGATAATACGAAGACCTGCCGCCGTACCATCCGCGGCGATAGTAACACGGATAATTAAAGGGATTTCGGTCGACCCAAGCTTCTATACGAATTCTGGGGCTATCTTTACCGGGATAAATATTTTCTTCAAAACCGTAAACTTCATAAAATCCGCCCCACGGACTCGAATAAAATCCGGAGAAATCTTTTTCTTTGAAAGAATTGTTAAGGCCGGGAATCTCGTGTCGGGTAGAATCGAGAAGAGCATACTTATCAGAGACCTCAGCAAGAGTTCTTGGGCGCGTCTGAGGTTTCGGTCCCTCGGGAATAGGAACGGTTTTTGTTTGTTCAATCGCAACGAGCACGGCTTCTTTTATTTTTTCAGAGCCCTTTTCTTTGAGATCCGCCTTAAAATTTTTTTCGAATGTTTCAAAATTAAAGAGAACATTTTTGGGAAGAGTGGAAACCCAAGTAAACGCACCGTGAAGTTCCATCCCGAGTCCGCCGTCTTTGATGGGCTTGATCGCAAAGTTAACAAACTTCGTACCCGGAGCTATATCTGCTTTCACCTGAAAATTGACGAATACTAAAACCAGAACGGCCAGAACAGATTTCAACATAGAACTTTTATGCACTTTTCAGTGAAAAAACTGAATACAAATATGAAAGAGCGAGGTTTTGGCCTGTTGCGAAGCGGGCCAAAACCGAAGCACGCTCAAGTCAAAAAAGAGATGCCGATTGAGATTTTTGAATAATGTTTTCGTATTGCGCAAGTGA
>JAQBPA010000057.1 GCA_028287765.1 Bacteriovoracaceae bacterium
CCATTAAAATAATGTTTGATGAAGTTAAAAAAATTCAAACCGAAAAAATAGATCCCAAAACGCTAGAACTCCAGATTCGAAAATTCACATCGTCCTGGTATCTAAGCCGAGAACAAGCCTCTTCACAGTCGAGTATTTTCGCCCTCTATCAAACCATCGGCGCCGGCTGGCAATATTCAAACACTTTCATTGACCGACTAAACAAAGTAACTCCCGATCAAATGATGGAAGTCTCAAAAAAATACCTAACCGGCTTCACCTACGGAGTAGTAGGCCCCGAACCAGTAAGCCTAGCAGGCTTACCAGGGGTAGTTGCTCCAACAAAGACTCCGGCAGCAGCGACAGCGGCAATACCCAAGCAAGAGTCCAAGAAGACAAGCCACAAAAAATAGAATTTCCGAGAAGTCCGCAGTTTCCAAAAAACTGATCCAGAAGGGGTCAGAGCAATTTCTCCATTATCTTTTTTCATTACCTTGATTTGCCCCGGCTCTAGCGTTGGCTGGCGGGGGATCTCGAAAGTGGCTCTCCGAGCGCCTCAAAAAGTAAGAGAAAGAAAACCCCCAGCGCGAGGAGGAGGCTGCAAAGACAATGTGCTGAATATAAATGAATCGCGGGCCGGTCCACTTTCGAGATCCCCCGCCAGCCAACGCCCGAATTGTGCAAGATTAAGGATAAAAAGAAAAAAGCCGAGATTCCCCTCAGAATCTCGGCTTCTTCCTTATAATGACAATTCGTCTTGAGCTCCCACGAGAGCTCATCATAATTGTGCCACCCGCATTAGTGGCCGCTCCTACAGCACTTCGAACTTCAAACCCTAAAGAAGCTCTTCGCTGTCCCCCTATTAACCCTAAATATAAACTGACGGATTCGACTCGCCGAGTCAATGTAATTTTTACATACCAGTCATTTTTTTTAAATGTAAGTTTTACATGACCAGGCCCTCTCAAAATCAGAGGGAATAAGCACTGGTCGCGGTGGCAATGAGTTCTTAATAATAAGAAATTCTCATGCGTATTCATTCCATTTTTAAATTTATATTTTTCGTTTTAATTCTGAGTTTCACGACCACAGATGTAAGTTCTGTTTTGGCGGCAGAACTCTCTCTCGACGACTATCTCATGCAAGTCCGACAAAACCATGAAGGCTTCAAAGCATCTGGTTTAAAAGCAGCCGGATTTAAATTAGAAGCGAGGGAAAGAGATTTGATTTTATCTCCGAACTTAACCGCAGAAGCAAAATATCTGAGCGATTCAAAACAAACGATGGATCCTCTTTTTCAAGGAGATAAAACGACGGCCAAATTTTATTCGCTCGGAATTTCTCAGCTCACCCCTTTTGGATTAAAGGGCCGACTTGCTTATGAATTGATGTCGACGACACTCGACGGCGTTGATCATAATTTTGTTCCCTTATCGAACTATTACGAAGGAAGACCCGTTCTTGAAATTACACAATCGCTTTGGAAAAATTTTTTTGGAAGCGAAACACGAGCACAAATAAATTCTATTGAAGCAAAAGCCCTCGCATCCAGTTTTTCAGAAAGTTTTAAATCAAAACAGCTCATGGCTTTTGCTGAAGAGTCGTATTGGAAAACTCGACTCATTCAAAATGAAATTTCGGTAAGAAAAGATACCCTTGAGCGCGCAAATCAATTGAAAGCCTGGGCTCACAGAAGAGCGGGCCTTGAGCTCGCTGACAAATCAGATGTCCTTCAAGCGGAGTCAGCACTAAAAGGTCGAAAGCTTGAACTTCAACTCGCCGAAGATAATGCAAAAGAGATTTTTAGAAATTTCAATTCTCTCAGAGGCCAAGATTCCGATCAGTTAGTAGATGCACTAAACACACTTTCGCCAGAAGACTTTAAAGCACTCACGATTCCAGAACGATCAGCAATGCGAGACGACACAAAAACAGCCGAACAAATGAGCCGTCTCAACGAAGCAGCCGCCACTCTCAACAAAGGAAAAGCTCAGCCCACATTAGAAGCCTCCGCTTCTGTAGCACTCAACGGCAAAGACGGTGGAGTCAGTAAAACTTTGCAAAATTCCTTTAAGACAAATCATCCGACGTACAGCGTCGGCATTCAATTAAGCGCACCACTCGGCTGGTCATCAGCAAGCGACTTACGAGAAGGCGCAGAAAAAGAAAAAACAGCCGCCGAGCTCGAGTACAAAAGAAAATTCTTCGAACAAGAGGAAGAATGGAAAAACCTAACCCAAAAATTCATTTCCGCAAAAGATCGCCTTCAGCTCGTAAGAGAATTAGAAGAAAGCGAAAAAGAAAAAGTCCGCCACGAAAGAGAACGCCTCCAAAAAGGCCGAACAACAACCTTTCAAGTTCTTCTATTTGAGCAGGACTACTCCGCCTCAAAGCTAAACCGCATCCAGTCCGAAGGCGAAGTACTAACGCTTTTGGCTCAGTTAAAAACGTTCAAATAAGCGGCACATTCCCCAACCTCCGTTACTAACACCCCGACCTAATTTATGCCCCCAGAAGGCGAATCAACAAAGGTCGCCCTCTCACCTCTTCCAGCATCAAAAGGGGTCAGAGCAATTTTTAAAGACTCCAAGTCACTGAAATTATTGTGAGTTTTTTAAAGAAAAATTGCTCTGACCCCTTTGATTCTCATATGCCTGTTTTTGATTTTGATCGAAAGTTCCCGGATTCCGTTTTCGTAATTGAACTGAGGACGGGCGTGAATGGAGCTTGGGTGAAAAACTCCTGAGACGCGCGTGGAAGTCATGCGAGAGATGAACGTCCTGCGGCGAGGAAGCAGCACTCATACTAAGTTCTTTTATTAATTGAATCGGCAATGAGCGTGTTTTCTCACCCAAGCTCCATTCACGCTCGCCCGGAGATTCGAGCACGAACCGGACCAAAATTTTTAGTTAAGTTTTTTATGAAAAAACTTATCCCGCCCGGAAGGGCCCCACCCTACTCCCATTCAATCGTAGCCGGAGGCTTAGAAGAAATATCGTAAACAACTCGATTCACACCCTTCACTTCATTGATGATCCGAGAAGAAATCTTCTCCAGAACTTCAAGCGGAATCGCCGCGATATTGGCCGTCATTCCATCTTCCGAATGCACGCACCGAACGGCAATCAGATCCTCGTAAGTTCTCTGATCTCCCATCACACCCACCGATTGAATCGGAAGATAAACACAAAAGCTCTGCCAAAGTTTTTCGTAAATTCCCGCCTCACGAAGAACTTCCTGCAAACGCTCGTCAGCTTCTCTTAAAATGGAAAGTCGATCTCGCGTTACATCTCCCATCACGCGAATCGCAAGACCCGGCCCCGGAAATGGATGGCGCCAAACAAATTCATGCGGAAGGCCGAGATATTCTCCGAGCCGTCTCGCTTCGTCTTTAAATAAATCGCGAAGAGGCTCAACGAGTTTAAACGGGAGTCTCTCCGGAAGGCCGCCAACATTGTGATGACTCTTAATCATGACCGAGGGTCCGCCGTGAAAGCTCATGCTTTCGATCACATCGGGATACAAAGTTCCCTGCGCAAGAAACTGAATATTTTTTAATTTTTTACTTTCTCGCTCAAAGACTTCGATGAAAAGTCGTCCGATCGTTTTTCGTTTCACTTCTGGATCAACTACTTTTTCGAGGGCTTTTAAAAATTCTTCAGAAGCATCGATCGTCTGAATTGGAAAATGGAATTTTCTGTCGAATAGATCGATTAAGTTTTTCAGTTCATTTTTTCTGAGAAGTCCCGTGTCGACACAAAGACAATCGATTTGACCCGGAAATAATTTATTTAAAATCAGCGCAACAACGGCAGAATCCACTCCTCCGCTTAGGGCACAGAGAACTCTAGAATTTCCAATCTGTGCTTTCAGAGTCTTCGTCATCTCTTCAAAAATATGTTCTGCCTTCCAATCAAATCGAAATCGACAAGCGACTAAAAATTTTCTTAAAATATCTGCGCCTGCTTCGGTGTGATGGACTTCCGGATGAAATTGAAGTCCAAAAAGGGCTCGCGTTTTGTGCTCGATCGCAGCGACGACATCATTTTGAGATCTCGCGACTTCAATAAACGATGCGGGAAGTTTTTCGGCATGATCTCCATGGCTCATGAGAACATTGAGAGAGTTGACCCCCTGAAAAAGTTTTCCACCTGAAACTATAATTTTCTCGACGCCGTACTCACGACTCTTTCCCTGAGCGACCACACCGCCCATATCTTGCACCATCCACTGCATTCCGTAACAAATCCCAAGGACCGGAATTTTTAAATCTTCCAAATGAAATGAAAGTGCCGGCGCATCCTTATCGGTCGTACTCGAAGGACCGCCAGAAAGAATAAGTCCGAGAGGTTTACGTTTTTCGATTTCTTCGAGCGATAATTTTGGAGAGAAGACTTCCGATCTAACTCCCAGCTCACGAAGTTTTCTTGCAATGAGCTGAGTGTACTGACTTCCAAAATCGACAATGAAACAAACTTCCATAGATTTTTAACTCAGTTGGTAGTTCGGAGCTTCCTTCGTAATGAACACATCGTGAACATGGGATTCTTTAAGTCCAGCTTGTGTCACGCGAATGAATTTGGCTTTTGCTTGAAGATCTTTAATCGTCTCACTGCCTGCATATCCCATTCCCGCTCGAACGCCTCCCATCAATTGGTAAACGACGTTCGAAGCTGATCCGCGATAAGGAACTCGTCCGACAATTCCTTCAGGCACAAGTTTTGAAACATCTTCTGCGGCTGTTTTTGTGTCCTGAAAATATCGATCGCGAGAACCCGAGCGCATCGCCTCCAAACTTCCCATCCCGCGGTGTTCTTTATACGAGCGGCCTTGATATAAAATAAGTTCGCCCGGGCTTTCGTCTGTGCCTGCGAAAAGAGAGCCGACCATGACGGCACTCGCCCCGGCTGCCAGAGCTTTCACGATATCGCCAGAATATTTAATTCCTCCATCGGCAATAATCGGAATCGAACCCGCTGCTTCAGAGCATTCTAATATCGCTGAGAATTGAGGAACGCCGACACCCGAGACGATACGAGTTGTGCAAATACTTCCTGGCCCGATTCCGACCTTCACTCCGTCAGCACCCGAATCAATCAGCGCTTTCGTGGCTTCGCCAGTTCCGACGTTTCCTGCAACAATGAGCGCCTTTGAAAATTTCTTTTTGATCGATCGAAGCATCTCGAGCACTCGTTTCGAATGGCCGTGTGCCGTATCTAAAAATAAAACATCGACACCGGCTTCCAAAAGCTTCTCTACACGCTCTTCGGTATCAGCACTTGTTCCGATCGCAGCACCGACGCGAAGACTTCCTCTCGGATCTTTGCACGCGCCAGGATAGCGAGCCGTCTTTTCGATATCTTTAATCGTGATCAAACCTTTTAGTTCTTTATTTTTATTCACGACTAAAAGTTTTTCGATTCGATGTTCTTGAAGAAGATCTTTGCAAGCTTCAGAAGAAGCGCCTTCTTCAACAGTCACAATGTCTTTGGTCATCTGATCAGCCACGAGCATTTGAAGATCTTTCACAAATCGAAGATCTCGATGCGTAATGATTCCAACACATTTTCCGTCTTGGACCACCGGAAGACCCGAAATTTTATGCTCGTCCATGAGAGCCTTTGCAGTTCTCAAATTCTCGCGAGGACCAATCG
>JAQBPA010000094.1 GCA_028287765.1 Bacteriovoracaceae bacterium
GTCGACGATAAGACCCATCTCAAAGCGGCTTCGTAAGCGATCTTCAAGGCCTTCGATATCTTTTGGTTGACGGTCTGAGGACAAAACAATCTGCTTTTGATAGTCATAGAGCGTATTAAATGTATGAAAAAATTCTTCCTGAGTTCGCTCTTTTCCGGAAATAAATTGAATGTCATCGATGATCAAAACGTCGCAACTTTTTCGATATCTCTCTCGAAATTCTTCCATTTTTTCAAAGCGAATACTTTCGATCATGTGATTCGTAAACTTTTCAAAAGTCGTATAGTGGATTCTCATTTGCGGAGATTTTTCTTGGATTTTGAGAGCGATCGCGTTCAGAAGATGCGTCTTTCCTAACCCTACTCCGCCGTAAATAAAGAGCGGGTTATAGTGTTTGCCGGGCGCTTCTGCGACCGTAAAACTTGCAGCGTGCGCAAATTGATTACTTGTTCCGACGACAAATGTTTCAAATCCATACTTGGGATTTAAAGCCATATGTTGAGAGAGCGCGCGAACGGAAGTAGGTCTAGGCGCTACGGGCACCTCAGCCTGGACATTCGAATCTATCGGGGGAAAAGAGGTTTTATTGGCTTCTTGAGCACTTGCGGCCCTTTGTTCCACGGTAAATTCGAGGTTAAATTTTTGTTCACTGGCAGAATCGAATTTTTCCTGAATAAGAGTGGAATAGTGATCATGAACCCAGTCCCTAGTGAAACGATCAGGAAATCCGAGGATCAAACTATTGTTTTTCTCCTGGATGAGCCGAATGGTCAGAATAAAAGACTGAAAATACTGGGGGCGAATGATTCGCTCCAGAGCCTGGAGGGTTCGATCCCACGCCTGGCGCATTTCGCTGGGAATAAGGCTTTCCGCTCCTTGATTTTCATCAGACTCTGACATAAGACTTCCTGTATTAATCCTTTTAGGTCGACTAACTAACTAACGGTCGTTTGACCTCTGAGGTCAAAGCTTTTTTGGAGTGATTAAAAAAAATGAAACGAACGTATCAACCAAGCAGAATTAAACGAAGACGATCTCACGGATTTCTTACTCGAATGGCATCACCCGGTGGCCGCTCGGTGCTCAGCAGACGGCGATCTAAAGGCCGAGCACAAATTGCTGTTTCAACTTACAAAAAGTAATCGTTTCCGTGGCGAAACAGCTTAAGTTTTCTAAAAAGGACAGACTCCTAAGTCGTTCTGACTTTAGCGCGGTGTTCGATGCTGCGCACAGGCCCACAGAGAATCACAAAACCATTCTTCATGTAGATCCTTATATTGTTTATAGAAAATCTGGGCCCGATCCGCGACTCGGATTAAGTATAGCACGTCGCGTCATAAGAAAAGCAAATGAGCGGAATCGTATTAAGCGATGTATTCGGGAATTTTTTCGTCTTCATAAAGACGATTTGACTGGCGACTATATAATACGAATTGTAAGCCGACCAAAATCTTCGGACTTCGAACACCTGACGAAGCCACTTTCAAAACTCTTATCCAAAACTTCGCGAGCAAAGAAGGTTTCTTCATGATGCACTGCGTCAATATTTCGCAAGTCATCCTACAAAAGTTTTTGCTAGCTGTGCTGTTTATTTATAAATCGATCGTAAGCCCCTTCATTCATTTTTTGTCTAGTGCAAGCGGAACCCATATGAGTTGCAAATATCCGATTTCTTGCTCTGAATTTGCAATCGACGAACTTCGAAAATCAAAATCAACTTGGAGGGCCAGCTTAAAAATTTTCAAAAGAATTATAAGTTGTGCTCCCTGGCAATCTTTTATGAGAGTGAGTTAATAACCCTATGGATAATAAAACAATCATCGCTTTTGCACTCATGATCGTGATTTACATTTTCTTTTTTCAAAAGCCCGTTCAACAGCCAGCAAGTATTTCAACGAATACGATAAATTCAACTTCTCCCACGCTTCCTTCTCTAGATCAAAAAAAGGCAGAAAAATTAGATCCTATAAAGGAAAAGATCTATCAGCTTCAAAATGAAAACCTTCAGATTGAGTTGAATGGGGTTGGAACGATTGAGCACTCTTCATTTCTGAAATATAAGAAGGCAGTTGGATCTAAGGATCCTGTTGAAACTAGTTTTCCTGACGGTTTCAACGAAAGCTTTCTCCAGACGCCGGCTGGTTTAGTTAAATGGTCTTCGAGTACTCAAACGGACCAAACAATTACTCTTCACGGAAAGTCTGGCGATTTATTGGTAGAGCGACAGATCCAGCTTTCACCCGATAATTACCTTGTTCACTTCTCTGACGATCTTACCAATTCTGGCTCCCAATCGACAAAAGCTATAGCGAGAGTAAAGCTTACTCACCCGCCTCTTCCCGAAGTTCCCTCTACCAGCTTTCTTTCGAAAATTTTCATGCCTCGCGCAGAAATTTATGAAGTTGTTTCTGAAGTTGACGGATCAATCTGGCGAGAGCCATTTCTAAAAATAAATCATCCCCTTGAAAAAAGTGGCCAAGTTTTATGGACCGGGTTTGCTCAAAAATATTTTTATTACGGTTTCATTCCTCAAAATGTCTCAGCAACAACTTTAAAATTAGATAATCAAAAAGATGTTGGATATCTCGGAGAGCTCGCGCTTTCTGAAAAAGTTTTAGCTCCGGGTGAAAAGGCAAACTACTCGTACCAATTCTACGTTGGCCCAAAAGATCTTTCAGAATTAAAAAAGGCGGCACCAGAACTTACGGAAGTTGTAGACTACGGAAGTTGGATCGGACCGATCGCTCGCCTTCTCCTTTCTATTCTCCATATGTTTTATAAAATAATTCCAAACTACGGTGTCGGAATTATTCTTCTCACTATTTTGGTGAAGGTGGTCTTATTCCCACTGGCATTTAAGTCGGCAGTTTCGATGAGAAGGCTTCAGGTCGTTCAGCCGAAGATGAAAGAAATTCGAGATAAGTATAAAAACGACAAACAAAGAATGAATACAGAGATGATGGCGCTCTATAAAACCGAGAAAGTAAATCCGGTCGGGGGATGTTTGCCCATCTTTCTTCAAATGCCGGTATTCTTTTCGCTCTACAGAGTTTTCTATGCCTCTATCGAATTCAGGCAGGCTCCATTTTTTGGATGGATCAATGATCTATCGGCTCACGATCCGTATTTCGTAACACCGATTTTGATGACGGCGCTGATGTGGTATCAAACAAAACTCACGCCACAGCCACCAGCGATGGAAGAAACGGAAGCCGTTCAGGTTCAGCGGGCTATGATGAAATGGATGCCCATTGTGTTTGGAGCCATCATGATCTTTTTACCCTCGGGGCTGACACTCTATTTCTTGGTAAACGCTTTGTTGTCATTGATTCAGCAGCTTTATTTGAATAAGCATTTGCATTTGAAATTTCCACTGGCGGGCAAGGCTATTAAGACCTAAAGAAGGCCTATGGTTGACACAATTTGCGCTCTTTCTACACCCTGGGGACGTTCCGCCCTCGGATTGATTAGAATTTCCGGCCCCAACTCCATTAGGGTTGTCGAGACAATGGGTGCAATCAATCTTATTCCAAGAAGCCCCGCGGTTGTCGTTCTACGAGATCAATCAGATAAGCCGATTGACGAATGTTTGGTGACTTTTTTTAAGGCACCCAATTCTTATACTGGCGAAGACCTCATCGAAATTGGGGCGCATGGAAATCCGCTCATTTTGCAGAAGCTCGTAGATGAATTTGTTTCACGTGAAACAATCAGGCTTGCTGAACCAGGAGAATTTACGAGTCGAGCGTTAGCGAATGGAAAGATGAGTCTAGATCAGGTGGAGTCTTTAGATTGGATTTTGAATTCCGCAAGTCTCGAAGGGATCAGAAGGGGACTTTCGACGAAGCTTTTGGGGCTTTCTTCGACAACAGCAGAAGTTTCTGGCCAGTTTTTAGAACTACTAACCCTTGTGCAATCGCAACTCGACTTTTCGGAAGAAGAAACGGGATCGATTGATCGAAAAAATATTGAGACCAGGGTGGAGGTTTTATTAGAAGGGCTCAAAAAGTGGGCCGAAAGCTTCGATATCAATAAGCACTTGCTGGAAAACTGGGTTGTCGCACTCGTGGGCCCGCCAAACTCAGGAAAATCCTCTCTTTTTAATAAGCTCATTGGTCAGAAGAAGGCTATCGAGTTTGATCAGCCAGGAACAACCCGAGACTCCATCGAACATATAATAGAGATGGATGGCGTTGGGATAGTTCTCATCGATACAGCCGGAATTCGAATCAGCAATGATCCGATTGAGAAGATAGGAATTGAAAAAACCCACGAAGCAATTAAGCGGGCCGACGTAGTTTGCTGGGTTGATGATGAGGCGGGCCAGCTGCCGCCGGCCGACCTGTTAATCCAAAACGGCAATAAAAAATGGCTAAATATTCTATCGAAGGCCGATTTGGACAGAAAACTTGAAAAAAAGGGGTCAGAGCAATTTATTTCTGTCTCATCGAGGTCAGAGTTCGGGATCGAGAAGCTTAGAAAGGCCCTCCTCCCCGAGAGAGATGTGTCGATTCACGAATCTTCCGGCTGGGTGCCTTTGACGTCTAAAAGACAAAGGGCGCTTGTTGGTTTTGCGGGCGAGCAATTGGCGGCCTCGATCGAAGACCTACGGTCTGGCCAGTATTTAGATATGACCGCCGAACGGCTACTTTCAGCTAGCCGAGCCATCCAGGGAATTGTTGAGCCACCCAAGAACGACGATGTTTTGAAGGAGATCTTTAGCCGATTTTGTATTGGTAAGTAGGCTTTTGGATCGATTTCTATAATGTTTCACGTGAAACACTTGCGCATTTGAATGTTTCACGTGAAACATTCATTGTTAGACCAAAATATGAGTGAAAAGTTCGATATTATTGTAGTTGGTGCAGGTCATGCTGGAATTGAAGCTTCTTATGCATCGGCCAGGCTCGGACTCAAAACTCTTCTACTTACTATGAACGCCGATCAAATTGGCGCCATGTCTTGCAACCCTGCGATTGGAGGTCTTGGAAAAAGCCAACTCGCAAGAGAGGTGGACGCACTTGGAGGTCTGATGTGTCGGATCGCTGATGAATCGGCGATGCAGTACCGACTTCTCAACGAAAGTAAGGGGCCCGCCGTTCGTGCCACTCGAGTTCAAGTTGATCGCCATGAATATCGTCAGAAAATGAAAGCAACGCTCGAAAGGACAGAAAATCTTTTTATCAAGCAGGGCCAAGTGAGTTCTCTATTATTTAATTCCGAAAAGGTTTCAGGAGTTCAGACTTCGATTGGGCAAAAATTTGAAAGCCGGGCCGTAGTTATCACAACCGGAACTTTTATGAACGGCAAAGCTCATATCGGAAAGAATAATTTTGCTTCTGGTCGAGCAGGCGAACCACCGTCGGTTGGTCTTTCTGACTTTTTATCAAGCCGTGGCGTAAAAATTGGCAGACTAAAAACCGGAACTGTTCCGCGAGTGGATGCGAGATCGATAAATTTCACAAAAACGGAAGAACAGCCCTCTCACACCCACTGCGGTCCCCTGTCATTTTTCAATTCTCAGATGCGAACGGATCTTATCAGCGCGCACATTGCTTATACGAATCAGAATACCCACGACATCATTCGAGCCTCATTGGGCGACTCTCCATTATATTCAGGAATCATTTCAAGTCGCGGACCCCGTTATTGCCCTTCCGTTGAAGATAAGGTCGTTAGATTTTCAGACAAAGATCGCCATCAAATATTTTTGGAGCGAGAAGGGCGATCAACCGAAGAAGTCTATGTGGCCGGGCTTTCAACTTCACTTCCCTACCAGTGTCAGCTCGATTTTTTGCGTTCAATCCCCGGATTAGAAAAAGTTGAGATCATCCGACCTGGGTATGCGATTGAATATGACTATATAGATGCAACTCAGCTCTATTCAACACTGGAGATGAAAGACACGCCCGGACTTTACTTTGCGGGTCAGGTGAATGGGACCTCCGGCTACGAAGAAGCGGCTGCTCAGGGAATTATTGCCGGTATCAATGCCGCTCTCAAAGTACTTGAGAGAGAGCCGCTTATTCTCAAAAGATCGGAAGCCTATGTCGCCGTTTTAATTGATGACCTTGTGACGAAAGGAACTAAAGAGCCTTACCGAATGTTCACCTCGAGAGCCGAATGGCGACTTTTGCTGAGACAAGATAATGCTGATCGAAGACTTCTGCCCATCGCCCATCAGCTGGGACTCATTTCAGAAGAGAATCACAGCCAGTTTTTAAAAATTCAAAATAAACGAGATGGCCTCACTCAGCTTCTGGAAGAGCTCTCACTTACCCCTACGAGTGCTACAAACGAAAAAATTTTGGCAGCAGGGCATGCGCCACTTAAAACAAGAACATCGGCGAGCGAGCTTTTGAGACGGCCCGGACTCACCTTTAATTTATTAGAAAAAATAATTGATCGAGAATTTTCAGACTAT
>JAQBPA010000095.1 GCA_028287765.1 Bacteriovoracaceae bacterium
CTAGTTCTTCTTTCGGCGATCTTATTCTCTGCGGTTTTAGTCGCTTTTATTCCAAAATTTTCTATCCTTCTAACTCAAGGATCGGCGACCGAGGTTTTTTCTGGAAATGCAGGAATTTATTTTAGACTTCTTGGTCTTGCTACCATTCCGAATCTTATGAATGCATTTTTGGCGAGCCTCTTAACCGCGGAAGGCCGCCCAAAAACACCCGTTATTTTAAACTGTGTCTCGATTTTTACGGTCATCATTCTCTTTTTGTTTTCTAAAAAAAGTATCGAAGACTTTTGTTTTGCAACGCTTATAGGAATTTATTTAGAAGGAATCCTATTATGGATGGCTACAAAAAAAATGGGGTTTCCAAATTTATTTCCTTTCGTGCCCGCTCCGAAACTTTTAACGCCCTTTCTTAAGCAATCGTCCTTTTTTCTTGGAGGCGCGGCACTCGCTTACAGTTCCGATTTCGTAGATCGCAGCATGGCGGCAAGTCTGGGCAGCGGAAGTGTTTCTGCAATTGCTTATGGCAGCAAAATTACTCAATTGGCTCTCTCTATCCTTGTAACGGGCCTCAGCGCTTATCTCCTTCCTTACTTCTCAAAATTACATTCAGAGGGTGAATTTTTAAGACTGAAGGAAGAATTTTTAAGCTTTGAGAAAAAAATATTTCTTCTCTCAGTTCTGATCACTTCACTGATTATATGGGTCTCGCCTTTGGTTTTGCGTCTCCTATTTGAGCGCGGCTCGTTTGCCCACTCGGATACGCTCAGCGTAAGTGAATTTCAAATTTTATTCGCTTTGCAAATTCCCTTTTATATGACGGGCATGATGAGCGTATGGATCATAAACGCACGCCAAGATAATCATCTGTTGGCGTGGATTGGAGCCTCGAGTTTTTTTGTGAATATATTAGGGAACTATTTTTTAATGAAGTTTATGGGAATCAAGGGAATCGCTTTGGCGACAAGCCTAGTTTACTTGCTGTCTTTTCTTTTGGTCCGATTTTTTGCCCTAAGAAAATTTTCTCCCTCAAAATAAATCAAAGATTTAAATCATTTCCCATTGCTTCGCTATTTTAGAAATATCGAGAGCCTTACTTATTTTTTTTGCATCTTCAGCGAACTTGAGACGTAATGACTGATTCGAGATAAGTAACAGAAGCGCTGCCTCAAGAGCACCAGCATCTCCCGTCGGTATGAGAAGACCATTCTCGCCACTTTGAATGAGATCTCTCGGCCCCGATAGACAATCCGTCGCAATCACCGAAAGTCCGCAAGCCATTGCCTCTGCTAAGGCATTCGGAAAACCTTCAAAGCTTGAAGTCATCGCAAAAATTTCAGCCTCCGAATAAAGTGGCCAGATTAATTCCTGGAATCCAATAAGCTCAACGCGATCCGACAAGTGCAATTCTCGAATGAGGGCCTGGAGCTCATTTCGTTTGGATCCTTCGCCCGCTATTTTTAATTTCCACTCAGGATAGGGCGCACTTACTTTTGAAAATGCGCGGATGAGAAGATCAAATCTTTTTTGCTCAACCAATCTTCCGACTCCTAAAATCCAGGGCTTTTTGTTGCGAGAAGAAGAAAAGTCGGTCGGCAGAAGAAGAGGATTCGGGATGATGCGAATCTTTTTCTTCCATGATTTCGGAAAGTATTCGGCAGCCTGCGATGTCATCACAACAATTGTATTCGCCAGTGGATAGAGAACTCTGCGAAGAGCGCGGCCAAGGAACCCAATCGCAAAAGCGGGATAAATCCGCTCGGAGACAATCAAAGAAATCGGAAGTCTTCGTGTCGCTAAGACGCTCACAAAATTAGAGTGAGACAAAAATGAAATGACGATATCACCAGGGACCATCGTCTTTTTTATTTCATTTCTGAGATAGAAGACTCTCAAAATATTTTTCAGGATTTCTGTAAGAAAGCCTGAACCTTTAAGAGAAAGAATCGGATAAAGTTTTCCCATCAGTCGGTAATCCACTTTGGAATCAAGATCAAAAAAAAGATTAGAATTCGAAGATTCGAAGGTCAGCAGAAATACGCGTCTACCGTTTGCAGCCCAATAATTGGCAAGTTGAGAGACGACGCGCTCAGCTCCGCCCTTGTCGGTAGAATCGATGACAATGAAGATGGAAGGCTGCACCGACAAAAATTAACACCGACAATGCTTGAACAAAAGTCTTTCCTTTCGTTCTTGGGAATTATGAGGCACTTTTATTGGAGAGAAGACTTTTTTATTTATGCGAAATCTCTACATCTTTTTTTTACTGATCTATCGAATCATTTTCAAACGCCAAGAACTCGCACGCTACGAGCTCCTCGAGCTTATCGGAAAAAAAATCTATCCAACTTTAAAGCTCAGCGACTTTGGTCGAATTTACTTAGAGGACCAAAAGTTTTTAACACGCTATTCTCCGTGCTTAACTCGAGATCTCCCTCGAAGTTTTGACCGAAAATACACTCTAGATCAACTGATGCAGCTGACTTCAAAACTCAGCGGGGACACTGCGGAATGTGGAGTTTACGAGGGAAGTTCGTCTCTTTTAATTTGTGATCGAATCGTTGGTCAGGCAAAACAACACCATGTTTTTGATTCCTTTTCGGGTTTGTCAAAACCCATCGCGGTTGACGGCAGTCATTGGACAGCTGGAGCACTTCAAATTTCCCAGGAAGTGGTCGAAAAAAATTTAGTCCAGTTTCCATTTGTTAAATACCATCCGGGATGGATTCCTGAAAAATTTCACGAAGTTGCCGATAGATCATTTTGTTTCGTGCACATCGATGTGGATTTATTTGAGCCCACGTTGGAATCGATTCGTTTCTTTTATCCTCGACTCGTTTCGGGAGGAATTCTCCTTTGTGACGACTACGGCTTTAATACTTGTCCGGGAGCCAAAAAGGCCTGGGATTCGTTCTTCGCAGACAAAAATGAAACCACGATCTCTCTCACTACGGGTCAGGCTTTCTTGATAAAATCCAAAATGAACTAAGCGTTTGATTTTCTCGCAATCAAAAAAATTCCGTTTATTGAAAGTTCATCGTCACTCAGTTCCTGAAACTGCGTACAAAGCCGCCGTCGAATTTCGTTCAACAATGACTTTGCACTTTCTCCAAGTGTTTGAGTAACGACGATCTCGCAATGATAGCCAAGACGCTCCATCTTTTTTCTGTAATAGGATAAAAATTTCCGATTCGGGCCTCCAGAATGCTTCGTCATTAAACGATAGATCACTTCTGGAAAAGTTAGAAAAGTGAGCGGATGATGTCCACAGCCTGTGAACAGGCCATGATCTCGAAAATCAATTTTGTGAATGAGAAGGCCGCCAGCCTTTAAAAGGTCATTCATCGAATCAAAGGCTAAGTCTAAATCAAAAATATGCTCGAGAACCGCTCTTGAGAGAATAAAATCAAAACGTCCCAAAGCTTTCAATTCTTTTCTGTTTTCAATACTGAGGCCGTGCTCAACTTTGAGAAAGTGTGGGTCCAACTCAAAACTTTCTACCTTTAGCCTAAGGACTTTGTCGAAACGATTCGTTTCGTCTTCGCTTAAACTCTCTCTCAGAATCTGATAAATATTTTTTTCTTTAAATGAATCGCGAACAGAATGATATTTATCCAAACAGACCATTCGTTTCACGCCACTCGCAAGAAACTTAAGGGCCACGCCTAAATTGTCGCCGTATCCAATTTCTAAAACCTCTTTGTCGATTAGGTCCGGGGGATTTAACTTCGCGTACTGAAGATAATCCTTAAATACTTCTTCTATATAATGAACACTTTCTTCGTTTGTTAATTTTTGGTGGGTTGCTCCGTATTCGTCTTCAAGATTCCCTGACGTATACTTCAAGCGATTCTTTAAATTGCGTGCGACTAAGTAGGCAGCTATCCCCCATTTTGAACGCTTCATTTTCTTTTTAAAAAATTCGATCATTGAGAGTGTCCAACGCTCCCGCTCTTTTTTCTAAATCCATATAAAAGGGCTGCAACCATAAGAATCCAAAAAATCCAAGAAGCCGGATTTGATGACGAAGCAAAATCAATCTCAGAAATTTTAAATCCTTCGATACAAAGTTTTCCTCCGATCAGAAGAATTAATAAATAAGCTGAATCTTCAAACGCGGGGAAGATTTCGAGAATTCGAATAAAAAGACTGGCCGCAAATCTCATCAGAATCATTCCGATAAGTCCCCCCGCGACGACCACCCAAAGCTTTCGCGAAATCGCGACAGCGGCGAGAATCGAGTCTGCGGCAAATGCCAAATCCATTAATTCTATGAGGATCACTGTTTTCCAAAAAGAGTTTGCGCCGCCTGTCTTTCGACGAGCGGCTCTTTTTTCTTCTGAAGTAGTCCAATACGATATTCCCATATAAAGGAGATATCCGCCGCCCACAAACTTTACCCAGTTCCACTGCATCAGCTGATTAGCAAGAAAGAGCGACAGCACTCGAAAGATAATCGATCCTATAATGCCGTACCAAAGAGCTTTTTTTTGAAGCGCTTTTGGAAGCTTTCCCGCAAGAAGGGCGAGCACGACAGCGTTATCAATAGAAAGAGCGCCTTCTAAAAAAATAAGGAGGGCTAGCGTACCCAGGTCTTGAAGTTGAATGCTCTGCGTCATAACAATTACGTTAGCCTAAAGGCATGGCCTAGTCGCCATTGACGGAGATCTTTTGAATGATTAATCCATAGAGCATCATGACCACAAACCGCCTCAATCTTGCCAGGAAATATCGCCCCAAGCGACTTGAAGATGTGCGAGGCCAACCGGTTGCGGTCAAAACTCTCTCCGAAGCTTTAAAAAAAGATCGAATTGCTCCAGCCTATTTATTTTCTGGGCCTCGCGGGACCGGGAAGACAACTTGCGCTCGAATTTTTGCGCGAGCAGCGACTTGTCTCAGTAAAGATCCCGCAAATCGGCCCTGCGAAAAATGCAAATCTTGCGAAGCGCATGCTGCCGGCCGAGTGATGGATCTTATCGAAATTGATGGTGCTTCTCACACAGGAGTCGACGATGTGCGCTCGATTATCGATGCTGTCGCTTTTAGGCCCTCGGTCGGCGCAAAAACTGTTCATATTATAGATGAAGTTCATATGCTTTCGAACGCGGCATTTAATGCTCTTCTTAAAACTCTCGAAGAGCCTCCTCCCCATGCGCTTTTTCTTTTTGCAACGACTGAACAAGATAAAATTCCCGCAACGATTCTCTCTCGTGTGCAGCGAATTGAAATGCAGCGCTTAAAAGAAGGAGAAATTCTTCAAAATCTGCAGATGATCTGTAAAGAAGAAAAGATTTCAGCAACGGATAAAATTCTGGATCAGATCGCCGCCGCTGCAGACGGCTCGCTTCGTGATGCGCAAACTCTTCTCGAGCAACTCACACTTCTCTCTGGCTCGCTCGAACTCGATCAAGCGATCGTCGATTCTTTTTTAGGAACGATCGGCACCGAACAAGAAATTGAAATATTAGAATTGATCGCCGCCAAAAATATTTCTCCCCTTCTCGAAAAAGCCGGGCTTTTTTATCAACAAGGAAAAGACCTCCCGCGACTCCTCAATCGCTTGGTTGTTTGGGCTCGAATACTTTTGCTCACTAAATCAACGGGCTCGACCGCTCTCGTTGAAAAAGAATGTGCTGAGGAATATTTAAAACGCCTCACCCAAGTATTTAATACTTGGGGAGTCGAAGATACCGATCGACTCTTTGAAATTCTTTGGAGTGGACATGAGCGGATTAAAAAATCAGAACTTCCGCGGATTACTCTCGAGACGACGCTCATTCGCGCCGCAAGAATTCCGCTCACCGAAGACCTCGCAAGAATCATCCGCGCGCTCGAATCGCAGCCTGTTCAAATGGCGCCACAGATCACTGCTCCGAGCTTTTCTCCTCCGTCATCTTCCCCCGCTCGAGCGAGCGTTAAGGTCGAACCCATTCTACCGACGAGCGAAGTGAAGAACACCGAAGACCTTCTCCTTGAGATTAAAAAGAAGCGGCCAAGTATTTTTGCAATCGTTAACTGCGCCGAATTCAAAGAATGGAAAGACGAAACACTTTCTCTTCGATTTCCAAAAGGTCATTTCGCGTTCAGGCAGGTTTCCGAAAAAATTCTTCAAAAAGAGCTGACCGAGATGATTCAACAGCTCTCTTCAAATCGCTGTCGGTTTTTAAAAACCGAGGAGGCGACCGTGGTACAAAAAACCGAGTCGAGCGCAAGGCCCACTGATTTTATGAAAGAAGCCCAAAAGACAATCCTGAATGATCCGGCTGTTCAGAAAGCAGCCAAATTTTTGGATGCTAAAATCGAAAGTCTGACGATTTCAGGCGTGCGAACTGATACCAAATAAGTATGCGATTTATTCTTGTACTCACGACCTGTCCGACACGGCCCTCCGCCCTGAAAATTGCCCGCCAAATCCTTGAAAAAAAGCTCGCGGCTTGCGTTCAGATAAGCTCACCTGTCAAGAGCATTTATCGCTGGAAAGGCCGCGTCGAGCGTAGTCAAGAGGTTCAGGTTTGGATCAAAGCAAGGGCTTCTTCTTTTAAGAAAATTCAAAAACAAATTTCCATATTCCACCCCTATGAAGTCCCCGAAATTATAAGTATACCTATACTTCAGGGGTCGCAGGATTACTTAAGTTGGATTGAGAAAGAGACAGGAAAATAATGTCACAATTCATTCACGTTCCACCCGCCAATAATAATGATTCGAATGAGAGTCTTCTCATTGATGCCAGTAAAACGCCCAAGACTTATCCCTCAGATATCACAATTTTTCCCGTTTCAAATTTTGTCGCATTTCCTCATATGATTCTTCCGATCGTCGTTCCGAAAGGAAAGCTTCAGGATCTCCTTCATAAAAACGAACCCCCGCTCGAATTTATTGGTTTTCTTGGACGAAGACGAGGCGTTGGCGATGATCCACCACCGGCCGATTTATATGAAGTGGGAGTGCTTGCGCGAGTGCTTCGAATTTTGCGATTACCCGAGGGCTCGACAAGTATTATTGTGCAAACATTGAAGCGATTTAAAATTAAATCGTTTGAAACGCCCGTTCCGGTCATTCGCGCTAAAGTTCAATATCTTGAAGAAACGCAAAGAGACGAAAAGCTTGTTCAAGCCCTCAGTTCCTCTGCGCAAACACTTCTTCAAGAGATTATCCAACTCTCCCCCACCCTTTCGGAAGAGTTCTCGCTTGCTGCGCTCAATATCGACGGTCCCAATAAACTTTCTGACTTTATCGCGGCCCATCTTAAGCGAATTGATCTCCCAACCAGGCAGGCTCTTTTAGAACTTACGGAAGTTGACGAGCGACTTAAGCGATGTATTTTTCATCTCACTCAAGAGCTTGAAATTTTAAAACTGGGTCAGAAGATTCAGGGCGAGATTCAATCCAAAATTAGTACTAATCAGCGAGAATATTTTTTAAGAGAGCAGTTAAAAGCCATTCGAAAAGAACTCGGCGAAGACAAAGACGATCATTCTCAAGATGTTCAAAAACTAAAAGAAAGAATCACTGCTGCTAAATTACCTGAAGAAGCTCAAACAAAAGCCGACGAAGAACTGAAGCGACTTGGAATGATGGCGCCTGAGAGTATGGAGTATTCCATCACGCGAAATTATATCGATTGGTTGGCGTCCCTTCCTTGGGCAATCACGACCGAAGATATTTCCGACCTAAAAAAGGCAGAGCAAATATTAGAGAGAGATCATTACGGACTTAAGGACGTTAAAACGAGAATTGTCGAATTTTTGGCAGTAAAAAGTTTAAAAAAAGATCTCTCCGGAAGTATTATTTGTTTCGTTGGACCTCCAGGCGTTGGAAAAACTTCGCTCGGAAAAAGCATTGCGGAATCGCTCGGAAGAAAATTCTTTCGTCTGAGTCTCGGCGGAATGCGCGATGAAGCTGAAATCAAAGGACACCGTCGCACCTATGTAGGCTCGATGCCGGGTCGTCTCATTCAAGCTCTTAAGCGCTCTGGCTCCAAAAATCTCGTCATGGTTCTCGATGAAATCGACAAAATTGGAACGGACTGGCGAGGAGATCCCGCCTCTGCACTTCTTGAAGTTTTAGATCCTGAGCAAAATAAAAACTTTCTCGATCATTATCTCGATGTCCCCTTTGATCTTTCAAAAATTTTATTCATTTGTACTGCAAATACGCTTGATACCATTCCAGCTCCTCTTCGAGATCGAATGGAAATTATTGAAATGTCGGGCTATATCGAAAGTGAAAAGCTTGCGATTGCAACCAAATATCTTCTTCCAAAGCAGGTAGCGCAAGCCGGCCTGGAACCCAAATTTTTAAAAGTTTTGCCCACAGCTCTTTTAGAGACGATTCGATTTTATACTCGAGAAGCGGGAGTGAGAAACTTAGAGAGAGAGCTTGAAAAACTTTGTCGAAAAGTAGCGACACGGGTTGCCAAAGGAAAAAAATCGTCCGTTTTAATTACGCCTCAAAATCTTTCTGAATTTTTGGGCGTGCACAAATTTTCTGCCGACTCGCTAATTCCGAGACGACCGGGAGTCGTCATGGGTCTCGCCTGGACAAATTACGGAGGCGAAGTTCTTTTTATCGAAGCCTCGAAGATGCCCGGTGCCAAAAATTTACAACTCACAGGAAAATTGGGCGAAACGATGAATGAAAGTGCAAAAATTGCGCTCTCGTTTATTCGCTCGGCAGCTGTGAGATATAATATGGATCTCAGCAACTTTGATAAAACAGATCTTCACATTCACTTTCCAGCAGGTGCGATCAAAAAAGATGGCCCTTCGGCCGGGATAACCATCGCCACGGCCCTCGTTTCATTATTTAAAAATAAGCCGGTCAAAAAAAATCTGGCAATGACTGGTGAGATTTCTTTAATTGGTCAAGTGCTTCCGATTGGGGGACTCAAGCAGAAATTAATCGCTGCGAAGCAATTCAAGTGTAAGGACATTGTCATTCCGTTTGAAAACAAAAAAGACCTCATTGAAATTCCTGCAGAAGTAAAATCGGGACTCAAATTTCATTTCGCTAAAACTTTTGATGATGTTTACAGGATTGCCTTTTAATCATGATTAAAAGAGCGGTTATTTCAGTTTCAGACAAAACGGGGCTCGTGGAGCTCGGAAAAGCTTTTAAACATTTTCAGGTCGAGATTCTTTCAACCGGCGGAACGGCAAAGCTTCTGAGCGATGCAACCATTCCCACGGTTTCTGTAAGTGACTACACGGGATTTCCGGAGATGATGGAAGGGCGCTTAAAAACTCTTCACCCCAAAATTTACGGCGCGCTTCTCGGACGACGAGCAGATGCCATTCATTCAAAAGAAGCTAAAGATTACGGCATCAAGTGGATTGATCTGGTTGTTGTTAATCTCTACCCCTTTCAAAAAGTAGCCTCTGCGACCAAGCGGCCCACCTGGAGAGAGCTCATTGAAAATATTGATATTGGCGGAGTAACTATGATTCGTGCAGCCGCCAAGAATCATGAATACGTTACGGTTGTCACGGATCCAAAAGATTATCCTCTCATCATTCAGAAAATGAAGGAAAATCCCGAAAATCCTTTTGATGACGAATTTAGATACAATATGGCTGTCCGAGCCTTTCGTCATACGGCCATCTATGACAGCATGATTTCACAAACCCTGAGTCAATACGACTGGGCGGGCGGAGAATTTAAACGAAAAACTTTTCCTCTCTATCATTCAGTTCATGGAAAGCTTTCTCAAGAACTTCGCTACGGAGAAAATCCTCATCAAAAAGCCGCGCTCTATCGTTTACAAGAACCACTCGAAAAAAGTCCTCTGAGCGAAAGCTTACAAGGAAAAGAACTCTCGTTTAATAATCTTCTCGATGCCGACGCTGCCTGGCGGATGCTCTCTGAACTTCCGCCAGCTTCGACCGTGATTGTAAAACATAATAATCCTTGTGGAGTTGGTACGGGAGCGAAAACGATTGAGAGTTATAAACGAGCACTGACCGCCGATTCTGAAAGTGCCTTTGGGGGAATTGTCGCTATTTCGGGAGTGGTCGATCAAGATCTCGCACAGTCGCTCATAGAACCTTTTTTTGAAATTATTTGTGCGGAAAACTTCACCGTCGAAGCGAGAGATATTCTTCAAAAGAAAAAAAATCTCCGCCTCATTTTGATTCCACGAGTTCAAGATCAAAAAGAAATTTATCAAGCCTCGCTTGATACCAAAAAAATTACGGGCGGCTATCTTGTTCAAGAGCCCGATCAGTTCGGATCGTATAACGAAGGCGTGCTCGGTCCCGATGCGCAGGTCGTCACGCAGAAAATACCGAATGAAAAGGAGCTTCAAGCTCTCAGACTCGCATGGGTCGTCGCAAAAAATGCTAAAAGCAATGCCATTATTATTGCAGACGAGCACCAAA
The DNA here is from genome assembly GCA_028287765.1 of Bacteriovoracaceae bacterium. Lineage (GTDB taxonomy): Bacteria > Bdellovibrionota > UBA2394 > UBA2394 > UBA2394 > JAQBPA01. Next base: position 10,374 of record JAQBPA010000095.1, read on the forward strand.
CGCTTGGCATTGGATGCGGCCAAGTGAATCGAAAATTCTCGTCCGAATCGGCTGCATCTCGTGCAAAACTATCGAAAGCAGAAACAAAAGTTTGCGCGAGTGATGGATTTTTTCCATTTGCAGACAGCCTTGATATTTTAAAAGACGCAGGCGTAACCGCGATCGTTCAACCCGGGGGAAGCATTCGAGATAACGAAGTGATTGCAGCCTGTAACAAAAAAGGGCTCTCGATGATTTTTACGAAATCCCGACATTTTCTTCATTAGTAGGACCCCTATATATGAGTCCGAAGATTTTAATTTTAGGCTCTGGCGGTCGAGAACATGCTCTCTGCTGGCATTTAAAAAAAACAAATATTGCAGTTGAATGTGCGCCTGGAAGTGACGCAATCGCGGAACTTTGTCCCACTTGGAATTTTAAAGATTTTGAAGATCTCTCTCAAAAAATTAAAGACAAAAAAATTACAGAAGTCATCGTGGGCCCAGAGAAATATCTGGCGGAAGGTGTTTCTGATTTTTTGATTCAAAAGAAAATTAAAGTTTTTGGCCCTACAAAGACGGCGGCTCTTCTTGAAACAGATAAAGCTTTTGCAAAATCTTTTCTTTTTAAACACAAGATACCCACAGCTCGCTCCGTAACCGCTGAAACAGCAAAAGAATTAACGACTGAAATCAAAAAATTCTTGCCACCGTATGTGATTAAGGCATCCGGACTAGCTGCAGGAAAAGGTGTCTGGATTGGTTCGAATCAAAAAGATGCCATTGCTTTTGGAAGTGAAATGTTAAAGGAACACGCTTCTCTCGTTTTGGAAGAATTTTTAAAAGGCGAAGAACTCTCTTATTTTGTTTTGATTGATGGTAAACATCACAAATTCTTTGGCGCAGCCCAAGATCATAAACGACTTCTCGAAAATGATGAGGGCCCAAATACCGGTGGGATGGGCGCCTATTCCCCCGTGCCCCTTTTAAATCCTCAATTACAAACAAAAATTGAAAAAAAGATTATTCAGCCGGTATTAAAAGGCCTCGAGAAAGATTCCATTTTTTATCGAGGCTTCTTATTCGTGGGCATTATGGTGGTCGCAGATGAACCCTATGTCCTCGAATTTAACTGCCGACTCGGTGACCCAGAAACTCAAGCCCTTTTGTTAAGACTAAAAACTCCGCTGACTGAAATTCTCAGCCAATTGGAATCCGGAAGCGAGAAACGTGTGGAATTCCTTCCGGGCGTTAGCTTAAATGTTGTCATTGCAGCGAAGGGCTATCCAGAAAATCCCGGAAAAGATTTTGAACTCGTGATCGATCGCGTTCCTAAAGAATGTTTCGTCTTTCATAGCGGCACCAAACGAACTCAAAAAAATTGGCTGCCGAACGGGGGGCGGCTCTTTTCGATTAATACGATTCAAAATTCGCTGATCGACTGTCAAAATGCGATTTATCCCTGGATTGCAGAGCTGCCTTTCTTAAAGAAGGTCACTTATCGAAAAGATATTGGCGTGAAAGCCTATCGCCATCTTAGAGCGTTAAACTAAACCGGAATTCTCATCAATCAGCCGAAGGCGACGACTCGGAAGAACGATAAAGAAAGGTTCTTCGAAAGGAATTTTTGCGCTCTCTTTATTTTTCTTTTGAGGCGCTCGATTGGCGAGCGAACTTTTTTCTGATGAAGCGTTAGCCTTGCTAGATTTAGATCCATTACTTACTGCGACTTGATTTGATTTCTTCCCCTGTAAATCTTTAAACATTTCTGAAGATTCTGGACGTTTGGACTCGTCAGATTTTTTGCTATCTGTGTTCGTCAAATTATTTGTGTTCGGTGAAGCGCTCTCTTTATTTAAACCATTCGCATCGGGTCCCGCTGAGAGAAGTTCCTACGCAAGTTTATTTTCGGCAGAAAGTTTGTCTTCATTATTTTGTTTATCAATCGAAGAGGAGCCGTGCAGACCATTTCCAGAATCATTCGATTTTTGAAGGCCAGAATCTCCGTAAGCTAAAGAGTTGCCTCTCTCGGTATTCGCTTCTGGGGATTTCGGAACCTCTCCTGTGTCAGAGCGATAAGATGAAGCATCAAATTGATCTTTAAATCCGGTAAATAAATTATTCGTCCAGTCCAAAAGCTGCGCAATATATGGAGCGACTGCACCGCCCGTTCGCTTTGCAAAGCTTCCGATTGAAGCCCCGAAATTTCCAAACGATCCTAGTCCAGTCAACTCGGCAAATGAGTTTTTATTTGAATCGGGTTTAGATTGACGGTCTTCGACACAATAAATTCCTTTCAGCTCTAATGATAGCTTTTGATCAGAAGTGAGTGTCGAACAAAGAATAATGCTCTTTTCAGGTGTTGCAGGAACGGGAGATGGATTTGGGGTAGTAGATGGAAGTGGCGGGTCAAAAGCAATTGGCGAATAGGCCGGCTGAACGGAAGCAGATTTACTATTTCCGCTTTTATTAAAAAGATTCGCAAAATTAAAAGGCTCGGATGTTTTCACATTTTGATTTTCTGAACGCGTCTTTCCGTCTGAACGTACGAGAGTGTTCTGATCTCCAGAGAATTTTAAATTCTTGGCATCCTTAGCAAGTTCCTCCGGTAAGGCGCGTGTTTCGACCTCTCCAGTGTCGGAGTTAAATTTTTCGATTTTTCCATCTGAATCAATCGAGTAAACAATTGAATTCTTTTCATCCGGCTTATTTACAATAAGAGATTCCACTTTGTCCGCATTCGGAATAAATCCGTCAACTTTTCCCTTTTTTGTTTCTTCGCCTGTCGCCGTATCGCGATAGATCAGCTCTCCATTTCGACAAACAGTGGCACCTCCGCCCAAGGGACATTTGCGGGCGGAATCTAAAATTTGCTTGGCTTCGTCGACGGACGTACGCGCAGAGGATTTTTCGCACTGAATTTTTAAAAGTGTGGGGCTCTCGTCTGCGTGGAGAACAATCGGAACTTCAATCAAACTTACGGAGACCATCGCAAAAAAAATCCGGAGAGACATCTTGGTCATTTTTATGCAACTGTCGTGCCAAAAAATACGATTCGGGAAAACAAAAAAAACTAAATTATTTCAATGATTTAAGTCTCGGAATAAACTTTGTAAAAGGAATAACTGCGACACAGAGCCTCCCCTGCTGGTGCACTCAAGTCGCATGCGAAAATAATATTGTCTTGAATGAATCGTAGGTCGTGAATAGCCTCATCAAAAGTTCTGTTTCAACTATGGAATTCGGCCAGCTTCATCACCTCGAATATTATGTGAAAAATCTATCCCTCTCTAATGAGTTCTGGAATTGGTTCATGCCATTTCTTGGTTATGTGGAGAACAAGCGATGGCGGGGCGGCATAAGTTGGCGACACTCAAGTGGGACGTATATTGTTTTTGCCGCAGTCACCCAAGAAATTGTTAACAATCGCCAAGGACCCGGCGTTAACCACATTGCATTTCAGGGAAAAGACCAAGAACATTTTGAAAAACTGAAGGCCGAACTAAATCGACGTCAAATTAAAATTCTTAAATCGAAAGAAAAATATATCTGCTTCGAAGATACCAATGAATTTGCGGTAGAGGTTTACCTTTCTTAAGAACCCCCTCGATTGACTTCCATTTCCAAGAAGGCGAAAGTTTTCGAATGCCCAAAATTATTCCTTTCAAAGCGACTCTTTATTCAGAAAAAATTCGATCGGATCTCGGCAAAGTTCTCTCTCCTCCTTATGACGTCATTTCCCCAGACGGATTTTCTCAATTGAAAAAACTTCACCCGAATCAAAGTGTTCGGCTAGCGCTTACCGAAGACGCCAACGATCCCGATCGTTATTTGAAAATGAAAAATATGTTTCAAGCTTGGAAAAATGAGGGAACTCTTCAAGCCTTTGAAACGAACGCTTTTTATCTAATTGAAGATAATTTCACGAGTGATGGAAAAAGCAAAAGACGACTCGGTTTTGTAGCTCTCTTAGAAGTTTCTCCATTTGAGAAAAAAGAAATTCTTCCGCACGAATTTACTTTGTCAGGCCCCAAAAAAGATCGACTCGATCTTCTAAAGACCATGCGAGCAGAGCTCTCACAAATTTTTCTTTGTTATAAAGATTCAGAACTCACGCTAGAAAAAATACATGAAAGCAAATCAAAAGAAGCGACCCTTCTTCACGGGACTGACAGCTCAAAAGTAGAAAGAAAAGTTTGGGCAATCACAAATGAGAGAGAGGTTTCAGCTCTTCAAAATCTTCTAAAAAGAAGGCCAGCACTCATTGCCGATGGTCATCATCGCTACGAGACGGCCGTTAACTTTTCATCAGAATCGAAATATGTTCAGG
>JAQBPA010000099.1 GCA_028287765.1 Bacteriovoracaceae bacterium
TAAATAGTCGGCGATACTTTTAGTTGGAGATGATCGTTCAGATGTTGAGGCGCGTTAATAAATGTATTTCGGTGCATGGCCCCAAGTCTTGCGAAGACGGCATTTTCCATTCCTGGAAGCAGTCGAAAGACACGTTCTTGCTCGGGCCACTTCATGCGAGTTTGAAATCCAACCATGCTGAGGAGTTCTCCCGCCGCTTTTTCTCGGCGAAATTGAATGATCGCGTGAGCTTTTTTGGGAAGATGCGCTTCAAAGCCAATGGGTTTCATACAACTGTAGGCGAGTGTTTCTTCTCCTCGCTCGGCGAGAACTTCTATCGGAAGGCATCCTTCAAAAAATTTCAAATCTTCGTTCAAATGACTTTCGACTTTTTCTGCAGCTAAAACTTGATTCCTAAAATTATGGTATTCGTGCCGATCGAGAGGAAGATTCAAATAGTCAGCCGAGTCTTCATTTCGGCTTGCCCAAAAGAATTTTGAAAGATCAAGGGACGAAAGTTCGACCACTGGCGAAGTGGCGTCGTAAAAATAAAGTCCGTCATCACCGCAAAGTTTTAGAATCTTTTCGATCAAATTTTGAGAGGTGAGTGGGCCAGTAGCGATCAGTGTCGGAATATTTTCGGGCAACTCTGAGGTCTGCTCGCATCTGAAATCAATATTTTTTTCGGATCCGATTGCTGCAGTCACTGCTTGACTAAATTTTTCGCGATCGACAGAAAGAGATTTTCCACCCGGAATGCGAGCGCTGTAGGCAAGTTCAATAAGGGGCGAACCTAAAAGTCTAAGTTCTTCTTTGAGAAGTCCGTGAGCAGCGTTCACGTCGGTGGATTTAAAACTATTGCTGCAAACAAGTTCTGCAGCACCGGAGAGTTTATGAACGGCAGAAAAATTTTTTGGTTTTTGTTCAAACAAACAAACTTTTGCTCCGCTTCGAGCGAGCGTGAGAGCGGCCTCACTTCCGGCGAGTCCCGCTCCAATTACAAAAAAGTCATTTTTCATTTTTTGCGTCATTTGTTAACGAGAGATGACAAGAATTGTGAATTCCGTCTATCAAACTTGTAAGAAACTGATTTTTCATAAAGACTAAGAGAAACATGGCAAAAACTTCTACCGCGAAAATATCCAAACCCAAACTGCCTAAAGCAGTACCGGCACCAAAAGCTCCAAAGATTGCGGCAAGATGGAAGGCTTTAGTGATTGTTGAGTCGCCGACGAAGGCAAAGACCATTCGAAAGTTTTTGCCGCCTGAGTATCATGTAGAAGCTTGTGTTGGGCATATTCGTGATCTTCCTGCATCGGCAAAAGAAATTCCCGAAAAATATAAGAAAGAAAAGTGGGCAAGCTTAGGCATCGACGTCGAGCATGATTTTTCGCCTCTCTATATTATTCCGGCCGGAAAACTAAAGGTGATCAAGCATCTGAAAGATTGCATGGATCAGGCCGAAGAGCTGATTCTCGCGACGGACGAGGACCGCGAAGGAGAAAGTATTTCGCACCATTTGGTCGAAGTACTGAAGCCCAAAATTCCAACCAAGCGGATGGTTTTTCACGAAATTACCAAGGGGGCTATCCGAGAGGCACTCGAGAATTTTAGAGAGATTGATTACAAGCTTGTGCAAGCACAAGAATCTCGCCGCATTCTGGATCGTTTATTTGGATATTCTCTCTCTCCGCTTCTTTGGACAAAAATTGCCTACGGTTTAAGTGCGGGTCGCGTTCAGTCGGTAGCCACTCGTCTCATTGTCGAAAAAGAGGAACATCGACTTCGATTTAAACAAGGGATCTATTGCGGCCTCCTCGCAGGTCTAAATTCTCCGAAAGGTGAGCTCGAAGGAAAGCTCACCAAAATGGGCGAGAAGCGAATCGCAACCGGAAAAGATTTTGACGAGCTCACGGGTAAAATCCAAGAGGGAAAAGAAGTTTATCTTCTTCTAAAAAAAGAAGCCGATGAATTAAGCGCAGATCTTAAGACAAAAACTTGGAAAGTTTCTGAAGTCACTGAAAAACCTCTTACCCGGCGCTCGTCTCCTCCTTTTATTACGTCGACACTTCAGCAAGAGGCCAATCGAAAACTTGGCCTTAGTAGTAGAGACGCGATGCGCGTAGCACAAGGTCTCTACGAAAAAGGGTTCATCACTTATATGAGAACGGATTCCGTAAATCTCTCGCAAGAGGCGATTACGGGGGCACGTACGCAAGTGGAAACACTCTACGGAAAAGATTATCTGAGTGATGGACCGAGACAATTTACTTCCAAAATAAAAGGCGCGCAGGAGGCTCACGAAGCGATTCGTCCCGCTGGTCCTATTTGTCCGACACCGCAGTCGACGGGTCTTAGCGGAATTGAACTCGCTCTTTATGATCTCATCTGGAAGCGAACGGTTGCGACTCAAATGGCGGATGCGAAACAACTGAGCGTTTCGATTACGATCGAAGTGGGAAATAACGAATTTCAATCGACAGGAACACGCATTGTGTTTCCAGGATTTTTGCGAGCTTACGTTGAAGGCTCGGACGACGTGGATGCGGCGCTTGAGGAGCGCGAAGTAATTCTTCCGGATGTAAAAGCGGGAGATATCTTAAAGCTCGCGGACCTCAAAGTGACCGAGCATGAGACGAAGCCCCCAGCACGTTATACAGAAGCGAGCATTATCCAAACTCTCGAAAAAGAGGGGATTGGAAGGCCTTCCACTTACGCCTCTATTATATCTACGATTATTGACCGCGGTTATGTGCGGCGGATGGGGAACGCCCTCGTTCCGACGTTTACGGCTTTCGCGGTCGTGAAGCTTTTGAAAAAGCATTTTAGTGGTCTCATCGATCTTCAATTTACCGCAGGAATGGAAGAAACGCTGGATGAGATCGCTGGCGGAACAAAGCCTTACCTTCAATTTTTAAAGGAATTTTATTCCGATAAAACGCACGGGCTTAAAGCGCAGATTGCAAGCCAAGAAAAGAAGATCGATCCTGACGATTCGAGAATGATTTCTCTCGAGAATTTTCCAGATGTTGAATTTAGAATTGGAAAATTTGGACCTTATTTTTTATCCAGAAACAAAAAAGATAATACAGAAATTCGAGCCTCCATTCCTGAGGATATCGCGCCGGCAGATTTAAAATCAGAGACCATTGATCAACTCATTCAACAGAAAAAAGACGGCCCGCCAAATTTGGGTGTGGATCCGAAGACTGGAATGAAAGTCTATTTAATGAACGGCAGATACGGACCTTATCTCCAACTTGGAGAGTCTGAGGATGCGGACGTTAAGCCGAAAGCAAAAGTTAAAAAGAAGAAGGGTGAAGTCGCGCCGCCACCAGCGCCTGAGGTACCCAAAGTGAAGCGATCGGTGCTTCCAAAGGGAGTGAACCCGCAAGCGCTTACGTTTGAAGCAGCGCTTGGTTATCTTTCGCTTCCTAGGACTTTAGGGGTCGATGAAGGTGGGCTCACCTACAAGGCAGGGCTCGGAAGATTTGGTCCTTATATTGTGAAGTCGGGTCCCGGCTTAGAAAAGCCCGAATATCGCTCTCTGAAGGTGCCCGATGATGTGCTTAGTGTCGATTTTTCGCGAGCGAAAGAAATCTTTTTAGAGGAGCGAGTTCGGGGTAAGGGCAGAGGAAAACGAGAAGCTCTTCGAGTGGTGGGAGAACATCCCATCGAGAAGAAGCCTATCGAAATTTTTAATGGCCCTTACGGCATCTATTGTAAGTGTGGAAAAATCAACGCCTCCATTCCTAAAGAGATTAAACCAGAAGATCTCACTCTCGAAAAGGCCATTGAACTCATCGAGGCGCGCAGGCGTTAGCCGCCAGTCGCCAGATTCGGTCTTACGTCTGGGACATGGATATCCCTTTCTCTGAGACTGGTAGTGGGCAGCAATTATTTGCGTATCGAATTTAAAGGCCCTAAAACCTTTTTCTGACGACTATTAAGAATGATTGACGTTGGCACGCAAATTGCACAAAAGTATCTCGTGTTGGCCACCAGGCGATGGGATCTACGAAAGTAGGATCTAAAAAACAGAGCTGGTTGACAACCTTAAGTGGACTGTGGTTTACGTATTGCGTTATAAAGATTTGGTAATAGAGGGCTTTAAATAGAATTTTGGTATTGAGAACTAA
>JAQBPA010000115.1 GCA_028287765.1 Bacteriovoracaceae bacterium
TGGCATCCAAACTTAATGCAAGATCTTCGACCTCTTTATCGCCTCGTTTTCTTGCTGAAAGAATTTGAATACATTCAGCAGGATCGCCGTCTTCGAGTAAAAGCTTCGCGTATCCCACTCTCAAAGGATCCGCTTGTTGATTACCGGGAAAGAGTTGAAAGAATTTTTTATTGATCTTGAAGAGAAGTTTGCGAGTGGTCGGAAGATTATCTTCCTTAAAAAGAGTGTCATAAAAAACGACCGAATTATAAAGCTCTGTCTCTAACAAGGTCGTATCAAATCCTTCTATTTTTTTAGAAGGCAGTGAGTCCGTAATTTTTTCGACTGCTTCGTGATTAAGTTGACCACGATAAACTTTTATCCAAATAGGTGCAGCTAGAACTAAAACAGAAAGTGGGTCCTTAATTTCTTTGGTTAAATATCCAAAGACGGCTTGCGCCTTTTCGATCTGAGCCTTGGCGTTAAAATTGAGAATCAGCGCCTTCAGACCTGCCGCCAACAATTCTTTACTTTTTTCCAGCGCCTCCGGATGCACTCTCGATGCTAATTTTTTGAGATTCAGTAATTCTTCATCATCAAAGATGAGCTTTTGATAAGTCTCAACGTACGGCCGAAGACGATCACGAAAGACCTCTTCCTTTAATTTGATCGTATTATAAGGATTATCTTCGAGCGCAATATCAAACTCAGCTAAAGCATTTTGAAAATCACTCAATTGAAGAAAACACCACGCCCGTTTATAGCCGGCCGTATTGCGATATTTAGAATCAAGTCCGCCGTGCTCAAAAGCATCCAGCGCAGCTCGGGTATTCTTGGCCGCGAAATACGCGTCTCCTAAACCCATAAAGTCTTCTGAGGTTTTGCCCGATATTTTTTGAAAAGCCATTACGGCTTCTGGATATTTTTGCAGCTCGAGAAGTCTAAAGCCGAGCACATGATAAAGAGGATCTAAATTTAGCTTAGGATGTTTAGCAAGATCGGCGATTTCAGTTTGAAGTCTTGTTACGATATCGACTTTAAATCCTTTAAAGAGCGCGAGCTGATCGCCATTTTTTTGCTCACTTGCTTTTTCTACCCCTAGCTTTTTCTCAAGAAGACTTTGCTCGTAATCTTCTTTATTTTTTACCCATCTAAGAAGAAGTTGAACTCGTTTTGACGGATCCGTTTCTTCCTTTAATTTTCTCTCGAGCGCGTCAAGGGTACTTTTTGGAACTCGAAAATGTTCCGGAGGAGCGTCTTTCGAAAAGAGACTCTGAGTAAAGCTGATCAAAGAAAAAACTAAAAATATTTTAAGCGGCTTCAGCATTTCGTTTTGATAGGAACGGAGTAGTGACCGAGTTCGTCTTGCCAGTTCTCTCCGGAGACGCTCGGCCAAATAATTTCGGATTTACCAGGTTTAGCCTGCGTGTTTGCGGTTTCGTCTCTTAGCTCAATTTCAAGCAAATCTAAATCTTCCAGAGCTTTTTTAATTTGGCGTTTAAATGAGGCATCGAACCAAGATTTAAGTTTTTCGCATGTACTACCGAGGCTTCTTTTTTCGCAGAGGAGAGTCCACGGATGATTTTCAGCTGGCGATTTGGCGTAAGACAGATTTGCGCGTCCGACCGCAAGCGTATTTAGCGCTTCAGAACGACGACACGTTTCTTTTTCGATCAGAGCCCGCAAAAAATATTTCTCGAAAAAAGGAACTTTGTAAATCAGCGGACTTTCAGCGGAAATAATACTTCCAAGCGCACGATCATATTGACCATTAAAAAATTGGGCCCAAGCCCTTTGCTGGTGGAAGAGAGCCTTTCCTTTAAAATCATCAACGATTTGATCAAAGAGCGCGATACTCTCCTTATATTTTTGCTTATCAAAAAGTGTTTTTGCCCAAAGCGCCTGAGCCTCTGCCCAAAGTCGCGGATCGATAGTTGCGGGTCGTGGCTTGTCAAGATTGAGAGTGGCCATCCAAAAATCGGGCGGCCTGCCCATTTGATAAAGAAGAGTCGCTTGAAATAAAGAGTGCGACGTGAGCGGTCCTGTCGGAGCCGTATAAAATTCATTCTGATAATCGATGGGCCCGGCCTCGCTCTGAATATTTGGACAAATGGGATGCTGGAAATTAACGTCGACGCAGTACTCAAAAAGCCGAGTGGTAGAACTATACCAATCGACGGGCACTCGCTCGATGAGATTCTTCACCTCCTGAGAACTCAAAGAGATGAGTGCAAATGAAAATAGACTAAAAAGCAAAGCCTGCTCCAAACCCTAAAAAGGTAATATTTTTGGGAGCGCTCGACTTAAAGCCAATAGTTTGTCCTCCGCGAATGGAAAAGCTAAAATGATCATCGATAAAAAATCGAACACGAAGAGCCAAATCTGCTCCTACTTGGCTCGCATGTTTAAAATCGTAATAGCTAACGCCCGTTCCGACTTGCCAATAGTAGTAAACCACTTTTTTGTTGAAAAAATTGCTCTTACTATAGAGAAGATTAAAATACGCCGTCGATGAAGCGTGGTACCGCATATCTTTCATTCTCAATTCGTCTTCTTTCACGCGAAGTGAAGAGCCCACTGAAATAAATTGATTATTGATCGATCGATCGAGCCCCGTATTAATGTTAGTGAGCGAATAGCCAATGCGTCCAATTTCCCACGAAAAAAAATCAGCCGGTTGATAAGAAACGGCACCTTCTATGAGCAAAGGCTTATAGTAGGCATCGATCGGTAAAAAAGTAAAATCTGCGTCGACGGCGATTCGCTTTGTTAGCGAATATCTGGCGTGGTCGAGAGCTCTCACTTCCTCGAATTCATCCTGTGCATACGTTTTGGTTGAAAATGAAAACACGGTCCCAAGAAGGCTGACGGATAAAAGAATATTTCTCATACCAGTAGTTTAGCTGCCAACGGGGCTGAATAGAAATGGATATTTTACGTGAACGACGCCCCCCCCTTTTGGAGCAGGAAATTTCCAATTTTTAATTTGTTCTTGAATGCAGGGTTGAAGAACGGTGGATTTAATTTCGTCGGATTCCGACGTTAACCCAGCGACACTTCCGTCGGCTTGAATCGTCCACGTAGCAGAAATTTTACCTTGAAGATTCGTTTGCTTCAAGAGCGCAGTTTCATAGCAATAACGCACTTCTGAAAGTCGCTCTTCAATAATTTGTCGGATCACAGCCGGATCTAATCCGCCGCGAATTTCAATTTCGCGTCGAACGAGTTTAATCGACGCACCGCGCATAGAACCAGCTCGAACTTTATCGCCGAGTCCGCCCTGATAAGCTTCAACACCTTTTCCATTTAATTGAGCAACCTGAACGCCGCCACCATTAGCTAAAAGTCCAAAATTCGATTCGCCCTTCGTAAGACCGAGACCTGTTCCCGCTTTTTTTGAAGCCATTGATTTAGCCGAGCCCATCGCGAGGGCCGCGACATCCAAATTCGTTTTCGTAGGTTTGGCCGTAGATTGAATGGCAAGAAGTCCCATTGAGTTGATATTTTTTCTAGGAGCGGGATCACGTTTGCTAGGAACTTTGCTCGCAACCACTTGAACTTTGGCGGCAACATTTTTATGAAGTAATTTTTTTGCTTGAGCTCGTTTTGCTATCGGTGAAACCGTCGGCTCTTTAATCTCTTTTGAAAGCTCTGCCACTTGCGTGGATTCTTCTGGAGCTTTTTGTGGGCTCAATTCGGCGACCGCTTTTGTTTTATCAAAAACCGTATGGACTTGTTGAATGCTGACCTTTTGAATATCCGCCGGGTTAATGGAGTCGTGCGTGGCTTTATAAAAGAAGCTCACGCTCAAAATTAAAAGAAATAAAATGGCATGAAGGCCCGCAGCAGAACCGTAGGATTGGAGCCAATGTTTGTTCTCAACACTTCGATCCTCAGCAGCAATGGGGGCGAGAGGAATGCTTTCACTTTCGCTTAAAGCAAATTGAGTAGATCCTATTTTCCAGTCGCAAGCGCCGGTTGCGGCAAATGAAGCTCCTGAATAAAGTCGAGTTTTCCAATCGCTCTTCTTTAAAAAATTTCCTTGAAGACTAGGAATAATTTCGTCGGTAAGTCGGATTCTGACTTCTTTTTTAAAGCCCGAAAGAATCGAACGAGAACCATCGACCATTTTTAAGGCAGCTGGAATTTCAGTCGAATCAATACACACATTATTGGAGAGAGAATCGCCCACCAAAATTTGTGGACGTGTTCGCAAATCAAAAATCTCTTCGCCTGTATAAGGTGTTTTTACACTGAGCTGCCAATACTTCACAAAATTCTCCCGATTAAAAACCTAAATCATTATAATTTCTGAGACTAAATCGCAGTCGATCGCTCAAAAGACCTTGCGCCTTGGGTGTTTGCATTTTTGATAAAAAGAAAGCCGGCGGAAGTTGATTTTCAGCTTCAACCGTCGATCCCGAAAGATCCACTGTCGTTTCTTTTTTATAAACAATATTTTTTTGTACTTCGGTATTCGACAAATCAGTTTCGTCTGTAAGCGTGGTGTCGTTCGTCGCCGATGATACATGAATGGTGGAAAGTAGAATAAATGTAAGCAACATAGTTATTTGTCCTCTTGGCTAGTTAATAAATAAACTTCGGAATAACCGCCTGCAGCCAAATGGGCGACCGCGCTATCCACAAATTGATATGGCGCATCTTTGTCAGCGATCAAAAGAATGGGCTGTGGTTTTTGATCCTTTGATTCTTTGGTGAGTTCTTCTAGTTTAATTTTTAAAATATTCCAGGCCTGAGAATCTTGAGAATCCGGAAGTAGACCCGCTAACGTCTGTCCGTTAAGCATGACGTGATCTTTTGCAAGCTCAATATGGATTCGAGGCACTTCATTTAAATTCAATTCCGCTTCGGGCAGCTGAATATTTGCGCTCGGCTTGATCGCTGCTTTTTCTGGCGAAAAATTAACGATCAAAAATATGAGCACAACGGTGAGCATATCGAGCATGGGGGTCAACATGAGAGTTGACGAAATTTTAATGGGCTCTTGTCGTCTTCGTTTCATTCAACTGCTCCCACAGCTAACACAAGATTTTCGGAGACCTGTGTGGCTCGTAAAATATTTAAAACCGAAACTGCATCTTGATATCGAGTTTCGGCAGAAGCGTGAAATAAAGAAGAATGGATTTTTGAATAATGTTGTTGAAGCCCAGTTAAAAAAGACCGGAGACCGTTTAAATCTTTGAGATCAAAACTTCCTTTGACAGCTTCTATTTTTGTTTCAAATCCTTTTTTATATCCTAAAATACTCACGCGGCCTTTTTCTATTTGAACGGCAAGATCCAGTTCATCATTTTTATTTTCTATTTTCTGGGCCTCAGCCTTTGAATAACTCGGAGCTTCAACATACACGCCACCAAAACTCACTAGAACAGAAGACATTAAGAGAAAGGGTATCAGACTCAAAAACAAATCAAGCATAGGAACTAGATTGAGTTCGGTTTCGTGGTTGATTCTTTTTCTTGAAAGTTTCACTTTCAAACTCCTTCTAAATAAAAAATTAAGCTTTGGCTCTGGAACCTACAGCAGAAGAACTTTCTTCTTTTCCATTCGCTTGTTCATTGAACGCATGAATTTGAGCCATAGATCCGCCAACCTTTTTCTTTTGAATCAAAAGTTTAAGAGCAGAAGAATAATGATCCACATCATCGATAAGACGATTGGCTTTTGCACCTAAAAACATTGCAGCGAGAACGGTAGGAATGGCGACCATAAGAGCAAATGCAGTCGTATACATGGCAAATGAAATACCGTGAGCGAGTGCTTGTTCTTTTGTTAAGCCACCCAAATTTGAAGTTCCACTTGAAGCGCTAAAGGCAACGATGAGTCCGGTAATCGTACCGAGAAGTCCAACAAGAGTTGCCGTATTAGCAAGACTTGGAAGATATTGAAGTCTCTCATTGATTTTTGGGATATAAAAAAGAACTTCGGATTCCATCGCGACATCGATCTCTTCTTGCGAACTCTCGATTTGAGAAACTCCCGCGCCAAGAACTTGTGCGAGTGGA
>JAQBPA010000131.1 GCA_028287765.1 Bacteriovoracaceae bacterium
GAACTACGAGACCTCTGTCCGTACTAATGGCGATTCCAAGATTTACATACTGCGGATAAAGAATCTCATCACCTTCGATTCTTCCATTCACATCTGGAAATTGAGCGAGTGCCTCAATCACGGCTCGCGAAAAGAAAGACATGAAGCCAAGCTTTACTCCATTCTTCTTTTCAAACTCATCCTTCAGCTGAGAGCGCGCTGACATGACCGCTGACATATCAATTTCATTAAACGTCGTCAGCGTCGCTGTCGTTTGCTGAGACTCAACTAACCTTGTCGCAATTCGCTTTCGAAGTGTCGTCATCGGAGTTCGGACAATATTTTGCGAACTTTCATCCCAAAGAGATGCGGACGAGCCTGGAGCGGGAATGACTCCTTGCCTAATCAGTCGACGCTTGCTCGGACTGACACCCTTTAAATCTTCGTCAGAAACAGAAACGCTTTTTGTACTAAAGGTTTCTACGGATTTACTCGGAGCAGGTGTTAGTGTCGGAGCTTCAACAGCGGGAGTCGGCGCGGAATTAGATACCTTCACATCTTTTTTGCCGTTACTTGGCGCTTTCACGGGTTCAGATTTTCCTGTGCTCTCTCTTACCGCTTCCGTGAGTTCAATCATGCCGATCAGCGTTCCGACTGTTGCCGATTTTCCGGCAGGAATAATAATTTTTAATTTTCCAGAAGCTGCGGCTGGGACTTCAAGCGTGGCTTTATCGCTATCGAGTTCAAACAGAGGCTGGTCTTTTTTGACGAGATCGCCCTCTTTAAAAAACCATTTTCCTATTGTGCCTTCAGAGACCGACTCTCCGATGGTGGGGATGACTACGTTAACGTTCTCACTCATTTTTAACTTAATCCTAAAGCCTCGTTTATCAATTGCGCCTGTTCTTTTGCATGCTTCGATGCAGAACCGGTGGCTGGACTCGCCGCACCTGGGCGACCAACATAGTTAAGACTAACGCCTAGATCGAGACTTGTCAGCCGAATGAATGGCCATGCGCCCATATTTTTAGGTTCCTCCTGAACCCAAGTCCACGGGAGATGTCCGAGCATTTGATAAATCTGTTTAAAATAGATTTTATCGAGAGGGTAGAGTTGTTCGAGTCGAATGATCGCGACTTTATCAAGCACTTTCGCTTCTTCGGCGCGTCGCTTCAAATCCCAGTAGATTTTTCCGCTGCAAACGAGAACTCGATCTTCTTTTCCGCTCTTTTGGTGATCGACCAAAATATTTTGAAATGAGCCGTCCGTAAAATCCGAACGTCTCGAAAAAACTTCTGGCGTACGAAGAAGACTTTTTGGCGTCATCACAACAAGCGGCTTTCTAAACGGACGATGCATTTGTCGTCTCAGAAGATGCGCATACTGAGCCGGCGTCGTCGGGTAGGCAACCTGCATATTAAACTGAGCACAAAGTTGCAAATAGCGCTCAAGTCTCGCACTTGAATGTTCGGGCCCCTGACCTTCAAAGCCATGCGGGAGAAGAAGCGTGATGCCACTCATGCGATACCATTTAGTCTCTCCACTTGAAATAAATTGGTCGATGATCACCTGCGCGCCGTTTCCAAAATCTCCAAATTGAGCTTCCCAAATCACGAGATTTTTTGGATTCGCAAGACTATAGCCGTAATCAAAACCAAGAACGCCCGTCTCTGAGAGAGGACTATCATAGACATTAAATTTTCCCTGAATTTCAGAGAGATGTTTGAGCGGAAAAAATCTTTGACTCGTCTGATTATCCGTCATGGCAGAATGACGGTGGCTAAAAGTTCCGCGAATGGAATCTTGGCCACTTAAGCGAACACCATTTCCCTCTAGAAGAAGTGATCCGATCGCCAGCTGTTCTCCGACCGCCCAATCAATTTGATCATGCTTTTTAATGCGCTCGAGTCGCGTCTCAAGCATCTTCACAAATTTAGGAAGCGGATGAAACGACTCGGGCACCTGGTGAATCATTTCAATAATACGATCAAAATGAGCGGGCTCCACTTTCGTATCCGTCAGCTCTGTCAGCTTTCCTTCTGTCGATCTCTCATATCCGTGCCAGAGACCTTGAAGCGTATCGGCTTGAAGAACTTTTTTAGAATTTTGAATCTCCGCGCGATTTCCTTCTAATTCTTTTTCGACACTCGCTGAAAACTGATCAATTAAATTTTGATCAACGCCCTTATCGGCTGTCAGTTTTTCACGATAGATTTCGAGCGGTGATTTGTGACTTGAGATGACTTCGTACATGACGGGTTGAGTAAATTTCGGTTCGTCGCCTTCGTTGTGGCCATATTTTCGATAAGAATAAATATCGACGAACACATCTTGATTAAAAGTCATACGATATTCGGCCGCCATTTTGACGACGTGAACAACATCTTCCACTTCATCGCCGTTCACATGAAATATCGGGCACTGAAAACCTTTTCCGAGATCCGTGCAATAAAGAGACGAGCGTGAATCTTCGGGAAGAGTGGTAAAACCAATCTGATTGTTAATGACGATGTGAATAGTGCCGCCCGTACGGTACCCTGCGAGTTGCGAGAGGTTTAACGTTTCAGCGACGACTCCCTGACCAATCACCGCAGCATCGCCGTGAATGACAATCGGAACAACTTTCGAAGCGTCTCCGTTATATTTCGCCTCTTGCTTGGCTCTTACCATTCCTTCAACAACAGGATTTACAAACTCAAGATGACTCGGATTCGGAGCAAGTGAGAGATGAACTTTTTTTCCAGCGATGGTTGTAAAATCGGCGGAGAAACCCTGATGATATTTCACATCGCCCATGGCCTCTTCGATGTCCGGAAGATCAGCACCTTCGAATTCCTTAAAAATTTCTTGATACGGTTTTTTGAGAACATTTCCGAGCACATTCAAACGTCCTCGATGGGCCATTCCGATGACGATTTCTTCGGCACCGCCATTTGAGCATACATCCACCACATTTTTTAATGCAGGAATGAGACTTTCGGCTCCTTCAAGGGAGAACCTTTTTTGGCCCGTATAGTTTTTATGTAAGAAGCTCTCAAAAATAGAAGCTCTAAAAAGATGTTTTAAGATTCTAATTTTTTCGTCGACTGCAAATTCTGTACGGTTTCTGTTTTTATCAATTCGCTTTTTTAGCCAAGAGTGAATTTTTTCGTCACGAATATAGTGAAACTCGGAGCCAATCGAGCGACAGTAAGTCTCTTTTAAATGTTCAACAATTTGTTTAAGTGAAGAAGGCGGAAGATCGAGTTCAGCGGCGACTTGAAACACGCGGTCCATGGGAACCTTATCGAGTTTAAAATAAGCGAGATCTAAAAAAGGATTAAAAGGCGGCTTTCTAAGTCCGAGAGGATCAACTTTGGCGGCTAAATGCCCGCGCATTCGGTAGGCCGTAATTAAATTTAAAACTTTAAGTTCATCTCCAATGCTCGAGTCTTCGAGACGGATTTTTGCTGCAGCAGAAGGGGAATCTGCACGCCCTGCTTGCCCGAGTTGCAAAACGTCAAAAAAGAAAGCCCAATCAGGCGGAATTGATTTGGGATCCTCCGCATATTGCTCCTGTAAGTTCTCTAAATAATCTGGAGAAACATTATTTAAAAAGTTTAATCGACTTGGAGAAGGGGTCTTTGTATCTGCGGAACTCATTTGTCTATTCTATGCGATTTGAAATTTTGACTCGGCTAATCATAAAAATATCTTTGGATCTCGTTTAATGCGCCGACGATATCGCAAAGTGTCGGGGTCAGACAATGATGATTTCTCTCCGCTGAAAGCGGGGGCTTCGAGGTCGAATCGACGGAAATTTGTGGGCTTGCTCGGGACTTTTAGATACGGCCTGAGCCGTTTATATTCCTTTGGTACTTCTTGCGGCCTTCACCCGCTCGCTGGCAAATCGAGCTCCGTCTGACTTTTGAAGCTCGCTCTGGATCTAAAAGTCCCGAGCAAGCCCACAAATTTCCTTCATTTCGAGCTCTTCGCTGCATGGGAATAGGAATCATCTTGCTGATGAAATAGGGGGAGATGATTTGGCCGGCTGGAAAATTTTGTTGACTAGGCTAAAAGTGCGTCTAGTTTGCCGGCTTTTTCTAGGGCGTAGAGGTCGTCGCAGCCGCCTATGCATTCTTCGCCTATGAAAATTTGGGGGACTGTTTTAAATCCTGTTTTTGCGAATAGCTTTTGAGCGCCTTCGGGGTCGTTTTCGATATTTGTTTCTTCGAACGAGACGTTTTTCTTTTTTAAGAGTTCTTTAGCTCTATCGCAGTAGGGACAATAAGTTTTCGTGTAAACTTTTACGGGTTTCATGAAAGGATATTTTTTTCTTTCAGAATTTTTTGAAGGTCACCTGACTCAAACATTTTGTAGACGATATCCGAGCCGCCTAAGAGCTCGCCTTTTACAAATAACTGCGGAAACGTGGGCCAGTTGGAAAAATTTTTCATTCCAAATCTGAGCTCTGGGTCAGAAAGAATATCGTGAGTTTCGTAGGGAACCGCTAACTTTTCTAAAATATCGATCACTCGAGCTGAAAATCCGCATTGAGGAAACGTTCGGTCGCCCTTCATATAGAGCATGATGGGATTGGCATCGATTTCGGATTGGATTCGTTTGTTCAGTTCTGTTTGGTTATTGACCGCGTTCATTTCGTTCTCCTTATAACACTTCTGTATGAATCGTAAGAGCGTGAATGGGCCCGCTCATGGCGTCTCCGAGAGCCTTATAAATCATTCGATGTTGTTCTAACATGGACTTTCCTTTGAAGGCATTCGATTTCACGTTAACCGCAAAATGATCGCCGCCACCGGTTTGGTCTAAGGCCTCGACCTTACAATCCGGGAGCTCGACTTTAATCAGTCGCTCAATTTCAAAGGGATCAAACATGGGCTTCTTTTATCAAAAAGATGAGGCGAGCGCGAGAGGGTTTCTTCAATTTTTCAAAGGCCCGTCTTAAGCGGCTTACTTTGGGCCTACGTTGTTGAATCACTTATATTTTTGATCGAACTGCCAGATCACTCTCGTGTAGACTTTTCTTCTGAATGCCCGAAGTTTGTGTGAATGCCATTTGTGAACTTTTAAAGAACCATCCGCGCTCGGAAAATCGCTGGATTGGAATTGAGGTCGAGCGCCTCATGGTCGGCGCCAATAATAAAGTGCTGCACTACCGAGATTCGATGGAGCCGCTTCTGAACGCTCTCAAAAACGAGAAGAAATGGGCCGTTGATTATGAATCGGATGGGCATCTCTTAGGAATTAAAAGAAATTTGCATGCCATTTCTCTCGAGCCAGGCGCTCAATTTGAAGTTTCTGCTGCGCCAAGAAAAACGATTCAAGAAGTTAAAAAAGTGGCCGATGAGATCGATGCCGAAATTTTTTCGCTCCCAATGACCAAAGGATGGAAGTTTCTGGAGATCGGAGTGAATCCCTTTGAAGACGAAAAGCAAATTGAGCTTCTTCCGAGTCCTCGATACAAGCTCATGGATTCGTATTTTCAAAAAATTCCTCCCGCGAATTCTGGCCCACTTCCGAGACGTGGGCGTGAGATGATGCGGTTAACGACGGGTCTTCAGGTTAATCTCGATTTTTCGTCGGAAAGCGAAGCCGTTTCCATGCTTCGTGCTGCTTTTTGGGTGACGCCGATTCTCGCGACCCTCTTTTCAAATTCGCCCTATCGACATAAGCGAGTGACGGGAAATCTTTCTGAGCGGCATCAAATCTGGCGAGCTACTGATCCTCTTCGCTCTGGTTTTCCTGCTTTTATTTTTCAGAAAGATTTAAGTTTAAAAACTTACGCTGAATATATCAGTAAAATTCCGCTGATGTATTATTTCGACGCCGACGGCCACGCAGTCGATCCCAAGGGAAAAGCGTTTGTGGATTTACCGAATGAACTGAAAAAGAAAACTGCGCTTTCTTGTATGCGACAACTTTTTGCTGAGGTGAGGTTAAAACCTTGTTGCGTTGAAGTCCGCTGTTTTGATCAGCAGACAGATGCTGAGCGTTATGCTGCTGTTGCTCTTACGGTGGGTCTTCTTTACGACGATGAGAATCGAAGTTTGATTCAACAAAAATTTAAAGACGTAAAAGCGGAAACACTCTCTAAATGGATGGATGAAGGTTCAAAAAAAGGATTAAAAGTGGAACCTCTTTATGAACTCTCGCTTGAGTTTTTGCGATTGGCTGAAAAAGGATTAGAGAGACGCGGATTTAACGAAGTTGAATTTTTAAAACCGGTTGAAGAAATCATTAAGTCCACATTCACTCCTGCAGAAAAACTTTTAAAGAAATGGGGAGAAGAGCTCGGATGAAAGCTCTCATGATTGCGGATCCCATCGAAAAACTGAAACCAGCGGGCGATACATCGCTTTTTATTTCCCAAAGTCTTTTGAACAAAAAAATAGAAACCTATTTTGCGACAGCCGAAGATTTGGTTTGGGAGCACAGTGAAGTCTTTGTTCATGCCAAAAAAGTTTTGAGTTCAGAGAAAGGAAGAGCGCCTCTTCTTGGATCTTCTGAAAAATTTGGAATTCTCGATTTTAAACTTCTTTTCATTCGTAAGGATCCTCCCTTTGATTCGTCTTATGTAAAGTTGTGTTGGCTCCTTAAGCCTTTTGAAAACGAAATTCGAATAGTCAATCGACCAAGCGTACTTTTAGATCATCATGAAAAAATGCTTCCGCTCGAGGCTGTAGCGGAGAATTTTTTAAAAGCCGAAGATATTATTCCAACGTGCATTGCGTCGAGTATTGCGCGCGCGCTTGATTTCGTAAATGCGCTCTCAACAGACAAAGTTGTTTTGAAACCCTATTTTGGATTTGGTGGAAGCGATATTTTTCTTTTAAATCGAAAAAATTTTGAAGCTGAAGCGAAAGAACATTTTGATAAAAATTCCGATTGGATCGTTCAGCCTTTTGAAGATTCCGTAAAAACCAAAGGCGACTGCCGAGTTTTTTTTATTTGTGGAAAATATGCGGGTGCGTTTGCGAGACTTCCTAAAAGTGGCGGATATGTCTCAAACCTTGCTAAAGGCGGCACAGCTGTTCTTCGCGAACTCACCGAAAAAGAATCTGATCTGATCGATCGCTGCGAAAAATGGGTTCAAAGACTAGAAATCGACTTTGTCGGAGCCGATTTCATCGCCGAGAAATTAAATGAAATGAATATTACTTCTCCCACAGGTTTTGTAAACTTTGAGTCTTTGACAGGAAAGAATTTGGGAGACAGGCTCATTGAAGGACTTCTTCATTTATGATGGCACTTGAAATAAAAAATTTACTCATTACCTATTCGCATAAAAACCAGACAACGACCGCTGTTGATCATGTTTCGTTTTCAATTCCGGAAGGGGAGTTCTTCGGACTTATCGGCCCAAACGGAGCAGGAAAAACGTCCATTATTTCGGCCATCACGAGTCTCGTTTCACATCAAGCTGGAGAAATTTCGGTATTCGGCCATCATGCGGGGAGTGTAGAAGCAAAGCGTTTAGTGGGATATGTTCCGCAAGGGCTGGTGGGGTACGGTTTTTTTAACGTGAATGAAATTTTGCAATTCACGTCCGGCTATTTTGGTATCAAAAATAATCAAAAAAAAATCGATGAGCTTCTCGAAAGACTCCAACTCACCTCTTATAAATATAAACTTGTCTCACAACTAAGCGGTGGATTGAAACGTCGGATGTTGATTGCAAAATCTCTTCTTCATTCTCCTAAAATTTTACTACTCGATGAGCCTTCTGCAGGCGTGGATGTTGAGCTTCGAACGATTCTTTGGAATTTTGCTACCGAGCTGAACGACAGTGGAATGACGATTCTTCTGACGACTCATTATCTTGAAGAAGCAGATCGCCTTTGTAAGCGCGTCGCCATTATGAATAAAGGAAAAATTCTCGCGCTCGATAAAACTGATCGAATCAAAACGCAAATGGGATATTCAACGCTCGAAGAAGCATTCCTCAAATTAATCAAACAAGGAGCTCTTTCAGTATGAGCGCAGAATGGATTGGATTCCGAACACTTTTAAAAAAAGAATGCCTTCGATTTTATAAAGTAGTTGGGCAAACTATTTTGAGTCCGTTAGTGAACGCGGGTCTCTATCTTCTAGTCTTTGGCGTAAGCTTTTCCTCAATGCTCAAAATGCCGGGAGGATTTTCATATTTAGAATTTTTAGTTCCAGGCTTGATCGCTCTTTCATCCCTCAATAATGCCCTTCAAAACTCTTCAAGTTCCGTCATGATCAGTAAGTTTCATGGTGATCTCCAAGATTTGAAAATCATCCCGATTTCTTCCTGTGCGATCACAGCGGCCTATTCGCTAGCTTCTGTGGTACGCGGATTAGGAGTGGCCGTGCTTGTGCTCCTTCTCGGCGAAGCTTTTTCTTATTTCCAATCCCAAAGTTTTATTGTCATCCAGCATCCACTCGGATGCTTAGTCTTTTTAGTGATGAGCTGTATGGTTTTTGGAAATTTAGGAATTATCTCGGGTTTTACAGCAAAGTCGTTTGATCAAATCAATTCTTTCACCAACTTTATCATTCTTCCGCTCATTTATTTGGGCGGCGTCTTCTTCTCGCTAAAAATCTTAAGTCCATTTTGGCAACGAATGGATCAGTTTAATCCGATCGTCTATATTATTAACGGAATTAGATGGGGCGTACTTGGAGTCTCCGATATCTCCGTACTGTACAGTTTTACAGTTCTAAGCGGCTTCGTACTTTTAACATCCGGCCTCGCTTGGTACGCAGTCAAATACGGATCATACCAAAGATTTTAGTCGAATCGGGCGGGGTTTGGGGGCCCTGTCGGGCGGACTAAGTTTTTTTGAAAAAAAACTTAACTAAAAACTTTTCGATCGGGGTCCGGGTCCGGTCAGTAGTCGAATCTCCGGGCGAGCGTGAACGAGGCCTGGGTGAGAAAACGCGCTCATTGCCGATTCAATTAATTACAGAACTTAGTATGAGTGTTGCTTTTTCGCCGCAGGACGTTCATCTCTCGTTTGGCTTTTTTGCGCGGCTCAAGAGTTTTTCACCCAGGCCTCGCTCACGCTCGTCCTCAACTCAACTACTGACCGGAATCAAATACAAATACAAAAACTTCAATCAAATACCAAACCAAAATCTCTTTAATCAAAGTCCCGCCCGCCTCACCATTTCCGTCGGTTCGAGCTCCATTCCCGCTAAGCGACCTCCCGTCAGAAATATTTACAGCGCATTGCGCCGTAGTCTATTGACTTTTTCGAACCTGATCTCATTTTATATGTGTAAAATTAGAGTTGAAGGAAATCTGAATGGATTTAAGTCGATTGACTGAAAAAGCTCAAGAAGCTCTGCAAGAAGCGCAAAATATTGCGATCAGAAATCAGAACACCGAAGTGGATACTGAGCATCTTTTTTTGGCGCTTTTAGAACAGGACGACGGGCTAATTCCTAAACTCTTTCGAAAAATGGATATTCTTTTGAGCCCGCTGAAGGCGGCTGTCGATAAAGAAATTGAGAAAAAACCTCGGATGACCGGACCTGGTACAGAAGTGGGTAAGGTTTATATCACGAATCGTCTCAATCAAGTTTTTGTAAAGGCTGAGGAAGAAGCAAAGCGTCTTAAAGATGAATATGTTTCGGTTGAGCATTTGATTTTAGCGATGCTCGATCTTGAAGTTTCTTCACCGCTCGGAAAAATATTTAAACAATTTAATCTTACCAAAGATCGCTTTTTAACGGCGCTCACTTCCGTCCGCGGTAGTCAGCGAGTTCAAAGCGCAAATCCTGAAGCAACCTATGAGGCGCTCGAGCGTTATGGTCGCGATCTTGTGAAGGAAGCTAGAACTGGAAAGCTTGATCCAGTGATCGGCCGTGATACAGAAATTCGCCGAGTCATTCGAATTCTTTCTCGAAAGACAAAAAATAATCCTGTTTTGATCGGAGAGCCTGGTGTTGGAAAGACAGCGATTGTTGAAGGTCTCGCGCAGAGAATTGTTCGTGGAGATGTGCCCGAAGGCCTTAAAAACAAAATTATTTTTTCTCTCGATATGGGGTCTCTCATCGCGGGTGCAAAATTTAGAGGTGAGTTTGAAGAGCGTTTGAAGGCTGTGCTTCAAGAAATAAAACATTCGAACGGTCAGATTATTTTATTTGTGGATGAGCTCCATACTATTGTCGGTGCTGGTAAAGCAGAAGGTTCGATGGATGCGGGCAATATGCTAAAACCCATGCTTGCTCGTGGAGAGCTCCACTGTATTGGCGCGACTACGCTGGATGAATATCGAAAACATATTGAAAAAGATGCAGCGCTTGAAAGAAGATTTCAAACGGTTCTTGTGGAAGAACCAACGGTTGAAGATACGATTTCTATTCTTCGTGGTCTTCGCGAAAGATTTGAAATTCATCATGGAATAAGAATTGAAGACAATGCTCTCGTGGCTGCGGCGACGCTTTCACATCGATATATTACCGATCGATTTCTTCCGGATAAGGCGATCGATCTTGTCGACGAAGCTGCCGCCATGATTAGAACCGATATTGATTCAATGCCGGCAGAGCTCGATGAAATAACACGACGAATGATGCAACTTGAAATTGAAGAGGCTGCTTTAAAAAAAGAAAAAGATAAAGCCAGCAAAGAGAGACTCGAAGCCATCAGAAAAGAAATTGCGGAGCTTAAAAATAAATCTCAAGGAATGCGCGCACAGTGGGAAAACGAAAAGAAATCGATTTCTGGTTTACAAGATCTTCGCGAGCAAATTGAACAAGTTAAAGTAGGCATCGAAAAAGCTGAGCGTGAGTATAATTTAAATAAAGCGGCTGAACTGAGACACGGCAAACTCCCTGAGCTTGAGAAAAAATTAAAAAGTGAAGAGGAGCGCCTCACAAAAGCTCAAAAAGGCACAAGACTTCTTCGAGAAGAAGTCACAGAGCAGGAAATTTCGGAGATCGTCTCTCGATGGACTGGAATTCCCGTCACTCGATTATTGGAAGGCGAAAAAGAAAAATTACTTCGATTAGAAAAGATTCTTCACGAGCGAGTGATCGGCCAAGACGAGGCTGTTCAACTTGTATCCGATGCAGTTCTTCGGGCACGCTCCGGAATTAAAGATCCCAAGCGTCCCATTGGTTCTTTTATTTTTTTGGGTCCGACAGGCGTTGGTAAAACAGAACTCGCACGCGCGCTTGCAGCGTCCCTCTTTGATACTGAAGAAAATATGATTCGTATCGATATGACCGAGTATATGGAGAAGCATAATGTTTCACGCCTCATTGGAGCTCCTCCAGGTTATGTGGGCTATGAAGAAGGCGGACAACTTACCGAAGCGGTAAGACGAAAACCTTATTCCGTTATTTTATTCGATGAGATCGAAAAGGCTCACTCGGATGTTTTTAATATTTTGCTCCAAATTTTAGACGACGGTCGAGTGACGGATTCGCATGGCCGAACGGTCGATTTTAAAAACACGGTGATTATTATGACTTCTAATATTGGCTCGATCCATTTATTGGAAGGAATTTCTCCGAAAGGTGAAATTAAGGAATCCGCTCGAGTATCCGTGATGAATGAGTTGAGAAGCCATTTTAAACCAGAGTTTCTTAATCGTGTAGATGATGTTGTTTTATTTAAGCCACTCACATCAGATGAAATTCTTCAGATCGTCGATCTTTTAATCGTAACGCTTAAAGATCGACTTAAAGATCGCGATATTTCATTAGAACTTACAAAAGAAGCGAAAAAATTTATTGCCGACGCCGCTTATGATCCTGTTTACGGAGCGCGGCCGCTCAAGCGATTTTTACAGCACGAAATTGATACCAAGATCGCGCGCGGGCTGATTGCTGGTGAAATTGAGGACGGCTCTCTCATTAAAGTCGATGTAAAAAATGATGAACTTGTTTTTAATATTTTAAAGAAGAAATCTGAAAAAGCATCGGCGGCTGGATAAACTTTGCATTTCTCTTTTAAATTTTATTTGAAGGTCCTAGCTTTTATTTTATTTGCACGACCTCTTTTTGCAGAAGATCTAAGTTCTCTTTCAAAGTCGATCGATCAAATTTTTATTGAATCTCGCGCCAAGAATTTAAAGTGGTATCAAGACGAGTTGAATTCGCTCGAGACGTCGCATCGCGAGGCCTTAAAGAAGTTTGCCCTCATTAAAACCGTTATTGTACAAAAGTTAGAAAAGATCCATCGGGTGTCATCTCGGCACACGAAAGATGAAAAAATACAGGCAGAAGAATTAATAAATGAACTTCGTGCTGCGGAAAACGAGTTTAACGCTGAAAATGGAAAGTACATCTTAACTAAAGAGAATTTTACTGAGTCCATAAGATTTATTCTTGGAGAAATTAAAAACGATGAGAAGAGCTCTCCGACGGCAGAAGGATCTGAATCTAATAGTCCAGCAAAACAAGCACAGCCCACCAATGAGAATATTATTCAGCCGGATAATAAAGCACCGATTCCTCTCATTCTCGATAAGTCATCCAAATAAGAGCCTGACAAACGACGGCAATCTTATAATAATTAAATGGTGAGTGACGCACATCCTCTCCAAGAAGAACGAACGATCGTTCAGCTCGTCATGATCGATGAAACGGGCGATAGTTATTATCGAATGCGTTGGCCTGGACGCGAACTTTCGCTCATGGCGCCTGAATGGCGCGTGATCAGTCTGGACGCTTCTGCAAAGGAGCGATTTGAATTAGGCGAAAAAGCGGATCTTCTTATTTTGTTTCAATCTCATGATCAGGATCTTCTTCCTCTCATTTCGAGACGAAGAGCAGCAGGAAAAAAGACGCTCGTTGAATATAATGATCATTTTTATGATTCTCCTGTCACATCGCCCGCTCATGAGTTTTGGAGCTCACCGCTCAATTGGGATATTTACGAGCGGATCATGAACGATTCGGACGGAGTCATTGTGACGGGCCCAGGACTCAAACAATTATTTTCTGAAAAAACAAAGAAGCCCATTTTTGAAATTAAAAATCAGCTACCTGATCCATCGTTAATTCCTTTTGAAGAGCTTTGGACCGATCCAGCAAAAGAACTTCGTTTAGGTTGGGGTGGATCGATGGGGCATCTTCCGGATCTCTTTTCATTTTTGCCAGTCATTCGAGAACTCATTTCTGAGATTCCTCATTTGAAACTCTACTTGATGGGAAACGACGCGATTCCAAACTATTTAGATATTTCGCCAGATCGATTTCATTTTGTTCCATGGGGGAGCATGGAGTCGTATTTTCAATTTTTAGAATCGCTTCATATCGGTTTTGCACCTCTTTTGGATACGCCTTATAATCGCTGCCGATCAGATATCAAGGCGGTTGAGATGAGTAGCAGGGGAGTGCTTCCTATTCTGCCAACAGCTC
>JAQBPA010000154.1 GCA_028287765.1 Bacteriovoracaceae bacterium
CAACTAAAAGTATCGCCGACTATTTATATGGCGGGGCAAATCACGGGCTCCGAAGGCTATACCGAAGCCCTCGCGAGTGGACATTACGCAGCACTTCAAATGTTGAATGCCCCTTCGCTGCCTGAAAATACAGCCATTCGAAGTATGGTTCGCTATTTAATCACCTCGGAACCTAAATATTTTCAGCCGATGAATTTTAATTTTGGTCTGCTGCCTCCCGTCATGAATCCCGAGAGTAAAATAAAAGGAGCGCCGTCGGGTAAGCGATTTCGAAACGTACAAAGATCAGAACGAGCCTTAAAGGATATGAGAGAGTGGATAGAACAAAATCCCCATTTTGGAATCGGAGCCTCGACGAGTGGACCCATGAATTCTCTCAAAAATCCTCTCTCGGCGCCAGATTCAGTCCTCACACCCACCGAGCTCGCCTCGTAGATTTTAAACGCCTCGTTATTTTCTTTGAAAACAAAATCTCTCACGTGACTCCCGCGAGTTGGGAAAAATTTTGCTCTCATCTCGCACGTACGCTAAAGCCTGCATCGTGCAGTCGTGCGTATTCTTCGTATCGCGCACTTTTTGAATATTTTTTTGAGAAATCAAAAGATCCTTTTTGGACCTCACTCGATTTTCCGCGCCCTAAAAAATCAAAGGCGCTTCCAAAGATTTTATCGTTCGATGAAATCATTCAAACGCTTCAGGCACCAGGAATTCTTGGGGATCTTCTAGAATTTCTGTATGCAACGGGCGCGCGAATCTCAGAAGCGACCGAACTTAAATGGGAAGCGATTGATTTTAATCGCGGCGTGCTTAAACTTTTTGGAAAGGGACGAAAAGAAAGACTCGTTCCAATTTCTGTTTATCTCAAAAAAATATTGAAAAGACGTGAAGCAAGCGATAGTCCGTTTATTTTTCCATCTATCCGAAATTCAAAGGAGTCGCTGAATCCCCGAGTCGCGCGAAGACTCCTGAAAGAATTTTGCGTTAAAACGCATTTTCATAAACACCTCCATCCCCATTTATTTCGCCATAGTATTGCAACCCATTTGCTCGATGGCGGTGCGGATCTTCGATTCATTCAGGAACTTCTCGGCCATCAGTCGCTTTCGACGACGCAAAAATATTTAAGCGTATCCAAGCAAAGGCTCATGGAAGTCTATGATAAGTCACATCCTAGGGCGTGATTTTCGTAGATAAAAACTTCTCATCGACGTCGAGATCAAAATTGATTGTAATCAGAGAGTGCCGCAGTCAAATAAAACTCGCATCGATCGGCGTAGGCATCTTTTATTAAAAGCAAAAACGACAAACACTGATCTTACGCCAGAAGAATATTTTATATGGTCTCAAATTGGCGACGGCATTAAGCTTCGCGACCTCATTCCAGTTTGTCCTTGGCCTGCCAAAGAAACTCTAGAAAAAATTGAATCTTTGATTTCAAAAACATCGGCCGAATGGTCAAATCCTTCCAGGGTGAGTTCGTCTTCTGAGTATAAAAAATCGAATGTCGTTCTTTCTCCAGATATTCAAAAGCAATTGAATGAAGACGAAAAAGATCCAGAACTTCAAGATCTCGACCGGAATTTTCGAATCGAAATTCTAAAAAAATATTTAGAGCCAGAAAATTTGAATCCTTATGAAATTCTCGAGATTCGCTCCAAAGTGTCTCCACAAGAATTGAAGGAGCAATATTTGGCGCTTTCAAAAAAATTCCATCCTGATCGATTTTTTAGAAAAAAACTTGGGCCCTATAAACCAAAACTCGATTCTGTTTTTACACGAATTCAAAAAGCTTACGGCCTTTTAAAAAATCCGATTGAGAGAGAAGCCCTCGATAGAACAATGGCGCTTCATACCGAGAAGGCCGAAAAAAAATCGCCTAGAAAAATTTTAAAGCTGGATAAAAATACTGAAAAAATTGGAAAAGCCGAGCATCACTATAAAACAGGGCTTGAGCTCGAAAAAAAGCTCGACTTCGTCGGTGCTTTTAATCTTTTTGTCATGGCCAGTCAGATCGATTCCAAGCGTGAAGTTTATAAGACTGCCTTGGATCGCGTTCGCCCGCGTGTAAATAAAGAAAAAGCGATTCGCCTTCTTGAGTCCGTAAAAAAATCTCTCGAAATCACAGGCCCAACGGAAGAGCTTTTTGCAGAACTTGAAAAGGCAGTGGATCTCGATTCTAGTCTTTCTGAAGCACAATTTTTATTGGCACGTTTTATTATTGACCTCAGTTTTACCGAGCGATTTCGTGACGCAAAAGAAATGCTGCTTCGCGCTAAAACGACTCATTCAAAAAGTGCCGATGCAAATTATTACCTCGCCCGGGTTCTGATTGGTCTCAAAGACAATAAAGGTGCTACCAAAGAACTAAAAGAGGGCCTTCAAAAAGACCCCAACCATCCTCTCTCGAATAAACTTTTAGAAAAGCTGAAGAACTTGTGATCACTTTTATCGCAACGTGACATTGATTGTTTCACGAGCTCTTAAGGTAGAATAGATTTGGAATGTCGGACTTTGTTTTAGGAATCGACTTAGGAACAACTTATTCTTGTGTGGCCGTCATGGAGCAAAGTGACGTTCGCGTGCTCGAACAAAAGGGAGGTTATCGCACACTTCCTTCCGTCGTCGCTTTTAATCTCGACGGCTCGTCGATGGTGGGTCATATCGCCAAACGTCAAGCAGTGACCAATGCCGAAAACACCGTGTACGCGGCAAAACGTTTAATCGGACGCAATTTTAGCGGACCCGATGTTGAACGGGCGGTTAAATCTGTTCCTTATAAAGTGGTGCAAGGACCGAATCGAGATCCACGCATTCAGATTTTCAAAAGAAATTATTCTATTCCTGAAATTTCGGCGCTCATCTTAAAACAAATTAAAGCAATCGCCGAAGAAGCTCTCCACGCCAAAATCGATAAAGTCGTCATCACCGTTCCCGCTTATTTTTCAGACGGCCAAAGGCAGGCAACCAAAGATGCTGGCTTTATTGCAGGGCTCGAAGTTTTAAGAATCGTGAATGAACCGACCGCCGCCGCGCTAGCCTTTGGTTATAAAAAGAAGATGAATAAAAAAATAGCCGTTTACGATTTGGGCGGTGGCACGTTTGACATTTCCATTTTGGATATCAGCACCGATGCATTTGAAGTTTTAGCAACTGCCGGAAATACTTTTTTGGGCGGCGAAGATTTTGATCAACGAATTATCGATTTTGTTGCAAAGTCTTATGAATCAGAATATGAAATTTCCATTCAAAAAGATAAGATGGCGCTACAAAGGCTAAAGGATGCAGCGGAAGCCGCGAAATGTCAGCTCTCTTCTCTTCTTGAAACCGAAATCAATTTACCTTTTTTAACGACACTCAATAACGAATCGAAACATTTAAGAAGAACACTTCATCGCGTGGAGCTTGAGAAATTAACGGGAGATTTAATCGATGAAACGATTCGGATCTGCGCCTCGGCTTTAGAAATGGCGGCTCTCAACGTCTCGCAAATCGATGACGTTCTTCTTGTCGGTGGAATGACCCGCATGCCCCTCGTTCAGCAGAAGGTAAAAGAATTTTTTGAAAAAATTCCTGCAAAAAATGTTCACCCGGATGAAGCCGTGGCCATTGGCGCTGCTATTTTGGGCGCAACGCTTATGGAAGAAGAAGCGCCGGTGATTCTTCTCGATGTCACGCCGTTTAGTTTAGGCATTCGCACTGCTGGCGGATTTTCAACCATTTTGGTTCAAAAAAATTCCACAATTCCGACAGAAGCCGGGCATATTTTTACAACCGTAACGGATGGACAAAGATCTGTAAAAATTCAAGTCCTTCAAGGAGAAAGTAAATTAGCGACCGAAAATACGCTTCTCGGTGAATTTACTCTCACGGATATTCCCGTTCAAAAAGCGGGAGAACCTGAAATTATGGTAACGTTTTCGATCGACTCGAACGGAATCGTGCAAGCCTCTGCCAAAGATTTGAAGACGAAGAAAGAACAATCGATTGTTGTCACTTCTAAATCCACCCTCTCAGACGAAGAAAAAGATAAATTGGCGGCCGAGTATAAAGATTCGACACCGAATGAACTTGTGGCTGACGTCAAAACCTAATACCAAACAGGAATGCCTAAATTTCCCACCATCCTTCGCGAGACAAAAAGCTGGTTCGTGATCGACAAGCCTTCGGGCCTTCACACGGTTGCTTCCAAAAAAAATTTAGAGCCGAGCGTCGAGGGTTGGTTGAAAGAAAATTTTCCAGAACAAAATATTCTGACGGAGGCTGGAATAGTTCACAGACTCGATCAAGTTACATCGGGTTGCCTACTCGTCGCTAAAAATGATGAAAGTTTTGAACACTTAAAAAAGCTCATTCACTCTGAAACTGGAATGAATAAAACCTATCTTGCGCTCGTGAAAGGAAAATGTAGTTCCGGAAAGTTCGATTTTAATTTTTCGAGCAGATACAAAGGATCCAAAAAAGTAACGGTTGCTGAAAGTGGCAAAGCATCCGAGCAAGGACAGTGCCGTTGGGAATTTTTAGAATTTAAAAACGGATTTTCGCTTTTGAAAATTTCTCTTCTAAGCCCAGGTAGACGCCACCAAATTCGCGCCGGTCTAGCACATTTAGGCTTTCCAATTCGTGGAGATGTTCTTTACGGCGGCCCCGGATGGAAAAATAATTTTGGACTTCATGCGTTCTCTCTCAAATGGGACAAAAACGAAGTCGAATGTTCGCCGCCAAAAACCTGGGAAATCTAAGATTCAAATGGTGACTAGGCAATTTTTTCTTGTTGCTCTCCGTGTTCCGATCCTGTCTCCATTGGAAGATTGTGTTCTTGCCACGATTTGAATCCACCATCCATTTCCATTACTGAAAAACCGTTGTCCGCAAATTTAACTGCGGCTCGAGCGGCCAAATGACAAACGATTGAGTAGCAATAAAGGATATTTTGCTCTTCTTTCTTTAATCCGCGCAGCGAATCCCATTCCTCTCGCGGTAAATTGACGGCTCCAGGAACATGCCCCACCTCAAAATCTTCCCGCGCACGAACATCAATAATATTCGGGTGCACTCCATCATCCATCAAGTGCTTCACCTCAGCGGGCCCGGTCGTAAAGTCCAATTTATTTTGAAAAAATGCTTTAGCCTTTTTTGGATCGTTTTTCTTTGCTTTGATATTCATAGTTTTTTTCCTTTTTTAATTCCGTTCTAAACTCAAATTTCTCAATTTTAGGTGAGATTTTCTTTTTGGGATGGGACCTAAGATTTAAAGAGTCTGTAAGAATCAGCAGCGGTCCAAGCGGACAATTATTGACGCTTCGGAGTGGAAAAAGGGGTCAGAGCAATTTAAGTCCTATCCAAGCCTCTGAAATGATTGGACTATTTGCGTTAAAAATTGCTCTGACCCCTTATAACAATCTCAAGCCCGGGGGGATTGTTATTTCTCCTATCCCCCGGTAAAAAAAATTGCTCTGACCCCTTCAGGACAATTTTTTGAAAAGCGATTCCGAGTCATTAAAAGGCATTTTTTATTTTATAAGTTGTTTGAATCCGGATTTGATCCGGTCAGTCGTAGAATTGAGGACGCTAACCGGCGCCCCTATGCTCGACTCATATATTCACCGGTCTCGGTGCTCACGATGATCGAATCGCCCTCATTAATAAAAGCAGGCACTCCAACAATAATTCCCGTTTCCATCGTTGCTGGCTTTAGAACGTTCGTCGCTGTTGCATTTCGAATGCCCGGCTCGGTTGCCGTAATTTTTAAGGTCACCCGAGGAGGAAGTTCTACCGAAACTGGTTTTCCTTCGATGAAGGCAATGCTCACTTTAGAGTTCGGCAGCAAATAGCCGGAATTCTCTCCGACGAGCTCGGCTTGAAGAAAAGTTTGCTCGTAGGTTTCGTTATTCATAAATACAAAATTCTCGCCCTCTTTATAGAGAAATTCCATCGTGATCACATCTAAACTTAACTTCTCGATCGTATCGTCCGCGCGAAAACGATGGTTGATATTGGCGTTCGAATTAAGGTCCTTCATTTCGACCTGCATCATGGCTCGAAGGTTTCCGGGAGTATGGTGAGAAGCTGAAACAACTCGCACCACTCGGTCTTTAAATTTGAGTACGTAACCTTTTCGAATATCCGTCGCTTTAATGTTCATAGGTCTTATAACTTCCAGACGGGTGTGCGATCTGTCAATCTTGAGGTTGATCATTTGCGGTATTTGCATGATCTTAACGGGATGGTAAAAGTTGACGTCGAGAAAATTGCCAGTCTTGCCTATTTGGAGTTAAGCGAAACTCAAAAGACGGTATTTCAGTCTCAATTCGAAAATATCCTCAAATATGTAAGCCAGCTCGACGAAGTGGCCATGACCCCAGAAGAAGCAAAGCAAATGGGTGCATACCATGTCCTCCTTCCTTTTTTCGAACTCCTTAAAATCGATCCAGCCACCAACCTTCGCGATGAAAATGACGACAGCGAAGTCAAAACACTCGTCCTTACAAACGAAGAGGCCCTCAGCAATGCACCCAAGACCGGCGGACTTCCGGGAGCGCTTCTTTACGAAGTCCCTTCTATTATAGAGAGGTAAATTGTGGGACGACTCGCACAGTTAAAATCTGATCTAGAATCGAAGAAAACAAGTCTTAAAGAATTTTATGCAGA
>JAQBPA010000164.1 GCA_028287765.1 Bacteriovoracaceae bacterium
CTGAGACTGCTGAACAACTTCTCTCGGCAGATTTAGGTGACGAAGAAGCGGCGACAGAAACTCGCGCGCCAATCGTTACCGTCATGGGACATGTCGACCACGGAAAAACTTCGCTCCTCGACTCCATCCGAAAAACCCGGGTAGCCGCAGGTGAAGCCGGCGGGATTACCCAGCATATCGGCGCTTATCAAGTAGAAGCGAATGGCAAACGAATTACGTTCATCGATACCCCTGGCCACGCTGCCTTTACGTCGATGCGCGCTCGTGGAGCTTC
Organism: Bacteriovoracaceae bacterium; assembly: GCA_028287765.1. Taxonomy (GTDB): domain Bacteria; phylum Bdellovibrionota; class UBA2394; order UBA2394; family UBA2394; genus JAQBPA01. The sequence continues at coordinate 275 of JAQBPA010000164.1, forward strand.
GCTTACCGATATTGTTATTCTGGTTGTCGCAGCCGATGAAGGTGTTAAGCCGCAAACTTTAGAAGCGCTCGCACATGCTCAGGCTGCTAAAGTTCCGATCATTGTCGCGATTAATAAGATGGATAAGCCTGAAGCGAATCCGGATAAAGTGACGCAAGAACTTTCGGGTCACGGACTTCTCCCAGAAGCTTGGGGTGGTGAAACGATTTTTGTAAAAGTAGCTGCCATTAAAGGTGAGGGGATTCCTGAACTTTTAGAGAATATTCTTCTTCAAGCAGAAGTTCTCGACTTGAAGGCAAATGCCGATCGTCCTGCAAAAGGAATTGTCGTTGAAAGCCGACTCGATAAAGGAAAAGGTCCTGTCGCTTCGGCAATTATTCAGACCGGAACCCTTTCTGTGGGTGGATTTATTGTGAGTGGAACCACATTTGGAAAAGTACGCGCTCTCTTTGATGATCAAGGAAAGCCGATCAAGAGTGCGGGACCGTCCACACCGGTAGAGATTCTCGGATTCGATGCAGTTCCAAACGTAGGAGATGTGCTCACGGGAGTTTCTGAAGATTCCGTCGCTCGAAAAGCTTCGGAGCTAGCGAGCCTTGCTCAGAAGAAAGTGGATTCGCTTAAGACGTCGAGAATGTCTCTCGAAGATATGTATCAAAAGATGCAGACCGGAGATGTTTCGGAACTTCGCGTGATTTTAAAAGCAGACGTTCAAGGCTCCATGGAAGCCATCGCGGATTCGCTGATCAAAATTAAACATCCTAAGGTTAAAGTTGAAGTTTTGTATAAAGCGGTCGGCGCAATTTCAGAAAGCGATGTCGATCTCGGCTCTGCTTCTGGTGCTGTCATTTTTGGATTTAATGTTCGACCCACAGCTCAGGCCAAACAAATTGCTCATCAACAAGGTGTACAGATCAAAACTTACGAAATTATTTATGAACTTCTCGACGAAGTGAAAAACGCGATGCAAGGACTTCTTGCTCCGATCATCAAAGAAAACGTTCTGGGTCAGGCAGAAGTTCGAGAAGTATTTACGGTTTCTAAAGTGGGACCTGTCGCAGGCTCGATCGTGAAGTCCGGCAAGATGCTTCGAAATGCTCAAGGCCGACTGATTCGTGATAATGTTGTGATCTATACCGCAAAAATTATTTCTCTCCGCCGCTTTAAAGACGATGCGAGAGAAGTACTTGAAGGTATTGAATGTGGTATTCGTCTCGAGAATTTTACCGACATTAAAGTCGGCGACGTGATCGAATGTTTTGAAAATATCGAGGTAGCTCAAGCCGTAGGATAAAATATATGAAACCCCAGCGAATGAAATATTCTGACGACCGTAAAGAGAGACGACATCACCGTGTCGTCGAACTTCTTCGAATGGAGCTTACCTCCATTATTCAGCGAGAAGTCAAAGATCCGCGCATGGGTCCGTTTACGATTACTGAAATTGTTCTCTCTCCAGATATTCGATCCGCGACGATTCACGTCTGCCGATTCATGACAGGTGAAGGACAAAATGAGCCGACCAAAGAGCAACAAGAAGATTTGATTACCGCACTTAATTCTGCGTCTCATTTTATTTACGAACGGCTCAAAAAAAGACTCGCGATGAAACAAATCCCAAGCATCAAATTTGTTTACGACTACAGAATGCTCGAGCTTTCAAATATTTGGAATTTAGTAAAAAAAGCGACTGATACAAATCCTGAAGAGGATCCAGGCGAAGACGATTCGAGGAAAGGAGCCTCTCATGGAAGTTTCTAATGCATTTGAAGTTCAATCTGCCCCGTTTTATCCTCGTGAACGTTTAGACGAATCGGGAATTTTGGTAATCGATAAACCCGCCGGCCTCACGTCGATGGATGTGATCCGTGTGATTCGCAGAATCGCGGGCTCCAAACGGATCGGACACGGCGGCACTCTAGATCCTTTTGCAACCGGAGTTCTTCCCATTCTTATCAATCATGCGACGCGGCTTTCGGCCAAAGTGATGGACGGCGTAAAAGAATATGTAGGAACGTTTGTGCTTGGTATTTCTTACGATACTCAAGATATGACGGGAACCCCACTTCACGAAATGAAACCCTTACCGTTAGATTTTAAAATTGAACAACTTCATGAACTCGCGAAAAGTTTTGTTGGCGAAATTAGCCAGCTTCCGCCCATGTATTCGGCCATTAAAAAGAATGGCCGTCCGCTTTACGATTATGCTCGAGCGGGTGAGACGGTCGCTGTAGAAGCTCGGAAGGTTTTTGTGGAAAGCTTTAAAATCGGCGAGCGGCTTGATGAACGCAAATTTGAGTTTTCTGTCCGGTGCGCTAAGGGTACTTATGTAAGAACTTTAGTGCATGATTTAGGACAAAAATTGGGGTCGGCCGCGGTGGTCGAGACCCTTCAGAGAACGCAAACGGGCGCGTTTCATATTGATGAAGCGGTTCAATTGTCGACATTAAAATATGTTTCGGATATAAAATCTCATTTAAAACCGTTAACAGCAATTTGACAGGTAAAGAATTATGATATCAAAAGAAGAAAAAACGAATCTCATTACGAACTATAAAACCCACGAAAAAGATACAGGCTCTGCTCAAGTTCAGATCGCCGTTTTAACGGCGCGAATTCAGCAGCTCACGGATCATTTGAAAGGGGCTTCGAAAGATTTTTCTTCCCGTCGAGGGTTGCTGAAAATGGTCGGTCGACGACGTCGACTTCTCAAATACCTTAAGTCGGCTGATTTGTCGGCTTATACGGCTTTGATTACCCGTTTAGGCATTAGAAAATAAACGATCCTAATCGAGTGACTGCGCTAGAGATCTTTTAATAAAATAACGAATGTGAAGTGACTTAACATGCATCGACAAGGGTTGATGACATGAAAGAAATGCGCTGAAGAGCGCGCAAAAGGCGGCCAAATAATTAGGCCGCGAAAGGAAATGTAAAATGAAAGTTTTTGAAACAACCGTCGGAGATAAAAAGGTAACAATAGAAACCGGAAGATTAGCCAAACAAGCAGCTGGATCTGTCGTTGTGAGACAAGGCGACTCGATGGTTTTAACCACGGTCTGTTTCGCAAAAGAAGCCAAAGAAGGCCAAGATTTTTTCCCTCTCACGGTTGAGTTCAACGAAAAAACTTATGCAGCAGGAAAAATTCCTGGTGGGTTTTTTAAACGAGAAGGAAAACTCTCTGAAGTTGAGATTCTCACAAGCCGTCTGATCGATCGACCGCTGCGACCATTATTTCCCGAAGGCTTCATGAACGAAGTTCAAATTATCAGCACGGTGATTTCGGCTGATAAAGAAAACGATACCGACACTCTTGGACTGATTGGCGCTTCTGCCGCTCTCATGATTTCGGACGCTCCTTTTAAAGAAGCAGTTGCGGGCGTTCGGCTTGGAAGAATTGACGGAAAATTCGTCATTAATCCAACGTCGCTTCAACTTGAAAAATCGGAAATGAATGTTCTCATCGCAGGTACGGACTCTTCCATCATTATGGTTGAAGGTGACGCTGATCAAGCTGATGAGAAAGACATGCTCGAAGGTATTTTCTTTGCCCATAAAGAAATTAAAAATCTTGTTAAGCTTCAAAATGAAATGGTGAAAGCTGTCGGAAAAACTAAAATTGAATTTACGAAAGTGAATCCCCCTGCAGAAATTATCGATTTCATCAATGCTCAGGCAAAAGGTCCTCTCACGGACGCTTTAAAAGTGACTGATAAAATTAAACGCTATACCACCAAAGATGAAATCAAAAAGAAGGTGAAAGAGGCAGCGGTTGAAAAATTCACGACTGAAGATCTCGATTCTAAATCGATTAGCAAAATCGTCGCCAATCAACTCGAAGAACTCGCTTCTCAAATTGTCCGTGGCGAAATTATTAAAAATAAAAAGAGAATTGATGGTCGTAACTTAACGACGGTTCGACCCATTACGATCGAAGCGGGAATTTTACCAAGAAGTCACGGAAGTGTTTTATTTACTCGTGGTGAAACTCAAGCGCTTGTTACGTGTACGCTTGGCGCCGAAGACGATTCTCAAACGATTGATTCGCTTCTTGGTTCTTACGATCGCCATTTTATTTTGCATTATAACTTCCCTCCATTTTCTGTCGGTGAAGTGAAGCGAATGGGTGGACCTTCGAGACGCGACATCGGTCACGGAAATCTTGCCCATAACGGTCTTTCACGACTCGTTCCTTCGGGAAAATCTTTTCCGTACACGATTCGAATTGTCTCCGACATTCTCGAAAGTAACGGAAGTAGCTCGATGGCCTCAGTTTGCGGAGCGTCGCTCGCCATGATGGATGCCGGTATTCCTTTTGTTGAACCGGTTGCGGGTATTGCAATGGGTCTGATTGCTGAAGGCAAAGACATTGAAGTTTTGACGGATATTTTGGGGGATGAAGATCATTTGGGCGATATGGATTTCAAGGTCATTGGAACCAAAAAAGGAATCACTGGATTCCAAATGGATACCAAGATTTCTGGAATCAGCGCGGCTGTCATGGAAAAAGCTTTGATGCAAGCCAAGGACGCAAGACTTCATATCTTAGAGAAAATGAATTCGGTTCTTTCGGCTCCTCGCCCAGAGATGTCGAAGTATGCTCCTAAAGTGAAAAAGATGACTGTTCGACAAAGCAAAATTAAAGACGTGATCGGTCCGGGCGGAAAAAATATTAAGGCCGTGATTGAAGCGACAGGCGTAAAAATCGATATCAACGATGATGGTGTTGTGAATATTTTCTCAACCGATCCAGAAATGACCAATAAGGCCGTTGAACTGATTGAAGCGCTCACCGGTGAAGTAGAAGTGGGACGAGTCTATGATGGTACGGTCCGAAAATTAATGGACTTCGGAGCTTTTGTGAATATCGCTCCAGGTACAGACGGTCTCGTTCATATTTCTGAACTTCAAGATGGTCGAGTGAATCGAGTCGAAGACGTGCTTAAAGAAGGCGATCGTTGTTTGGTAAAGGTTCTCGAAATCGATCGTCAAGGTCGCATTCGTCTCAGCCGTAAACAAGCGCTTGCAGAAAAAGGTCTGGCGTCCTGAGTTCAGGCGGAACTAGGTACGACACTACCGCACTGCTAGATGAATTTTTAGGTTATCTTCAAGTGCACCGGGCAGCGTCCGAAAACACGCTGTCGAGTTATCGCGCTGACTTGAAGCAATTCTTCGAATATTTTGACAAAGAAAAAAAAGGAACGATCACGATCAGTACTCTCACAGAAGAGCGTGTGACGGGCTTTTTAGACCATTTGTCATCCGAAAAAATTTCTCTTCGAAGTATTCAAAGAAAAATTTCGACACTTCGTGCGCTCTTTCGGTTTTTTAAGGTCAAGGGCTATGCTTCGGCCTCGCCGCTCGAGAAAATTAAAACTCCCCGAATGGAACATCAACTGCCGGAAGTGTTTTCGATTGAAGAAGTGGAATCGTTAATTCGCGCTCCTGATCCAAAAAATGCACTTGGTGCAAGAGATCTCGCGATGCTTGAAATTATGTATTCGTGTGGTCTTCGGGTAACGGAGATGCTCGATTTGGTTCTCGGCTCCATTCAGTGGGAAGACGGCTCGCTTTTAGTAAAAGGCAAGCGCGATAAAGAGCGATGGGTTCCGATGGGAAAATTTGCTCGTGAAGCTTTAAAGAATTACGTCGAAGAAACACGCTCGGTTCTCATGAAAGGTCGCTATCACGATTTTGTTTTCGTGAATCAACGAGGCCTTCGACTCACACGTCAAGGATTTTGGAAAATTTTAAAGGGCTATGCCGCCAGACTCCAGTTTAGAAAAGATATGCATCCCCATATTCTTCGCCATTCTTTCGCTTCTCATATGTTAGAGAGGGGAGCCGACCTGCGAAGCATTCAAGAGCTCCTGGGTCACACCGATATTGCGACCACACAGATTTATACGAGAGTAAGCTCAACGAAACTTCGAGAAGACTATGATAAATTTCATCCACGTGCAAAAGTAGTGAGTGCTCACAAGGAGGTCCGATGAATACAAGTGAACTGCTAAGAGCTCCTCATGAAGAGGTGATTATCGCCGAAAAATATCAGGTGACACTTCCTGCTTGGACGGGCCCTTACGACGTGCTCCTGCAAGTCATTCATGACCAAGAACTCAATCTCCTCGATTTGGATATCTCTGTTTTACTCGAGCATTATCTAGTTTATATCCAAAATTCGACGGCAATAGATATAGATGAAGCCGGAGAATTTTTGGTTGTTGCTGCGACGCTTGCTCAAATCAAATCAAAATTACTTCTGCCTAAAGAAGAAGTTCCCGAAGTCGAAGAAAAAGATCCGCGAGAAGATCTTGTTCGTTATCTTCAAGAGTATCAAAAAATTAAACAGGCAGCAGAACTTTTGGGTGAACGCCCGCTTCTCGGACGAGATGTTTTTCTTAAAGGAACAAAAGAAGTTTTTGAGGGTGCTGAAACAGACGGCAGGGGAACTTTGTTTCAACTTGTACGTGGGTTTCAAAAAGCACTTCGAGATGTTCGCGCCTCTGAGCCCATGGCTTTTCAAACGGAGACGGTTACGGTTTCCGAGAGACTTCGTCAAATTTTTGCAGAGCTTAATAAAAGCCGAGAGCTAGAATTCACAGATTTATTAGAAGTGAGTCCGACCAAAACTTATTTAATCATTACGTTTTTGGCCCTTCTTGAACTCGTCCGGCTCAAAAAAATAAAGTTTTTCCAAAATAAAGACAGCGACGGACTTTATTTTAAGATCGTTGAAGGCGCTGGAGAAGAAGATTTAGTTCATTCAGAATTTGATAAAACACTGGAGCTTGAAGACGGAGCCATCCAGAATGAAGATGTAAAAACGGAGGAAGCGATATGATTTCTAAACGAGGCCTACTGGAAGGACTAATTTTTGCTTCAGCCCACGCGGTGAGTAAAAACACCATGAAGGAAGTCCTGGAACTGACGGCAGAAGAAGTAGACACACTTCTTGAAGAAATCCGAACGCATTTTGATAACGAAAATCACGGTTTTTATTTAGCAACCATCGCCGGTGGTTTTCAGTTCAGAACAAGAACTGAGCTCAAAGAAACAATGGCCAAATTTTACGAAAAGAAGCCCCCTCGTTTAACTCAAGCAACACTCGAAGTGCTTTCGGTGATTGCCTATAAGCAACCGATCATCCGACCCGAAGTCGAAAAAATTCGCGGTGTCGATTGCACCGGAATTTTAAAAACACTTCTCGAAAGAGAACTGATCGAAATGCGCGGACGCTCTGATCTTCCGGCCATCCTGTTGTTTACGGAACGACTCCCAAGTTTTTAGAATGGTTTCAAATTAATAATCTCTCCGATCTTCCACCTCTTTCAGAAATGGAAGTTCTCAACCGCGGAAGAGAAGAGCAGACCGAGAATCTCCTGCAATTTTTAAATCGAGATGACGGCTTTCAAAGCGAATCTCTCAACGATATGGATGAAACGCTTAAGAGCGTTCATAAGATTGAAGTAGGCTTTCCTGAGGAAAACGAAAATCCGTCGGAGCCGTCTGCTTCAGAAGCTCCGCAAGTTTCAGTTTAACTTCTTATTCATTCGTAACCTTAAAGCGTAGAAGCCCTCAGTTTGACTACAATCATGAGTTAAATTATACTCATGATATGAGTAAGAGACTTCAGGTTCTACTTCCGGACGCCGATTATAAGGCCCTTATTCGAGGGGTGCGGGCGCTAAAAATGTCAGTGTCGGACTGGGTCAGAGATCAAATCCGAGAAGGTCTTCAAAAAGGCAAATCTGAATCTGCTGAAGAGCGTCTTTCAAAGATTCTTAAATACGCCAAATATTCCGGACCCACAGGAAATATTGAGAATATGCTCAATGAAATAGAGCGAGGCCGAAATTCTTGATTTATATCGATTCATGTATTCCCATGTATCTGGTTGGAGCGGACCATCCAAATAAATCTCGTGTGATTGAACTCGTAAACTCACTTATTTCCGCGAACGAAGTTTTTGTTACGAGTGCCGAAACTTTTCAAGAAATTTTACATCGCTATCGAGCCTTGCACGATATGAAAAATCTTAAAGCAGCCTATTCGGCGCTAGAAGAAATGGTGACAGACGTTTTTGATATAACGAAGGCAGATACGGATAATGCTCTTCATTTTGCGATCGAATATTCGTCTTTGTCGTCACGAGATTGTCTTCACAGCGCCATCATGAAACGTAAAAAATGTTTAAAAATATGGACGTACGATAAATGTTTTGACGAAGTCTCGAGTTTCATTCGAATTTTTTAATTTAATTATAAATGCAAATATCTGGATCTGCGCATGAGAGGCGATGGCCTTTCCGTGTCGGCCATGTGAGACTCTTTGGGCAGGCAGGAGCATTTTCGTATTTCAAATCCGAATTTGGATCGCATGTTTTACAATGCCCGTCGAAGCAATTCTGAGAAAAAGCAGGCGCTCCGGGAGTTGAGCAGCTTGTGCCATTTGGAATATTTAAATCGGTGCAAGTTCCGGATCCTAACTCATCAAGAAAGGAAGAAAGTTCTTTTAATTCGTCATCCAAGTTTTTGTTATCTTTTCCCATTCTATTGCTGAAAATGGCTGCTAGCATTGGATTTGCTTTCAGAACTTCTGATGATACCAACTGCCCATAGGGGACGCATTCATCGTTAAGACAGACCTTTCCTTTGTCGCAAAGAGCACCTGTTGGAAGAGGATCGAAAACACATCCGGCACTTTGATCTGTTTGTTCCCACTTTCCAATCGACTCTTTGCAGGGTTTGCCAGTTTGAACGCACTGATAACATTTTCCACTGTAGCAAACGCCATTATATGAATGATCATCGTTCGATGACGTGCAAGGTAAGTTATCGTAAGCTGTAGCAACGGGTGGAGTCGTTTCATGTGGGCAGATTTCATCGTTCGGCCCGCAGGGATGCTCGGCCGTTTGTTGATCCGGTCCGAGCACTTGCTTTTCAACACAGGTCGGTGCTTTGCGAGCAGGATTCCAGCTGGGAGCGCCACAACAGACTCCTATTTTTTGTTCTCTGCCAGGCACTAAACATGAAAGAAAAACATACTCGTGTCTGCCCCACGGCGTTTCAATTGCTTTTTCTTCGGAACCATTTTCTGCGACAAATTTTTCACAGTCGACGATTTCACTACTGAGGCCTCTGACATTCCTCTCATCGCGCGTTACCGTGTAATTTAAAATTTTGGCTACTTTGTCGTCGTAGTTTTGCGGGCCAGGAGTATTTTCAGGCAGACTTGAAACAATTTGGCTCGCCCCAGCTCGCACTTTTCTGGCTTTAGCGGATTCATCAGTTACATATCCAAATGTTATTGAAGAAACTCTCTTTACGTATTCCAGATCTGTCATGTTTAAGGCATTGGCGATTAATTCTGAATACTGATCGCGTCTCTCTCCAAGCACCATGACCTTTGCCCAGTCTGAGCTGCCAGAATAAAGTTCAAAAAGTTTTCCATCACGAGCTTTGAGAGTAGCGTGGCCAACTTCAACCTTTACCACTTCAAGGCCACGATAGGATTGAAATTCGGAAAGGAAAACTTTTCCAATCACGGCATCGCTATCCGGCAGTCGAAGATCTAAAATCAGTTGCTTTCCAAAGATTCCATTCAAGTGCACATCTCTTTCGATTAGAAATTCTTTTGGAGGCGGAACAGTAGCCATCTTTTCATCCAGGTACTGGAGAACAGAATTTGTTCCGTCCATAAGTGCACTTCGAGGCGGAGAACAAACAGCCTGAGCATGAAGTTTCGATGCGATGCAGCAAGTTGTCAGAAGAAAAACGGATTTAAAAATGAAAATTTTCATTCTGTATAAGAATACTACTTATTTGCCTCGAGCTCCAGTAAGAGCGTCCCAGACTCCACACTTTGCCCTTGCTGGACAGCGATCGATTTCACGATGGAGTTTCCCGTCGCACGGATTTCGTTTTCCATTTTCATGGCTTCCATAATGAGAAGTGGCTGATTTTCAGAAACTTTTTCTCCAACCTTCACCAAGAGCTTTAATATTCGCCCGGGCATTTCTGAGAGAATTTCGCCTTGTGAAGATTGCGAGGATGATCCCCATGCGAGAGGTTCTATCGTATAAGTTTCTGAACCCGAAATGGCCTTCCATTTTTTGGAGGTCCATGTTTCAAAACTCAAACGTAGGTTTTTTGTTTTGATCGAGAATGGAAAGACTTCGGGATTTTCGATTGTGACGATTTCTTCGCCGACTTTAAAAGTGTACTCCTCATCCTTTTTTGAAAGGAGCGTCACTTCAATCGGATCTTCAGATCCAGAAGTTTTAAGTCTCCAGCGCACTGAGTGACTCCTGCCATGTCGAAAGAGGTCTTGCTTCGATTGAAATTTGATTTTGCAAATGGTCTTTTAAGCATGCCGTTGCAAGAATCTTTGCTGACGGGGCTTTCGTCTTGCGCCAGTTTTTCTCTTGAAGAAGTTGAGTGTGGTAGCGACCTTTTTTGAAAAATTCGGATTCCAAGATCTCGATCAGAAAAGCTCGATTGCTAATTAAACCTTCTACCTGTGTTTCCGAAAGGAAAAGTCGAAGCCTTTCGGTCGCGTCTTCGCGGGTGGGCGCCCATGCAGATACTTTAGCAATCATCGGATCATAAAAAGATGAAATGACAGAAGGGCTTTGCACTGACGGATCCACGCGAACTCCTGTCCAGTACGGAAATCTTAAGAAATGGAGATTTCCAGGTTGGGGCAGAAAATCATGATCAGGGTCCTCTGCATAAAGCCGAGCTTCGATGGAATGACCATTCGATTTAATATCTTCTTGGCTGATATTTAATTTTTCACCGGCCGCAATTCGAAACTGTTCTCGCACCAAATCAACTCCCGTAATCCACTCGGTTACAGGATGCTCTACTTGAATTCGAGTATTCATTTCTAAAAAATAAAATTCATCCTGCTCAGAAACAATAAATTCAACTGTTCCCGCACTTTTATAATTCACACTTTTGGCAGCTTCAATGCCGGCTTTTAATATTTTAGCTCGAAGCTCTGGAGTGAGCGACGGGCTCTGAGCTTCTTCGATCACCTTTTGATGGCGCCTTTGAAGCGAACATTCGCGCTCAAATAAGTGGAGAATATTTTTTCCGTCCCCGAGAACTTGCACCTCGATATGTCGCGCTTTCTCTAAATAACGTTCTACAAAAATGACCGGATTATTGAAGGCCTTTAAACTCTCCGATTGCGCGCGCTCAAGTCCTTCTTTGAGTTCACTTTCTTTATGAATAATTCTCATTCCCTTTCCACCGCCGCCTCCGGAGGCCTTAATGAGAAGAGGGAATTTAAAATCAGGTCTGGTTTTTAAAAGACTAGTCACTGACTTCAATGCCTCATCTAAATTTTCGAGTGCACCAGTTCCGGGCGCGGTCGGAACGCCATTCGCTTCGACCGTTTTTCTGGCGATGACTTTGTCGCCCATCCCTTCGATTGATTTCGGGTCGGGGCCAATGAAAGTCATTCCTGCTTTGATCACCTCGTTAGCAAATCCAGCGTTTTCCGATAAAAATCCATAGCCAGGATGGATTGCATCAACACCCAATTTTTTTGCTGCGGATAAGATATTCGAAGCAGAAAGATAAGATTTTTGACTCTCAGCGGGGCCAACACAAACACTTTCGTCTGCCTCACCAACATGGAGTGAATCTCTGTCGGCTTCAGAATATATAGCAACTGTCTTTATTCCCATCTCACGAGCTGTTCGAAGAATACGAATCGCGATTTCACCTCGATTAGCGACGAGAACTTTTTTAAAGAGAGGTTTTTTCAAAGACCAATACTTTCAAAAAAAGAATCGTAACTGAGCGGCCGCTTTAAAAAACTCTCTAGCGACACATTTTCGTCTCGAGAACTTCCGGGCTCATAAATTTCTTTTCGAAGTCGAAGACCGAGATCTTTGTTTTGAAGGCCCGCACTTTGAAAAAGAGAAAACATATCTGCCGCCATCACATCGGACCAGGCGTAGCCGTAATAACCCGAGGCATACCCTACAAGATGTCCAAAGCCCGCGCCGAGCGATGTGCCTTCCGGAACGGGAAGAAAGGTTTCACTGATGACCTGATTAATGAGTGCGACAGGATCTTTCGTCAGAGTTTTTCCATGAATCGAAAGATCCGCCTTGGCAAAAGAAACTTGTCTTAAATAAAAGAGGCCAGCGCCTGCTTTTAGAGCTTCGTTCATCTTCTCGACGAGATCTTTTGAAATTTTCTTTTTGGGGTCCTTATAATGTTTGGCAATCATCTGAAGAATATCGTAATCCCATGCCCAGTTCTCTAATACTTGCGAAGGTGCTTCAACAAAATCCCAGGCGACGCTCGTTCCGGAAAATTTAGAATATTTTGCCCAGGTGAGAATGCCGTGAAGAATATGTCCAAACTCATGAAAGAGTGTTTCTACTTCTGCATGCGAAAGAAGATGAGGAGCTTCTTTCGAGAAATTACAGACCATGGCCTTAACGGGTCTTTGGTAAACGCCGCCAGGTAAAAGCTTTCCTTCGATTAAACCAAACGCAGCAGCATGGCCGTATTTTCCTTTTCTCGGAAATAAATCCAAGTAAAAAGCGCCAAGCTCAGTGCCGGTTAAATCGGTTACTTTAAAAAGTCTAACGTCATCATGCCATCTGTCAAAACTGCCGGTTTTTTGCTCAATAAAATGGATCGAGAACAAAGTCTCAATCAATTTAAAAAAACCCGTAAGCACATGATCAAGGGGAAAAAATTCTCGAAGAGATCTCGTATCGACCTCGTAAAATTTCTTTTTGTAGAGCGAAGCATAGTGATAGTAATCCCATGTTTTTATTTCGGCTTTTGGATCGTGAGTTTCTTCTCGCTTTAGTTTTTGGAGCTGCTCAAGTTCTCGATCTACTTTGGGTCGAAGTCGCTTTTCAAAGCCTCCAAGAAAATCGAAAACTTTTTCAGGAGTTTTCGCCATTCGCTCTTCGATCACATAATGGTTCCAGGAAGAATAGCCTAAAACTTCGGCAATTTCTTTACGAAGAACGACCATATCGGAGAGACGAGTCGTATTCGTTTCTTTTGCTGTATTATTTTTTTTGATCGAGAGCTGCTTTCGCGTCGATTCAAGTTTTGCAAACTCCATCACTGGAAGATATTCTGGATAGTCGAGAGAAACTCGGAATTTTCCGTTCTCAGTCGTTTTTAAATTTTTGATAAAATCTTCATCAAGGCCCTCAAGTTCCTCTCGCGAGAGAAGAAGTTCATCTTGATATTCATTAATCGCTGAAGAAAATTGAGTTTCGATTTCAGAGAGCTTTTTTTGAAGGTCCTTCAGCCGTGTTTGTTTATTCAGAGGGAGATCAAGTCCAATCCTTTTAAAGTCTCTGAGTGTTTCATCGAGAAGCTTCTTTTCTTCCCCTTCAAGTTTTTCTTTTTTTTCTGAATAAGATTTTACCGCAGCATAAACTTTTGGATCGTACGCGCGCTCAATGCTCCAGTTTTGAAATTTCACAATGGCTTCTTGGGCAGCCTTTCGTAGATCTTCGTTTGCAGAGACATTGTGTAGAAGGTGCACTCGGCTAATCGCCGCCCCTTCTTCCCAGCCGAGGTCATCAAGAGCGACTAGTGTGGATTTAAATGTGACGTCCGCCGTCGATTGATTCCCAATCTCTTTGATTCGCGCTTTGCTCTTCTCGATTAACCGATCGACAAGGGTCGAAATGCCATCTGGCGTAGTTTCAAAATTTGGAAGTTCAAGTTTTGAAGGAATATTCATTATCCTTTAATTTAGACGGGAGAATGGGGGCAAAGAAAGTTTTATTAAGAGATAAAAAGCTTTAGACCAAAGGCTAAGAGGAGAACGCCCATTGCTGGAACTAAAAAGACAAGTGCGCGTTCAAATCGGCCTTTAAATCGAGGTGTCGTGATAAAAAGAGCTACACACGAAAACCAAATAAATGTAGCAGCGATCATCTCCATTCCATAGAGGCTCTGGATCCACCAAGGCGTATCCGTGCGAACTACTTGCGTAAAGAGACTCAAAAAGAAGAGGGTCGCTTTTGGATTAAGTGCATTTGTCAAAAAGCCGGTAAAAACTGATTTTGCTGGATTCATGGGTTTAAATTTTTTTTCCACGGCATTTCTTATTTTGTGTGCCCGTCCGGTTTCGAGTAAGCACTGAATTCCGAGATAAATTAAATACGAAGCCCCCAAATATCGAATAATGCTGTAGAGCGCTGGAAATTTTAAAATGAGAATAGCGATTCCAAATAGACAATAAGAAATATGAATACAAATTCCTAAGGCAATTCCGAGTGCTGTTAAGATCGCGATTTTTCTGGTCTGAGAGAGCGATGATTTCACAATCAAAGCAAAGTCTGGGCCTGGACTCATGACCGCTAGAATATGTGCACCAGCGACGATCGCAAATTCGACAAGGTACTGATGCGAGTTCATCTTTTATTGAGAACTGCAGACGAGGCAGACTGGCGCCGACTCCTCTTTTTGAACGGGAGAAGTAATCGAAGCGCTTTTTACCGAATCACTGCCGCTTGGCTCAAGTTTTGAAATGCTTTTAAGATGCATTAAAAAGTTAGTAGTGCGTTCTGTTTGGACGGCCGGCGGACGAACCCATTTCATATCTTCTAAGATCTCCGTATTTTGCTTTGATTTTTTGAGTGCACGGACGACCGACTTTAAACGAATTCTTTTAAATTTTAGAGAATCTTCTTTCTGATTTTCATAGAACTGAAGAACCTTTTCAGCGGGCGCAGGCCTCGCGAGCAAAGTGAGTGAAGTCTTAGTGGTAAAGGAGTCGGCACTGTTAAAAGTCGCTCCTAAGATTTCACCTGTTTTTGAATTCACTTTCAAAGTAAAATTAGCCTGAGCATTTTGTGAATCGGAGAATCGGTAATAGGTTGTTTGATTCATTTTTGTAGTTTCAATGAGAGTTGATTTACTAATTTGAGAGCCTAAATGTTCAAAGAGACTAGTCGTCTGACTGTCTGCACGCAAAGCATTCGGTAACAAAAAAGTAGTCGTACTCAGAATAAAAAGTGAAAAGCCCACTATTCGGTTCATTGAAAATCTCCCTTATAAAAATTAAAAAACGATCTATCGGAGTTAAAAAATTGCAAGAAGTATGCCAAAGGATTTTTTCTTTAAGGTGCTGAAATGAACGGATGTATTTTTTGAATTGCAGCTATCTCGAACTGTGAATGTCGCAGAAGGGACAAGTAAGTCCCAATAAAAATTGAAGAAATCTGGCACGATTCTTGCTCCATTAATACGAAATGTTCGCCATTCTTTATAGGTCCTTTATTTTTGTCTGCATTCTATGGGTTGGCATAGCAAATGCTGGCACCGATTCGCGTAGACCGTATGGGAAGTCGTGTTTTCAATCCTTACCTGAGCTTTCATCTAAAAGAATCACTCTTAGAAGGAAGGAAGTCATCGAACCTCTGAGAGAACTTATTCGAGAGAAAAATATTCCCATTGAAGTCATTGCACGACTTTCTGGTTTGTCCGTTGTTTCTGTTAAAAAATATCTGTACGCGCCAGGCAGGAATGATGCGCCAGGAGTATTTTCGGGTTTAAGAAAGTTTAGTGAAAAAGCAAGCCGTGACCCAGGGTTTGTAGAAGCTGGAAGGATTGCATTTGAAAACGATAAAGTGGAATACGAAAAGCAGCGCGTTTTTTTACAAAAGCTTCATTTTAAAAATTGGAAGGTCTCAGCGTTGGATGAAACTCTCAGAATGAGATTCCATATAGAATCAGTACTTACTCCCATAAACAAATTCTATAACGATAAATTGTATTTTCCTCTCTCCGAAGAAATGTTTTCAAAACTTGAAATTTTAGAAAAAGAGCCGCGACGTGTTCCGGGTAATTTTGTAAGCGAAGATTTGAGGGCCACTCGGGAAATGATTCAAGAAATTTTAGAAGAGGCCTTAATTTCTTTGAGCCAGCTCGCTTACGAACTCAACGTAGAACCAGAAGAGCTAAGATCTCTTACGGTGAGCCACGATAACATTGCTCTTCGAGAGCGAATCACCGTAGCTCTCGAAAGCCTTTATGATCGAGTGATGCATGGCCAAGTCGTTCCTTTTAAAAGTTATGATGAAGTGGCCCGCTTGCGATTGCAAAATAAAAACACCAGCAACGAAAAGCCTTAAACTATGGATTCAGCGTCTCAGCACGAACCGGCGGCTTCGATCCACCAAAGACGGCAAATCGAAAATCGGGATAGCCCGCGAATCCTGCGTTATAAATAACTTTTTTGACCACCTGAAAAGTAAGTCGCTTGTCGGCAGAAATATTTATTTTTTGTCCAAACTTAGTCGCTGCATCTCCCGTGAGCCCCTTTCTGGTAGCTTCTGCGAGCGACTTTGTTCGGTAGTCACTCAAGGCTTTTTGAAGCGGAAGAACAGCCCATTCAGTCTGAGCGGCGACGTCTCCTGTTTTGGCGATCACGTTTCCTTCGAGTAAAATTTGATCTTGCGAGATGACAAGACTTGGAGCTCTTTCTAAGACTCCAATATTTTCTGCTTTAGGAAGTTCGAGTCCTTTCGGAAGAACGATCAGTTCTCCTTCGGCGCTAAAACTTTGAAGAAGAAAGATAACCATGATGGCAAACATATCGACCATGCTGACGAGAAGTAGGGAGGCGTAGACGTTTTTCTTTTCAAAGCCTGTGCGTCGTTTGATGGTCGGATTAATTCGCTTGGCTGGAGCTAAAATAGGCACTTAATTTAATCCCCCGATCGTAATATTGGTGAGCTTCATCGAAAAGAGTGAATCCAAAACCATGATCACATTCTCGTAAACCACGTCGTCCGCTGCTCTTAAACTAATTTTTGGATTTTCAATTTTTCCAAAACTGGCCTGCAGTTTCAGGAGTGCATCCTTGGCTTCAAAAACCGGAAACACCGCGAGTGTTTTTTGATCGGCCACTACTTGAACGCCGTCGGTTCGAATCAGAACTTCGAAATCGCGATCTTCTTTGGCTTTGGTAATACTGGAGACATCGCTGTGAGTGATCGTCGTCTCGCCGGAGGGTTGACTGAACGCCGACATTTTCGAGATCTGTACCCACACCGCCGTCATTAAAAGAAACAAAAGACAAACCGACAGCAAATCGATGAAGGGAATCAGGTTAAGTTCAGAATCTACTTTTTTTCGACCTTTTGAAGATGATTCAACGCTTACGCCCATAATTTTTTACGCTGCCTTATCTGCTTTATCGTAGGGGAGCATGCTCCGGGTTTCGAATGCGACTTCTTTTAATTCGTCGATGAGACTCTGCGTTTTTCCTTGAAGAAGCGCATACGCAAGAAGCGAGAAGATCGCGACCACAAGTCCGTATGCCGTACAATTCATCGCCTCCGAAATACCAGTCGCGAGAAGTTCTGCTTTTTGCGACGGATCGATCTTTGCGGCTGCTGCAAAAGAGGCGATAAGTCCCGAGATGGTCCCGAGAAGGCCAAGAAGTGTTGCGATATTGGCGAGCATCGAGAGATAGCTTGTGCGTCTTTCGATCGGATGGCTTTCTCGTGTGAGTCCGGCTTCGATCATAGCTTCGATATCTTCTCGGCTACCTTTACTGATCGATCGTACGACTAATGTTTTTGCGAGTCGTGCTGCTGGTGCATTGATCGAGTCGCAAAACTGAGTGGCGGATTGTAAATCCTTTCTTGCGATCGAAGGCGCAAGTTGATCGAGAAATGATCGCACATTCATAGAAGACTTGATGTAGAGAAAATAAAATCTCTCAAGCGTGATCGCAATCGAGAGAACGGCGATGATGTGAATCGGATAAATAAAAGTTCCACCGGCATCCCAGGCATGTTTAATGCGCAGTAAAAAATCCATCTTAGGCCTCGCCCTTTCCGGATTTGAGTTTTTCTCGGTGAGTGATGACGAAGTTCATGCTCTCTAAAACAACTTCATTTACGTCATCGATAATTTTTTGCGTGCGACCTTGAAGAAAGGCGTAGCAGAGAAGCGTGGGGATTGCGACGGTCAGTCCAAAGGCGGTACAGTTCATCGCTTCCGAAATTCCGGACGCAAGCTTTGTTGCCTTTTCTGCGGGATCGGCGGTAGCTGCACCTGCAAACGAAACGATCAGTCCGGAGATGGTTCCGAGCAGGCCAAGAAGAGTGGCGATATTCGCAAGCATCGAGAGATAACCTGTTCTTTTTTCAACGATTGGAAAATATTTCGAAGCGGCGGCATCAATGGCTAATTGAACTTCAGAATCTTTATGCGATCTCTCGAAAGCTTGAAAACCAGTTTGAATAATTTGATGAATGAGCGTTTGCCCCATCACCACAAGTCTTCCCGAATAAATTGCATTTCGAACTTCGGTCAAAATTTGAGTCTTGTTAAATGTCGTCGCCAAATAGAGAACGTAGAGACGATCCAAAATAATTAAAGCCGAAATAATTCCTACAATTAAAATGGGGTACATAAAAGTACCTCCCTGATGGAATCGATCCAATAAACCTATTTGTCCCATATTTTCCCCTTTCAGAAGGGCATTGTGCCCGTTAGCTGGTTAGCTCTGTCCCTAAGTTTAATTTTCTGGGTCGATTCAGGTATTTGCAAGGTTTTTCTCGGTTTTTGCCGTGGCTACGACATTGACCCAAACTTTTGATTCAGCGAGCATATTGGATCATGGGACTTAGCGATTCGACATATATTCGTCGCTTTTTTTCTCTCTACTCGAACGAGGAGAAAGAAAAAGTTCGAGGCCACGCTTTCTATTTGACAGACTATCTGAGCGCGATGCTGCCGGAGGGAACCGCGTATCTCGCCGTGGTTCGTAGCCCGCACCCAGGGGCTAGTTTTACGAAAATTGATACGACCAAGGCAGAAAAAGTAAAAGGCGTGATCCGCGTCATCACAGCGCGTGATATTCCCAACAATACCTCTTTCGGGAGAGGTAAGGCGCTCGGCCAACTGATTCTCGGGGAAAATAAAGTTCGTTACGTAGGCGAACCTGTCGCTTTGATTGTGGCTGAGAGTTGTGAAGCGATCACCGAAGGTCTTAAAAATATTTCAATCGACTGGAAACCCACAAAACTCTCCGAGTCAGAAGTCGTGCAAACGATTCACCATAAAGTAGGGCATCCTTCTCACGAAACTTTTAAACAAGTCCAAACACCGTTTCGATTTCCAAGTCTTCAAACAAGATATCTCGAAGCAGAATGTGGTTGGGTCAAATTCGAAAAAGATAATCTCGAATTTCATATCGGTGCTTTTTTAAGTGAATCTCAGCGAGTTTGGGTTTCTCAAGTTCTCGGTCTTCCCATTTCTCATATTTTATCAAAAGAATCTCCACTTGGCGGACAGTT